>JASBYO010000029.1 GCA_029983925.1 Flexilinea sp.
TATTTTACCTGCGGATTTTATATGGCGCTGATTGAGACGCATCTCTTTTCGCAATATATATCCTACGGTTTTGCTGAAAGGCTCGTTGCTTTCGCGTTTTCCGTTCATGGAATCGGCGCGATGTCGGGGTGTATTTTAAGCGGATTTATATGCAGATTTTCCGATAACAAGCAGGTCCTCGGAGGCGTTTACGCCGCCCGTGTCTTGATTATTCTCTCGCTTCTCCTTTTACCGAAAGCGCCGATTTATGTTTATCTGACAGTTTTTTTATTCGGGTTATTCGGTCCGGCGACAATTCCGCCGACTTCCGGATTGATTACGACGCTTTTCGGCCCTAAGAAACTGGCGGCGCTCTTCGGAATCGCGTATTTAGTTCATCAGGTCGGGATGTTCGCGTCCAGTTGGCTCGGCGGGATATCCGCCAAACTTACCGGCGGCTACACATTAGTTTGGTGTCTTAGTTTGACTTTGAGCGCCGGCGCCGCCTTGCTTTGCTTCGGGATTCGCAACTCGAACCGGCAGCTGGCGCGTCGGAATGAAGCAATTCCGGATCAGAACTAAGTTGTCATACGTCTTTGCGTTTTGGCTTGGGTTTTGATCCGAAAGCTTTTTTTCAGTTTATAATATTAACTGATTGGAATTCTTTTACGGGTAGTTTGCCTGCGTTATATCTACGATAGGTTTTTCCAAAAACGAAATACCAATCGCACCATACAATTTATACAAAGGAGCTGTAATATGGAAAATATTGGCGTTCCCGGAAAATACGGGTTGGAAAATTACGGGATTAAAAATCCCGGCCGCGTTTACTGGAATCCTGTTCCGTCTGTTTTAGTGAATGAAGCTATTGTCCGCGGCGAGGGCGTCCTCTCCCCTGACGGCGCTTTGATGGTTGATACCGGAAAATATACCGGCCGTTCTCCGAACGACCGTTTTGTCGTCGATAACGGAACCGAAGAAGAGAAACAAATTGACTGGGGTAAAGTTAACGTCAAAATCAGTCCTGAAAAATTTGATAAACTCTATAACAAAATGCTTGGCTACGTTCAGGGCCGTGATCTTTTCGTTTCCGACTTGGCCGTTGGCGCCGATCCGGATCATCGCCTTTCCGTTCGCGCTATCACGGAATTCGCTTGGTCGAACTTGTTTGTTTCAAACATGTTCCTTCGCCCGGCTTTGGAAGACCGAATTGAACAGGTTCCTGAATTTACGGTTATTTGCGTTCCGGGACTTCTGGGCGATAAGGAAGACGGCTTAAACTCCGAAGCGTTTATCCTCGTGAACTTTGCGAAGAAAATCGTTTTAATCGGCGGGTCGCGCTACGGCGGCGAAATGAAGAAATCGATCTTCAGCGTTATGAACTTTATTCTGCCGCTGAAGGGTATCATGACAATGCACTGCTCTGCGAACGTTGATAAAGTCAACGGCGACACGGCGCTGTTCTTCGGCCTTTCAGGCACGGGAAAAACGACGCTTTCTTCCGACCCGAACCGTCTCCTTATCGGCGATGACGAGCATGGCTGGAGCGAAAATGGAACTTTCAATTTTGAAGGCGGATGCTATGCGAAAATGATTCGCCTGAGCCAGGAACACGAACCGTTGATCTGGGATGCGGTTCATCGCTTCGGAGCTATTCTTGAAAACGTCGATTACGATCCGTCAACCCGCGCTATCGATTTTGACAGCGACCGCTTGACGGAAAATACGCGCGGCAGCTACCCGATTCATTTTATCGACGGCATCGTTGAAAACGGTCAAGGCGCGCATCCGAACAATATCTTCATGTTGACGGCGGACGCTTCCGGCGTCCTCCCGCCGATTTCGAAACTCGACAAGAACCAGGCGATGTATTACTTCATGTCCGGCTATACGTCGAAACTTGCCGGTACGGAACGCGGGATTACCGAGCCTCAGCCGAACTTCTCAGCCTGCTTCGGTTCGCCTTTCCTGCCGCTTCATCCGTCGGTTTACGCCGACCTCCTCGGCAAGAAAATTGCCGAATTCGACGCCAACGTCTGGCTCCTTAACACCGGTTGGTCCGGCGGTCCGTACGGCGTCGGGTCCCGCTTCTCGCTCCCCTATACCCGCGCGTTCGTCACGGCCGCGCTGGACGGCACGCTGAGCAAAGCCGAATTCGTTAAAGAACCGTTCTTCGGTCTTTCGATCCCGACCAGCTGCCCGGGCGTTCCTGCTGAACTTCTGAACCCGCGCAATACTTGGGCCGATAAAGCCGCGTACGATGAAGCCGCGAAGAAACTCGCCGCCTCGTTTGAACAGAACTTCAAAAAATACGCCGATAAGACCGCGAAAGAAATCGTCGAAGCCGGTCCGAAAGCCTAACGAATTTGTGTAAGAATAAAAAAAGCTCCGCGATGTGGAGCTTTTTTTATTCTAGGGCTTATATTTTTTATTCGTCTCTTGGCTATGCGAATAAAAATCAAGCCGGAATCAAACCGAAATACACGATAACGACATGCGCCAGACAGATAAACGGCGTAAGCGGAATCGTTCCCGCCGTTTTCAGGCGTTCCCAAGCGAAGACAGCAACCAGACCCGCCAAGACCAACCCTGATCCGAAAGACGCAATTCCGGCGACAAAACCGAAGACGCTGCTGTACGCCGAGCAAAAAAGTATATCGCCAGCAGCAAAAATCTCCCGCCCGGCGAATCGCCCGCAAAGCATCGATACGCCGCTCAGAAAAGCGGCGGCAACGACAAAAGAGATTGCGCTTAGCGCGGGCAAGGTCAGGGAAATCGGGGAAAGAACAGCAACGCCGAATATCGTCAGAATCAATTCAAACGGAACTACCTCGATCCAAATATCGAGACTCATCGCGGCCTGAATCAGAATCAGCAGGACCGGACCGGCGAGACTTGCCGAGATATTAAAAACTTCACGCATACAACCGACATAGACGGCGGACGCGCCGATCGCAGCCGCGGCGCGCGCGGCAGACAAGGTCGGGAATTCGGATGAAACAGATCGTTTCAGGACTTTGGCACGGATAAATACTGTCGCTTTCAGCCAGACCCACGAGCATAATTGACCGGCGAGCAAAACCGCGAATACGGATAAAAAACGGACCGGGACAAGTTTTATCATTTTCTACACGCCTTCCAAACGAAGCTGCAGCGTACCGTTCGCGTAATCGCACAAATCTTTCTGGCGAATCCCGAACGGCCAGAGAATCGAACTGACCGCGCGCGCCAGCAGCTCGCGATATTTAGCGCGGTCAATCGGCTCAGGCGGATAACGATCCGGCGGCTGGTCCCAATTATAGACGCCGGACTCGCTCTCAACAAAGAGGAAGCGAACTTTCTGCCCCGGGACCGTACGAATTCCGGTCCGTTCCTGAAGCTGAATCGCGGCGCGGACGGCGGCCGTCGGCGTCTTATAAGCGCCCGGATCCCGGCTGATCCGAATCGTCAGCAACAGGTCCTCAATCGCGACATCGCCGGCGTTTAAACGCCGCAGCGCGTCAACGAAGATTCGGAATACTTTCGGAAGCAAGTCGGCAAACTGGCGCACATCCCAAGCGCCGGAGAGAACGTCTAAAATCTGCCGCTGGATCGCGGACACCCAGGGCGGGCTGTCATGACGGCGCAGTTCCAAGCCGCGAACTTTCAGGCGTCCATCCTGAAAACAGCCGAAATAGCGATTGGGGACGGGAAGGTTATCGTTCCCGCGCGACGGAAGGAAGACGATCCAACGGTAAATCCCGTCAAGAGAGATCATCAGCTTCGTTCGGCGCGATATCGCGTCCAGAACGCCGCTGAAATCGGCGGCCGTTCGGCAGCCCGGTTTGGCGATCCATAACGCGTCGACAAACATATGCAGAACGCGGAAACCCATCGATTCGCAGATCTGCTTCGCAGCCAGCAGAATTTCGCGGCCTCCGGCCGTTACAGCTTCATGCGCTTCGATACGTCCGAAGCGTGCGTTTTTATAACCGAGGAACCCGAAACAGACGACCAGAAGCCATTTCAACGCTGAGGCGCGCGCCGCGTACCGCTTCGCCATAACGGCGTTCCGGTCCGGAAGCGTCATTATTTTTTGTCGGAATGCGACGCGTTTTAAATATAACGGTTTCAACGTCGCCGGGACGACGCCGAGTTCATCCGACGCCGGCTCGAGTCCGTCAGGAAGCGGAACTTCGGGAGAGATATTGCCCTTAATAATAATCGCCGGATACATCGACGTAAAATCAATTTGCGCGACATCCGTATGGAATCCGGTAATCGGCTGATAGATCAGGCCGCCGCGATCAGCGCGAATCAGCTCGTCCCCGGTTTTAATCATTTCAACTTGCTGCTTCTGTTCCGGAATGAGAATATCGCGCTCCAACGCAGTCAGCATCTGCATCACCGAAATACCCGAACCGGGCGATACGCGCGCCGCCTGGGCAATAGGCAGCGTCGTAACGCGCGCCATTTCAAGCGTCCCGTCCAATCCGTAATCCTTCCACATTAATGCATTCCGAATATCCAAATGACAGCGGCCAAAAAGATGCGCTTCACGGCCGCGATAGATAATCTGACCGTATGAGAAATAGCTGATTTCTTTTTTCCAACGAATCTTCCGATCCGGATCGCGATTAAAAGCCAGCCGTTCGGCAAAAGCGGCGGAAGTTTCTTCAGCGCGTCGATCCTTTTCAAGATCGAGCAGGAACGGGAAGAGCCAATCGTCGCCGTTTTTCGTTTTAATCAGGTCCGGATCATAATCGGCTACAATGCGGTTCAGCGTCGGGATAATTTTATTCCGATCGGCGAGGCCGATACGAAACGGACGCCGCCCTTCCGCCTCAACACGCAGAGCGCGCGGCGTTTCGCGCGTCGGAACGCGGTCCGGCTCAATCGAAAGCGTTCGCAGCGCAGGCAGGATCGGGGCGACATCCCAGCGCGAATTAAGAATTTCGATCGTTTCCAACTCAAGGCTATCCGCGTTATAAGCAATCCGGCAATACGCCATCGGGAACGTTCCGTAACGGGCGGCATGAAGCGTCTGAATCGCGAGATCGGCGTTATAGAACGTCAGATCCGCGAAACTCTTTTTCAGGCGACGGAAAATCCGCGCCTGACGAACGGGATTGTCAGTTAAGATTTCTAACGCGCAAACCGGATCAGGCTTAAAAACGTCCTGTTTAATGACGCGGCTCTGTTTAACAACGCCGGCCATACCGCGCAGTTCGAGACAGCATTGATGAAGCCGCTCTTTTCGCCCGGCGGCATAAAAAGCGACCTGGAACCGCTGGCGGACCATCCGGCGCGTCCCATCTTCCAGTATGAACCAGAGCCGAACGCCGTCGTTTTCATCTTCATACAGATCGAGAAGCCATCCGCATACCGACACGTTCATGAGTTTCCTCAATCCAACGGTTCGTCAAGCGACGCGATCAGACTCAAAATATCCGTAACGGCGGGAAATTCGCGTTCCGGAGGCGCTTCAATTCCCAAACACGAGCAAAGTTCAGCGACCGTCGTTTCCGCTTTACGCAGTTTTTTATACGTCTCGAGCAGCATACTGACCAGGAAGATATCCATCGGATACAGATTTGAAGCGTAGGACGCTTCGGCGATATGCAGCCTGGAGAGATCGATCAATTCGGCCAAATAACGCTGATCTTCACGGCGCAGCGCGCGCGAAAAACGCGACAAAGCTTTTTCCTCCTCATACCAGGTCTGCGTCGCGGATCGAATCGTTCTCCCCATAATTTGCCTCCCTCAAAAATTGAAATTACAATAGACTTAACTGCTCAGCGGCTTCAGCAGTCAGCGTCTCCAGCTCGTTCAGCCGCACAAAATCGTCGCAGAGCCGCATCAATTCGGTCAGGAGATCAACGCGTTTGCTGATAACGTCAGTCAACGGTTTTACGCCGACCATAACGATATTCCTGCCGCTCAGGCGGCGGAGATGGGCGACGCTGTCATGGAAAAGGCGCTGAACTTCATCATCCGAAACGCTCTCGTCCGTAAAAGTTGATAAAAAATCCAAAACGAGAACCGGAACCTGCTCCAATGCGTCGCAGCGGGACAAAAGCGTTTCAACCTGATAGCATGTGAAAGCTCGGGACAAGCGAATATTCCGCATTGCGGAAACCGGATCAGCCGTCAGCGGACGCAGCGTTCGAGCGATCAAATACATATCGGCGCGATTGCCGCAGTCAAGAACCCGGACAATCCCGCTCAGCGACAGATGCGCGCCGAGCTGCAGCAACGGATCGCTGGCCGCATGACGATCGCTGACAACGTATAATCCGCGTTGCTGTCGCTGAGCAATCGTCAGTTTCGATAATTTCAATCGGGATGCGAGACTCGGTTTCATACAGTATATTATAGAATGAACTTTCTACATCTGTCAAGATATTCCCAGATTCAGATTTCCAAATTTCCACAGATCTGTCATCGGGAACCGACCGTTTCTTATATTTTGATTTTTTTGTCATATCCTTATTATTAGGCTTGACAAATGAAGCGCTCAAGTTATAATTATTACAACTTAGAAATTAGTTCGCTAAGCTGTCCGGAAAACGCAAAGACAGCAAAAAAATTGAGCTATCAATTAGGAGAAATCATGGAAAACGTTGAGAATAATGTTGTTTCAATGCCGCGCATCGGCGATCAGGCCCCGTCGTTCACCGCAGTTACCACGCAGGGCAATATTAATTTCCCCGCCGACTACAGCGGAAGCTGGGTCATCCTCTTCAGCCATCCGGCGGATTTTACGCCCGTCTGCACCTCTGAATTCATGACCTTCGCGTCGATGGAAGAAAAATTCGCGAAAGTCAACACCAAATTAGTCGGACTTTCGGTCGACGGCCTTTACAGCCATATCGCCTGGCTGCGAACGATCCATGAAAAGATCGAATACAAAGGCATGAAAAACGTTGAAGTTAAATTCCCGCTGATCGAAGACATCACGATGGAAGTCGCTTCGAAATACGGAATGATCCAGCCGGGCGAAAGCAATACGAAAGCCGTCCGCGCCGTTTTCTTTATCGATCCGAAAGGCGTTATTCGAACGATCATCTATTATCCGCTCAGTCTCGGCCGCAATTTCGATGAATTGTACCGTGTCGTCGTCGCGCTTCAGACCGCTGACAACTTCGGCGTCGCGCTGCCGGCAGATTGGCGCCCGGGCGACGACGTTATCGTTCCGCCCGCCGGTTCCTGCGGCGTCGCGAAGGATCGTATGGGTTCGAAATCCGACGATATGACCTGCTACGACTGGTTCTTCTGTACGAAGAAATTGGATCAGGCAACGGTCGAACGCGAATTATTCAAGAAATAAACCGTTACCAAGAGATTTTGAAACAGCCGATATTCCGCCCTCGACGAGGGCGGAATATTTTTATCCGGGCAGCGGGCTTTTTGCTGTCTTTAAAGTCGGAGCGGTATCTTACCGCTCACGAAGGGGGAAAATTTTTATCGCGGTATGCTAAAATATCCGGTATGGGTGAAAAAACGGTCGCAACCAATCGCAAAGCGCGATTCGAATATTTTATTTTAGAGACGTACGAGGCCGGCCTGTCGCTGCAGGGGACGGAAATCAAATCGATTCGCGCCGGACAGGTCAGTATCGCAGAAGCTTATGTGCAAATTAAAAACGGGCGCGAAGCATGGCTCGTCAACTGCCATGTCTCCCCGTACGAACCGGCGAGCCGCTTCAATCATAACCCGCTGCGCGAACGGCGTTTGCTCCTAAGCAAGAAAGAGATCCGCGAGCTTTGGGATCAGGTGCGGATGAAAGGACTGACGATCGTCCCGCTGCGAATTTATTTTGTCCGCGGCTACGCGAAAATCGAAATCGGCGTCGCCCGCGGTAAAAAGAACTACGATAAACGTCAGGATATCGCGAAACGAGATTTTGAGCGCGAAACGTCGTGCCGAGGAAAGAATGAATAGAAAGATGAACCTGTCGCGCAGAGATTTTTTAAAAACGGCTTTAACGGCCGGGGGGCTTTTGCTGCTTCCCCAAACAGCTTCGGCGACCTACGCGGCGAACCAATTTGACGACTTCCCGGACGCGGAATTTTTGGGACGCAACTGCCAAATGGGCATCCTGAATTTCCGCGTACGCCCCAGCGCCACTGCTGAAATCAATAAGATTGTCTATGAAGACGCGCTCTTTCCGGTTTACCGCGAAGTCGTCGGCGAGGACGTCAGCGGAACCTATACCTCAACCTGGTTCGAGACGCCTTACGGCTACGCGTTCGCGCCGGGCGTTCAGCTCGTCAAGGTCCAGCTCAACGAGCCGGAAACGGAGCTCCCGCCATCCAGCACAGGCCCGGGCTTCTGGGCGGAAGTAACCGTCCCGTATGTAGGGATCATCTATGGTTCGGAACCGATTTCAGCCTGGTACCAGGAAATCCAGCACCATAACCCGCGTCTTTATTTCGGCCAGATATTCTGGATCGACGAGATTCGGCAATCGGCCGACGGGACGACGCTCTATCGCGCCAACGAGAAAATCGGTTCGTTCGGCGATATTATCTACGCCGACGCGCGCGCGTTCCGGCGGATTACGCCGGAAGAAGTCGCGCCGATTTCGCCGGAAGTCGAGAACAAGCGGATCCTCGTCAACGTCAGTTATCAGACGCTGACCGCGTATGAGAACGAGCAGGAGGTCTTTTTCTGCCGCGCGTCGACAGGGACGCTGTATACAGTCGACGGCGTTATTACCGATAACTATTCAACGCCCGTCGGACGCCATCATCCCTGGCGGAAATCAATTTCGCTTCATATGGCCGGATCGCTGACAGGCAGCGGATGGGACACGCCCGGCGTACCCTGGAACGTCATTTTTGCAACCGGCGGAGCCGCCGTTCACGGCGCGTTCTGGCATAACGCTTACGGAACTCCGCGCTCGCACGGCTGCGTCAACGTAAAACCAGACGACGCGAAATGGGTTTGGCGCTGGACGACGCCGATTGTCGATTACGATCCCGGAGATATTACCGTATCCGGACCGGTCGGAACGCTGATTGAAGTGGTGAATTAGCCTTGTCCGCTCTGTCGAAAAACACGACCGCGCTGAAGCGTTTTCATGGCGTTTTCCGCTATTATCCCTGGATCTTTATGATTTCGATTCTTCTGATCCTGGGCGGGACGTTTGTTCCGCCGCTGCTGGCGAAGAGCGGTTACCGCGGCGCGGCGAGCGTCGGTTATTGGCTCTACCGTCCGCTCTGCCATGAAAAAGGCTACCGGTCCTTCTTTATTTTCGGCGAAGCGCCGGTTTATCCGTTAGCGCTGGCCGGAGTTCCGAATCAAATCGATTACGAAGCCGTTCTGGAAAGCGGCGAACCGGTATACCGCGCCGCCGGCGAATTTATCGGGAACGATCGGTTCGGATATAAAATCGCGCTCTGCCAACGCGATATAGCGATTTTGGCGTCGATTGCGCTGTTCTGCGCGGCGTTCCTGATCTCAGGGAGACGGATTCGTCCGATCCCGATCTGGGTTTGGATCGCGATCGGCTGCTTGCCGATGGCGCTTGACGGCGGGACCCAGATGATTCCGACGACGCTCGCTTCGTTCGGCTCGCGTTGGCGCGAATCGATCTGGCAGCTGCGCACGCTGACCGGGGCATTATTCGGATTTTGCACCGCTTGGCTGGCGCTGCCTTATCTTGAAAAAAAGGTGACGGAATGACGATAATTGAACGAAACGCGAACGGCTTAAAATACTATCAATTCGCCGCTTTCAGCGAATTGGGGATTCCGCATGGTTTTTTTACACGTCATGGCGGCGTCAGCCCGAAACCGTTTGATTCGTTGAATATGGCGACGACTGTCGGCGACTCAAACGAAAACGTGCTCGAAAATCTGGCGCGAATGTTCGCCGTTTTCGAGCTGGACTTGGCGACTCGTTATGACGGCTGGCAGGTTCATTCCGGTACGGTTACCTGCGTCGCGAAGCCGCGCGACGTTCGCGCGCGCGCCATGCGGACGGACGCGTTAATTACCGATCGTCCGGACGTAACGCTTGTGATGCGTTTCGGCGATTGCGTTCCCGTTTTGATCGCCGATCCGGTCCGCCGCGTCGCCGCCGTTTATCATGCCGGATGGCCCGGAACAGTCAAAAAAATCGGCGCGAATGTTGTCGAAACGATGAAAACGGTCTACGGATCCGATCCCGGGAATCTGATCGCTGCGATCGGTCCGTCGATCGGCCCGGATCATTTCGAAGTCAAAGAAGACGTCGCCGGACAGCTGCGCGCTGCGTTTCCGAGCAATCGGAACCAAATCGAGAGCGTCGACGATTCCGGCCGGATCCTGTTCGATCTTTGGAACGCGAACCGATTGACGCTGGAAAACTGCGGCGTCGATCCGAAGCGAATCGACGTCGCCGGAATCTGTACCGTCTGCCGAAAGGACGACTGGTTCTCGCACCGCGGCGATCGCGGCAAAACGGGAAGGTTCGGCGTATTAATCTCGTTGGACGGCATGAAATGAATGAGACCGTCTCGCGCTGTTCCGAACGTCTGAACTTGATCCAAGCGTCAATTCGCTCCGCCGCTCAACGCAGCGGGCGGGCGGAAAACGACGTAAAGCTGATGGCGGTTACGAAAACGAAGCCTGAAGAAGTGATCCGAGCGCTGATCGAGATCGGCGTCCGCTATTTCGGCGAAAATTACCCGGACGAGACGCTAAGAAAACTCTCAGTCTTTGAATCGGCGCCGTCCGGAACGCGGCTGTGCATGATCGGGCATCTTCAAAGCCGCAAAGCGAAAATCATTCTCGACCATTTTGACGAGTTCCACTCGCTCGACAGTCTGAAAACGGCCGAACGGATCAGCCGCGGCTTGGATGAACGCGGGGAATCGATGAGAGCGCTATTGGAGATCAATATCGGCGGAGAGACTTCGAAACATGGCTGGAACGCCGCCGAATCGACGGACCGCCTTTACCGCGATCTCGATTCGATCCTGAAGCTGCCGGGGCTGACGCTTGCCGGTCTCATGACGCTCCCGCCGTATGCGGCGGACGCCGAATCCAACCGCGTTTATTTCGCCCGGATGCGCGAATTGGCAGAACGGATCAACCGACAGTTCGGCTTATCGCTGCGCGAGTTGTCAATGGGGACGAGCGACGATTTTGAAGTCGCGATCGAGGAAGGCGCAACGATCGTCCGGATCGGGACAAAGCTCGTCGGCGCCAGGGAAAGGATCGAAAAAATTCAGGGAGGCTGAAAACGTGGCTCAATCGGTTAGATACCTTATCAATTTCATTGTCAACATCATTTATCTTTCGCTGATCGTTTACGTCGTTATGGGCTATATCGGGAAACGCGACAACCCGATATATCAAACGATCGCAGCGATTATCGAACCGGTTTTAGAACGTATCCGCGCGATCTTCCCGCCGGTCAACCGGCTCGATTTTTCGCCGATGATCTTATATTTGCTGATCTGGTTCCTGCATCGGCTGATTTTGTGGATTTTTTAATCGAGGGCAGCGATGAATTCATTTTTAGGCGTTTTTATCAATACGTTCGTCAACGTTATGGAGGCGCTGCTGATCGTTTATGTTGTCATGCCCTTTTTCGTTCCGCCGTCGAATCGTTTTCGCGGGTTCGTAGACAGTATCGTCAACACGTTCCTGGATCCGATCCGCCGCATCATCCCGCAAACCGGACCGTTCGACTTGGCGTTCATGGCGTTTTGGGGACTGCTGATCTTCCTTCAGGCGGCTGCGTCCTCGCTTTAGCAAGCGGCAGCTCAAGCGCAAGATCGCTGCTATAATCATGTCTATACGAAATATTAAGGCCATCCCAAAAGTCGAGATTCCAAAATATTCTCGAGAATATTGTCAAAGCATTTCTTTCTGATTTAAAATGAGCGGCGCTGCGGATCGTGTGAACGGCCTGGAAACAGGGGCGGACGGCATAGAGGAGAAGATTTCCGGCTGAAAATCCCCTCCCTCCGCATAAAATGGTTCAAGGTCGGCACATTGAGCAGCGCTCATTTCGGCAAAGGGAGAAACCCGATCAAGGCTTGTTTCTCAACAGTTCCGCTAACGCCCGTTCCCGTTTCTCGATATCGTCCGTCTCAAATCGAATCTCGCCTTGAATTTCTCCATCCTTCATGACCAGGACCCGCTGCGCTGCGCCAGCGACTTTGATATCATGCGTCACTAAAAGAATCGCGATCCCTTCGCGATGAAGCGACGTCATCAGCTTCATCACTTCAACGCCTGATTTCGAATCAAGCGCGCCCGTCGGCTCGTCGGCAAAAATAATTTTCGGATGATTCAACACGGCGCGGCAAATACCGGCCCGCTGCAGCTGGCCGCCGGAAACTTCCGTAATTCCGCGCCCTTCCAGGCCTTCGAGACCGGTCTTCGCCATCAATTCCAGAGCCCTTTCAGCGAGAGCTTTTCGGTCGCGCTGGTCGTTCGCGGCCGGAAGGATTATATTATCCAACAGGTTTAAATTCTTGAGCATCGTCGGCTGCTGAAAGACAAAGCCGAATTCTTTTCGGCGCAAATCGGCCAGCTCTCGTTCGTTCAGCTTCGAGATTTCAATTCCGTCAAAGAAAACCCGACCCTCGTCCGCAGTTTCAATACTCGAAAGAATATACAGCAAAGTCGATTTTCCCGATCCCGACGCGCCCATCAGCGCCACAAATTCGCCCTCGCCGACAGCGATATCGACGCCTTTAAGGACTTTCGTCGTTTTATCTTTACCGAAGCTCATGGTAATTTCGCTCCCGGATAACAGCTTTTTCATAGTTACTCCTTAATCAGTTCAGAAATTTTAAGATGAACGATACCGCGGACGCCGAGGATCGTCCCGAACGCGACGCTGATTCCGATCGAAATCGGCGCGATGAAATAACGGATCGCCGCGCTGCCGAGGAGGCGGACGCCGCTGATATTGAAGATTGAAAGGATCAACGTCCCAAGCGAACGCCCAACCGTTCGCGTACAGGCCATCCCGATCAGCAGGCTGAGCAAAAGGACGATCATCGCTCTCAGGACATACTGGAGATTGATATCGGCATTACGGAAGCCGACAGCTTTCAGAACCGCGATCTGTTTCTTGTCCTTAAAATACAGCATGCGCATAAACAACAGGGTTAGCGTAAACGCGATAACAAGCGCCAGCAGCGACGAGATAAGCGCAACTTTCCCAATCGCTTCTTTCGTACCGCCGAACGTCTGATCGACATAACCGTTTACGTCGGAGATTTTAACGTCGCCGAATCGCTCGCGATATGCCGAAAGTTTTTCTTCGGGAAGAACGCCGTCCGTCAGCCGGATCACAATAACCGCCCAAAGGACCGCGCCGCTTTCGCTTTCGAACGCGGCTTTCGCCGTCTTTCCGCCGTTGGTAATATCAGAATACAGCCCGCTGACAATGAAGGATCGATACCTGCCGTCGACAATCAGTCCGATATGGTCCCCGAGCTTCTTTCCCAGGTCCTGCGCGTTGAGTTCGGAAAGCGCGATTTCATTTTCAGCGGTCGGCGCGGCGCCGCGCGTATAATTGACCGGGATCAGCTGATGATCGCCGAGTTCGATTTTAATTTTTTGCGCCGCGCCTGAACCGAGCGGGACGTCAAAAACTTTACTGATCAGCAGGTTCGCCGACGCGATATCCGAATCAGCGTCAAGCTCATCCATAATTTTTTCAGCGCGTTCAACAATGTCGTCCATCTGCGCGATATCAATACGCAGATCGTAATCGCCCAACCCGAGGTAGCCGATAAAGCTTCGATCCGCAAACGTATGGTGCATATCGGCGGGCAGCGTCGCGATAAAGACGCAAACAACGAGCACAGCGAGCATCGTCACATAAACTTTCTTCGAGACGATCAGTTCGTGAACGCTCAGGAAAAAGCTGCCGGGGAGCGAGGAAGGTGCCAATTGAAATTTGCTCAGACGGCCGTCCTTCTCGGACGGGACGCCGAAACGCAGCGCATCCGCAGCGGAGATCTTATCAAAACCTTTGACAATCCCGTTTGCATACGCGTAAATCATTAAGAAAACGACCAGCGACGCTGCGGCACCGAGCAGTTCGGGAACAGCGCCGGCATCGCTTTTCCCCATATACAATTCGATATTTTGAACGAGAAAAGATTGGAGAAACTGCGCCGCCAAAAATCCGAGGGCGCAGGCAATTCCCGCTAAAAACAGGTATTTCGCGAGATAAATTCGGCGGATATTCCGCTGTGGAATTCCGACGGCTTTTAAAATACCGATTTCCTTGTATTCGTCTTCAATTTTCGCGAGCAAGGTGAAGCGTACGCAGAGGAACGAAATCAGAATAACCAACAATCCGACAATGGCCAAGACGGCGATCATCATCGCGTCCGCGATCATGTTGATCAGCCGAAACAACGCGTACGTAATCGCGGACGGCCCGTTGCTCTCTAAGCCCTGATTAATATAATCCGATTCAAGCTGCGCGATTTGAGACAAATCGTTCAAACGGAATTCGATCAGGTACTCCGGGATACCGATCGGTTCCAACGACTGCAAATCCGTCTCATGGACGACGAAACGCTTCGATGAAACTAACCCGGCGTTCATTTGCGAATCGCGCACGAAACCCGCGACCGTAAACTCTCTCCCTGCAATTTTCGCCTTATCGCCGACGCTGAGCCCGAGCGATTTCATATAATAAATCGGGACGTAGATTTCTCCCGGAAGCGCGACGATCGGGCGATTTTCCAAATCAAGCAGGAAGTCGAACGATTCATTTTGAGCGACAAAACCGTTATCCTGGACCGAATCCGCGAGCGACCGGCCGTCAAACTGAATTTGCGTTCCTTCGATATTGAGGAATTCCGCCACCAGGTATTCTTCAATATCCGGGTGATCCTGAACGAACCTGCCGAGGCGGAAGCGGTCAATTTCCCCGGCATGCATCTGCATATAGTGCGGCGTTTTCGCCTGGTCGAACAAGTTCTCGATCGATGAAGCCAAACGCACGCCGATACCGGCGGCGGCAGCCATCAACATCGACGCCGCAAAGATGAAAACGACAACGGTCGTCGATATCAGCCTGCTGTTTTTTATATCGTTCGCAATTAATTTGAAATACATGGTTTCTCCAATTTCCGGACCGCGTCGTTCCGATTAAGAATCAGCGCTGTCAGGCTTAGAAGCAGTCCCGAAAGAATAATCAAAAGTCCGAATCCGCGGCCTTCGCCGACTCCGATAAAAGCCCCGAACGTTTTTGACAACGCGCCGCCCGGCTTCAGCAGCGGAACAAAAACATGATCGGCGACCTGCCCGACGACGGCATACGCCGCAACGTAGCCAAGCTGCGAAATAATCCCGATCAGCCCCCAGACGCGTCCCTGAACGTCTTCCCGGACATTCGTTCTGACAAGGTAATCCAGCGACATATTACAAAGCGGCAGCATGGAGAACAGCAAGAAGCCGAAAACGCAGATCAGCGTCTTGTTCTCACGAAGTCCGAATACGGACATAAAGATTCCGGCGCAAAAAAGCGACAAACTTAGAATACGATGAAAATGGTTCCGAATCGGAACGACGCCCAGAATAAAGCTGATTACCAAGATCCCGCTCGACGAAATACTGAGCGCCATACCGAGAAACTCCGGATCGGCAAACGATAAAATCATCGGCGTTGAAAGCACCTGAATTACGCCGAAAAAAAGCGACATGACCGAAGCCGTCAGAACCAAGGTCCAGAGACCGCCGTTTCGATAGATCACGTCGAAACCTTCCCGAAAATCTTCCAGAAGCGACGTTTTCCTGGAGCGGGAGGAAGACAGGATTGCTTTCCGAACGATAAAGGCAGCCGTGACCGTCAGCAGGATTGTCGAGATATCGATCATCAACAACGCGGAAATATCCCAAATTCGCAGCACGACGCCCGCCGCCGGCGGCGAAATCAAAAAGCGCGCCGCGCTCGTCAGCTGAACCATCCCGCTGGCCCGGGTATATTCGTCCCGGTCCAATAAATCCGACACGGTTGAACGGAACGCCGGTTCTGTCAGCGACGAAAAGGCCGAACTGACAGCGACGCCGAAGAGGATCGCCCCGATTCCGGCGTCGAATACGAGCGCGATATAAACGCAGATCAATCCAAGCGCAGAACAGCCGTCGCCGACAATCATCAGCCAACGGCGGTCAAACCGATCCGCCAACACCCCCGCAAAAGGGCTCAGCAGAAGTCCGGGTAAAAACCCCGCCAACAAGATTAGACCGGTCGTTGCGGCCCGTCCCGTTTCTTCAAAAACGTATACGCCAAGTCCGAATGAGGTCATTCCGGAACCGACCGTCGAAATCAGGCTTGCCGCCCAAAGCAGCATAAATCGTTTGTATCCGACGCTCACATCTACCTCTATATAAGTGATCGAATTTCGCCGAATACTCCCGCTTTCGCCGTGAGCAGCCGCTCAATATTATAGGCGAACGCATCGATTCGGCGTTTTTTATCCGCGTCCGAAAGCGGAAGAAAGCTGTCGTCAAAAACCAATACTGCGTAAGCGACCAGCATTTCAACCGTTTCATAAGGGTAATCAGTCCGGAAAAAGCCTTCCGCTATACCGTCTTGAATAATGCCTGCCAACAGCGGCGTAACCAACTGAAGCTGTACCCGATTCACTTTTTCCCGCATTAAAGCGTTCTGAGGTCGGTTCATATAATCAATCAAATTACCGCCATCAATATCATTCAGGTTCAGCGCCTGGATCGTCGCTAAAAATCGAATCGGTGCTGGAATCTTTTTATCCCGAGCCACAATTTCGGCCCGATCCATCACCGTACCCGTGTAACGGTCGATCAAAGCGTCCATAATTTCTTCTTTTGACTTGAAATGATAATAAAGCGTTCCACGCGCAATCCCGGCCTCCATTAGAATATCCGCAATGGAAGTATGATCAAACCCTTTCAGTTTAAATAACCTGTCAGCGATATCTAATATCTCGTTCTTTCGCTCCTGAGCTTCCTTTACGATACGCATCGTGAGTCAGCCTCCCTTTCCGCCGGTTAATCCGGCTTGCACTTACCGACCGTCAGTCGGTCTATAAATATAGCCGAAAGAGTATCAGATGTCAATAGACGACCGTGAGATTATGCGTCTTGTGCGCTGACTGACCGTTCCGATTCTCGAATTTTATGTTCATCTGATCCTGGTCAAAGGGCAGGCGGAAATCGAGAATGACGTTTATAATTTTGAAATAATCCGCACGATTTATCGTTTTTGAAAGGAACCCACAATGAAAAAGTATTCGCTCGTCCTCAGTTTAGCTTACATTCTTCTTCCATTCGTCCTTTTCAGCTCCGTATTCGCGCAGGCTGATCCGACAAGTTTATTTCAGGCGCAGATAACGCTTAAAACCGTCAAGATCGAAGGGGCCGCTGTTGAGCTTGAGCTTGAGATGGGCGCAGACCCGATTCAGCTCGAAATCCCGCTTGCCGAAGATGTCATAAATCCTGACCAGCGGAACAACATGCTTTTGACCTTCAGCGATATATCCTTCGAGCTAACGCCGATCGGCGCGGCGGCATGGAACAGCGGAATTATAGAAGATTTTTCGATCGCAATTGAGTACCTTGATCCGGAACAAAATAAACGCGTTGAAATTGGCGAGCGCATTAAAGCGCTGCCGACACTTCGCGAAAGCGTAGCGTTTTCCGTTAACGACGTCGACTTAACAGAAAACGGCGGAATGATCACGATGCAATCGACCAACTTACCGCCTGACCCATCGGTAATTCTGACTGGAACACCAGGCTTTTGGATCGACAATTTGAATCCGCGGACCGAAACCGAAATTGCCATCCTCAATCCGAACGGCGCGGATCTTGAAAACGTCGCCGAAGCGAAAATAATCCTTCCGAATTTCTTCCGCTACAACAACCTGCCCGTCGAAGATTTCGATGAAATTGAAACGTTAAAATTAAAATTCGGGAAACTTTCCGGCGAATTTTCGACAGGAGAAAAAGCCCAATATAGTTATGCCTTTTTTACAAACGGCGAATTCGAACTAGTCTTCGCAAAGTGAACTTGAAAACGCAGCGGCAGGAGAGAAAATCTCAATCACATAATTCATTAAAAAATCCCCGAACGATATGTTCTGCGCCCTGCCCGCCGGATACCGATTGGCGGCGGGAGTGCGCAGAACAGTTGGAGCCGGGGATTTTTGATCACGTTAAAAACGAGCGGCGATTTAATTAATTCTCCGGAATTTGCGTAAAGGTCGGAACCGGCGTCGGCGTCGGCGTCACCAGATTCACCGGGATCAGCAGAACCTGACCGGCGCGCAGCGAAACGTTCTCGTCTTCAAGGTTATTCAACTTCACGATTTCTTCGAACGTCGAATTAAAGCTCGAAACAATTTCCCGCAGCGAGTCGTTCAGCTTTACTTCGTATTCAATCTGCTGGCCCGGACTGTACTGGCTGAGCGTAATCGGCGTGGACGTCGGAAGCTTGGCGTCCGGCCCCGGGATAATAATTTCCTGTCCCGGCGAAACGGAACAGTTCAGCATCGTAAAACCGTTAATCGCCAGGAAAATATCCATCGGGACCTTGAACTTCTCCGTCGCAATATACCAGCAGTTATCGCCTTCTTCGACCACGTAAATTTGCGGTCCTTCCGGCGTCGGCGTCAGCGTTACCGTCGGCGTCACAGTTTCGGTCGGCGTAATCGTCGGCGTCGAAGTCGGAACGGTCGGCGTCATCGTCGGCGTTTCCGTCGGCGTCGGCGTTGCGGATGCGAAAAGATTGCTGATCATTTGGATCGGATTGAAACTGAAGCCGCCGCCTTCTCCGCCCGTTTCCGCCACAGCCGGCTGCGGCGCGTCGCTTTCGGAGAACCAAAAATAAATCAACAGAACCCCGCTGGCAAAGATAATCGCGGCAAGCCCCCAAATCAAAAAGGGAACCAATCTTCGTTTTTTCTTGTAAGACTTGATTACATATTGAGGGTTTGTTCGTCTCGCCATCGTAAATTTTCCTTTCCTTTGCGCGGAAACGCTCGTTCCGAATTTTGAAATTTCGTTACTACTATTTTACACAATTGCAATTAGTTTGCCAACATAACAAATCTAATCTTTTTGTTTCATGAGCGTCCGCGTCTTTTCCAATGTTTCGCGCAGATAAAAACCGGTATAAGATTCGCAGACCGAAGCAACTTGATCCGGCGTCCCGGCCGCGACGATTCGGCCGCCGCGTTCGCCGCCTTCCGGACCTAAATCAATTATATAATCGGCGACTTTAATAATATCCAGATTATGCTCGATGATCAACACGGAATTTCCGGCGTCAACGAGCTGATTCAACACGTCGACGAGCCGGTGAACGTCGGCGGCATGAAGCCCGACGGAAGGTTCGTCCAAAACGTACAGCGTCCGCCCCGTCGCGCGTTTGGATAATTCCTTCGCTAATTTGACGCGCTGCGCCTCGCCGCCGGATAAAGTTGTTCCGGATTGACCGATACGGATATATCCCAGCCCGACTTCCTGCAGCACGGCCAGTTTATTTCGGATCGGCGGGAAAGCTTCGAAAAATTCAATCGCTTCGTCGATGGTCATGTTCAAAACTTCGGCGATGTTCTTGCCTTTATATTTGACTTGCAGCGTTTCATTGTTAAAGCGTTTCCCATGACAAACGTCGCATTCGACAAAAACGTCCGGCAGGAAATGCATCTCGATTTTGGTCACGCCCTGACCTTCGCAGGCTTCGCACCGGCCGCCATGAACGTTGAACGAAAAACGTCCGGCCGTATAACCGCGCAGATTGCTTTCCGGCAGTCCCGCAAACAGTTTCCGGATCTCATCGAAAACGCCGGTATACGTCCCGGGATTGGAGCGCGGCGTCCGCCCGATCGGAGACTGATCGATGTTAATGACTTTATCGAGATGTTCAACGCCCTGGATTTTCTTAAATTTTCCCGGAATCGTCTTCGCCCGGTTCAGGTCGCGCGCTAAAACGTTATATAAAATATCGTTCATCAGCGTCGACTTACCGCTTCCGGAAGATCCCGTTATACAAACCAGTTTTCCCAACGGAATCTCGACATCGATATTTTTCAGGTTATTCTCCGTCGCCCCGATAATCTTCAGCGACTTCCCATTTCCGCATCGCGTTCGTTCCGGGATCGGAACGATCTTCCGTCCGGTAATATAATCCGCGGTGAGAGAATGATCTGATTCTAAGATCGTTGCGAGCGGTCCGGCCGCGACAATCTCGCCGCCGTGGACGCCGGCCCTCGGACCGATGTCGACGATCCAATCCGCGGCTTCAATCGTGTCCGTATCATGCTCAACGACCAGAACGGTATTGCCCTGATCGCGAAGCTGTTTCAATGTTTGCAGCAGTTTATCATTGTCGCGCGGATGAAGACCGATCGACGGCTCGTCTAAAACGTAGAGAACGCCCATCAGCTGCGAGCCGATCTGCGTTGCCAGGCGAATCCGCTGCGCCTCTCCGCCGGAAAGCGACGCGGCGGAACGGTCGAGCGTTAAATAATCCAAACCGACGTTGATCAGGAACTCGAGCCGGCTGCGGATTTCTTTGAAAATCTTATCCGCGATCCGATGCGCGCGTTCGCTCAGCAGGTCTTTACGTTCCTGCGTCGCAACGATCCAACGATAGGCATCGGAGATATTAAGTTCGGTCGCCTCGATGATATTTTTGTCTTGAATCGTAACCGCTAACGATTCAGCGCGAAGCCGCTTCCCGCCGCAATGCGGACACGGGCGGACCGCCATAAAATCGGAAATCCGGGTTCGAATAAAATCGGAATTCGTTTCGCGGAATCTCCGCTCCAAGTTCGGAATAATCCCCTCAAAAGGCGCTTCGATCGATGAAACGCGGTTATTCCGCCCTTGAAATTCCATCTTGATCTTCCGCGTTTTCGAACCGTAAAGGACGGCGTTCTGCTGCTCCTTCGTCAATTCGCCGAACGGCGTATCGAGATCGAAAGCGTAGGCCGCCGCGACAGCCTTCATTTCCTGCCAAGTATAGGAAT
This sequence comes from Flexilinea sp., assembly GCA_029983925.1. GTDB lineage: Bacteria > Chloroflexota > Anaerolineae > Anaerolineales > Anaerolineaceae > Flexilinea. The sequence continues at coordinate 20,951 of JASBYO010000029.1, forward strand.
TGAAATCACGGTCGCCATGCCATTCCAGCACGTTAATCGCGCCGTCCCTGAGCGAAATTCGGCGGTCCGGAACGATCAGGTCGGGATCGATTTCCTGTTTAAAACCTAGCCCTTGGCACTCCGGACAAGCGCCGTTCGGCGTGTTGAACGAAAATGAACTCGGTTCAATCTCAGGGATCGAAATCCCATGAACCGGACAAGCCAAGAATTCGGAGAAAGCGTGATCGACGGGCGGATCTTCGCTTAAGTCGCAGACAGTTACATACCCTTCGCCGACTTTCAACGCCGTTTCGACCGAATCCGCCAGACGGGTTCGATTCTGCGCCGCTTCTTCCTCGCTCTCGGCCTTGTGAATCACGATTCGGTCGACGACGGCTTCGATCGTATGCTTTTTGTAGCGGTCAAGCGTAATTTCATCGTCCAACGAGTAAATCGTCCCGTCGATCCGAACGCGGACGAACCCGCCTTTGCGGATTTCGTCCAGAACGACCTGATAGGTTCCTTTGCGCGCGCGGACGATCGGCGCCAGAATGAGCAGTCTCGCGCCTTTCGGGAAGCGTTCGATCTGGTCAATAATCTCGTCAGATGTTTGCTTATGGACTTCGCGTTTACAGACAGGACAATGCGGAATTCCGATCCGTGCATACAGCAAACGCAGATAATCGTAAATTTCGGTGATTGTCCCGACAGTTGAGCGCGGATTTTTATTCGTCCCTTTTTGATCGATCGAGACCGCCGGCGAAAGTCCTTCGATCGCGTCGACGTCCGGCTTATCCATCTGGCCGAGGAATTGTCTGGCGTATGAAGAAAGCGATTCGACATAGCGGCGCTGACCTTCGGCGAAGATCGTATCAAACGCCAACGACGATTTTCCCGAACCCGAAAGCCCGGTGATAACGACCAGTTTTTCACGCGGAATTTCCACGGTTATGTTTTTTAAATTATGGGTCCGCGCCCCGATGACGCGAATCGAATTTTTCTCACTCATAGATTTTACGTAAACCCGACACAAAAGTTTGCTGAATATCTTACCTTAACTGAACGATTGGAGCGCGGCGCGTATCTTGTCTTCAACCGTATCGGGAGTATCTTTCGGGATCGATTGAACCGCGGTTTGAGCCTGGATCAGGCTGTATCCCAACGCTGTCAGAGCTTCAACGACTTCAAAATCTACCGCGTTCGCAGCCACCTTCGCCGATAAAATACCGCTTTCATCCGAAACTTTTCCTTGCAGGTGCAGGATAATTTTTTGAGCCGTCTTTTTCCCGACGCCGGGAACGCGCGAAAGCAAGTCCGCGTCATCTCCGACAACTGCGCGCCGAATCATATCGGGATTGACCGTCGAAAGAATCGTCAGCGCTAACTTCGGCCCGACGCCGTTCGCGCCGATCAATAAATCGAAATAACTCAGCTCCTCTTCGTTTCGGAATCCGAAAAGCGCCATATAATCCTGCCGGAAGATAAAAGCGGTAAACAGAAAAATTTCTTTCCCGATATCCGAGCTCGAAATAACTTCCGGCGAAACGTAGACGAGAAAACCGACGCCCTGAACTGAAACGACGAGCGCGTCTTTTCGTTTTTGCTGAACTGTTCCCTGAATACTCGCGATCATGTTATTTCCTCAGTCGATAACCGCGCTGCATATTATACGCTTGATAGATCATGACGCCGGTCGCGACCGCCAAATTCAACGAATCGCTGCTGCGCAGCATCGGGATCCGCGCGACATCGTCGCAATCGGTCAGTTGCCGTTCGGTTAAGCCTTCCCGCTCCGATCCCATCATAATAATCACAGGATTCGGAATCTCAATTTCGAGATAATCTTTTTCCGCGCTGTCCGATGTTCCGATCAGCTTGATATCATAGCGGTTCCGCCAGATTAGAAATTCGTCATAAGATGACTTAACAATCTTTCCCGAAAAAATTGCGCCCATCGACGCGCGGACCGCGTTCGGATCGTATGGATTCGCCGAATCGCCGATTAAAATAATCCCGCGGCAGTCAACCGCATCGGCGGTACGAATGATCGTTCCCAAATTTCCGGGATCGGCGACCGCGTTCAGCGCCAGAAAAATACCGCCGTCAGCATTCAAATCCGAAAACTCGTACGTCCGCTTTCGTCCCAGCGCCGCGATTCCCTGCGGATGATCTTTAATTGAAACGGATTCGAAGGCCGGCGCGCTCAATTCCCAGATTTCAATATTCGCGCGTTGCGCATCAGCGATCAGCCCGCGCGCGAAGTCGTTTCGAATCAATTCCGGTGCGACGACCAGCGTCTCGATCACGTCTCCGCAGGCGATCGCCTCGCCGACAATCCGCGAGCCTTCCATGTAAAAAAGCGGCGAACTCTTAGCGTTTTTTCGATCGCGCAGTTTACGAATTTCTTTGACGCGCGCATTACTTGCGCTTTGGATAAACGTTTTAACCATGCGTCAGCTCTAAATAGCGATAACTATGCGCACAGCAAATCGCCAGCGCCAATGCGTCGGCGGCGTCGTCCGGCTTCGGCAACGCCGTCAAATTCAGAATCGCTTTGACCATCTGCTGAACCTGACGCTTATCCGCGCCGCCGTATCCGACGACGGATTGTTTGACCTCCATCGGCGTAAACTCGGCTAACTGAAGCTCCGCTTTGGCAAAACTTAGCAAGATCACCCCGCGCGCCTGACCTACGGAAATAGCCGTCGTTACGTTGCGGCGAAAAAACAACTTCTCCACCGCGCCGCACTGCGGTTGATGGAGAAGGATTTTTTTCGATAATTCATCGTACAGCGTTGACAACCGGTTTTCCATTTTATCATTCGCATCAGTCGCGATAACGCCGTAATCGATCGCGCTAAGACTCCCGTCCGCGCTTTGCCGAACGAATCCGAATCCGGTTAACGCCGTCCCGGGATCGATTCCCAGAAAAATCATTCCGATTAATCTTCAGCGTCCAGCGCGGCAAGCGTCTCGTCAGAAATGTTCAGGTTATGATAAACTGTCTGAACGTCGTCCATCTCTTCCAGCGCGTCAACGCAGCGCAGAACTTGAAGCGTATCTTCGACCGAAAGATCGATCGGCTGATTGGGAATCATCTTGAGCGACGCGTCTTCCATATGCAAATTTGCCGCAAACAGCGCGTCGGAAATAACCTTGAAATTTTCGACCGGCGCGAGGATTTCGATACCGTCGTCCGATTCTTCAACTTCGTCGCCGCCGTTTTCGAGCGCCAGTTCGAAAACCTGATCAAAATCGAGATTTTCGCCTGTGATCAGGAAATATGCGCGCTGCGTAAACTGCCAGGCGACCGAGCCCGATTCGCCAAGAGAGCCGCCGGAGCGGGAAAGCTGATGACGAACGTCGGCGACCGTTCGGTTCTTATTCTCGGTCACGCACTCGATAATCAGCGCGGAGCCCTTCGGACCGTAGCCTTCGTATACTGTATTGGTGAAATCGACGCCTTCTTTCGATTCGCCGGTACCGCGCTTAATCGCCCGGTCGATACTGTCTTTCGGCATGTTGTTCGAACGCGCCTTATCGATACTTAAGCGCAGCTTGAAATTCGTATTGACGTCTCCGCCGCCGTCGCGCGCAGCCAACGTAATTTCCTTCGCCAGCTTCGTAAACAACTGACCGCGTTTCGCGTCGCCCGCGCCCTTTTTTCGTTTAATCGTTGCCCAATGGGAATGCCCTGACATAATCAACCCTCTCAAACTTTAAGAATTATATTCATACTCTGCCGACCGATTCCGTCCCGAACCCATTTTCTAAGAAATCGGCGCTATTATTATACTAAAGAAACGGGCCGGATCGTCAAACTCCCGTCAAAAAGAATTTTGCGTCCGTCTCCGGCTATTCCGTCTGATACGAAACGACCGGATTGACGAGGCGGCCGATCCCGTCGATCGAAACTTCGATACTGTTGCCGATTTCAAGCTTCGACGTCCCCGCCGGCGTTCCGGTCAGGATCACGTCGCCCGGTTCGAGCGTCATAATCGACGAAACGTAAGCGATTATAGACGTCACGGGGAAAATCATGTCGCGCGTCGACGCCATCTGGCGGATACTCGAATTCACGCTGCAGCTCAGCATCGCGTCGGAAGGTTCGAACTCGGTCTCGATCCAAGGTCCCAACGGGCAGAACGTATCGAAACCTTTCGCGCGCGCCCAGGTATCGTCTTTGCGCTGAAGATCGCGCGCGGTAATATCGTTCCCGATCGTATACCCGAAAATATACGTCTTCGCCGTTTCAGGCAGAACATTTTTCGCCAACCGTCCGATAACGACCGCCAGCTCGCCCTCATGTTCGACCTGGGCTGAAACCGGCGGTAAAACGATCCCGTCGCCAGAACCGATAACCGCGCTCGGCGGCTTCAAAAAAACGGTCGGGACTTCCGGAAGGGGCCGGTCGAGTTCTTTCGCATGATCAACGTAATTCCACCCGATCCCGACGATCTTTCCCGGCTTAACCGGCGCGAGCAGCTTCACATTTTCAAGCGGCGTCTTCGCCTCCAGGCGGCGGTATTCCGTGAACATATCGCCCTGAATCTCGCCGACCCATTGGTCATGAATCCAGCCGGTTTTAATAATTGATTCTTTCCGATCATAAAATCGAATAAAACGCATCGCAGTCTCCGCCGCCCGTAACCTAAAACCAGTCTTTCCGATAGAAAAAGACGACGACGATCAGCATAATCGCCAGCGTCACGACCGCAAGAATCGCCGGCATATTCGGATTATGCTGAATTATCGGCGCGAAATTAACGTTCATACCGAAGAAACCGGAAATAATATTCGGGATGCTCATGATGATCGTCACGGACGCCAATAATTTCATCACCACGTTCAGGTTATTCGAGATAACCGAAGCGTAGGCGTCCATCAGGTTCGCTAAAATTGACGAGGAAATATTCGTCATGTCGATCGCCTGCGTATTTTCGACGAGAATGTCCTCGAGCAGTTCGACGTCCTCGTCAAAGCGCTTGATTTTCTCATATTTCGACAGCCGGTAAAGAGCCAGTTCGTTTTGCTTCAACGCCTGCGCAAAGTAAACGTAACATTTCTGATACTGCAGCAGCGCCAACAGCTCGGTATTGCGCATCGACTGGTACAGTTTATTTTCCAAGTCGTCCAAAATTTTCGTCATTTCGCGGACGTCGTCCAAAAAGCTGACCGTCGCGCGCATCAGGATCCGCAGCGCGAAACGGTTCCGTTTCGTCGTCGAGATTTTCGCCGCTTGCCCGCGTTCAAAAATGGAAACGACTTCGCATTCCGTCGCGCTGATCGTGACAATATACTTGTCGATGATAATAATCCCGAGCGGAATCGTAATATAGGGGACCGTCTCTTCGGAACCGATATAGTGCGGAACGCGGATAACGATCAGGAGCGTTCCGTCGTCTTCTTCCTCGACGCGCGACCGTTCGTCGGCGTCCAGCGCGTAGGTAATATAATCGAGCGGAATCCCCAACCCGACCAGGAACTTTTTTTCGTCGGGGGTAGGCGCCACCGCGTTAATCCAGCAGTTCGCCACCGGCTCGTCAATTTTTTCCAGAACAAATTCGTTATTCTTGTAATAACTGAGCATGTCTCACCCCCCTCGCACGTAATGAATTGTCACAACAGGATAATTTTACTTGACCTAAGCCTGTTTTGCAACGCGATACGATGAGAGTATGCGGACAGGACATAGCGACTACAAAATTAAATATCCTCTTTTTCGCCGAATCAATTTTAACAGCTGTACCGCCGAATCACGGACATATAAAAAGCGTAAAAAATACCGCGGAAATCATGGTA
>JASBYO010000030.1 GCA_029983925.1 Flexilinea sp.
TCCTCTCGTAATCGACCCGATCCTGCGCGAACGCGCTTTCGGCGACCTTGAAGGAACCCCGTACCAGCGGGATTTGCTGAATCCTGCCGTCCGCGATTTGATTGACAAAAATCCGTACGCCTATAGATTCAGCGGCGGCGGAGAATCGCTCGAGGACGTCCTGGTTCGCGCCAGAAAGGCTCTCGAACAAATCGCGGCGAAACATCCGAACCAAAACGTACTCCTCGTTTCGCACGGAACGTTTATCGGATTGTTTATCATTGCGTTGAAAGGGCTTCCGATCGCGGCGCGAAAAGATTATGTTATCGGAAACGCCGTTCCGATATTCGTCTCAACGAACGAGACGATCGGCGGAAAAGATTCAGCCTTGCGCTGATAAACCCCAGATATACCGCGGCGCATTCGGTCCCGTATTGAATAATAAATCGAGAATCGACAGCGCCGGCTCGAACGGCCCCGACAGCTGCGGATAGGGCGGATAAGCGGAATAATCTTTCCAAACGATCTCGATCCCGGCCGCGCGGAACTCATCCTCGTCCATGTACGCTTTCGCCGCCGGACCTGAAACGTAACGCGACGCGCCCGCCGAGCGCAGCAGCGACAGCAGTTTTTCCCCGCGCTTCCCTTCCGAAAAATAATCTTTGCTGTGCGCGAACCGCGTCTGAATGCCCAGAAATTCCGCGCTGATCGTTTGAATCATCTCCTGATTCAGTTCGGAGAGATAACGCCAATCGCGATGATACGTCGCGTCAAGCCAAGGCTGGTACGCGTCGAAAAAAGGCGCTTTGCGGTAATTCGTCAACAGGGTCTGATAATGTTTTTCGCCCCAGCGTCCGGGAACGATCTCAATTGCGGAAATCGGTTTCTCAATAGAAGCGTAGACCGGAACCGTCAGCCATTTTACCCCGCTCGGCGTCATAATCCGGTTGCGGTTGCGCCAGTCGTTCTTCGTATATTGAACCTCATCGTAAAAAATAAATAAATCGACGTCGTGGATGATATCGAAATAACCGCGCCAGGGGACGTAATTCGACTGAAGAACCGCGACCGTCAGTCCGTTTTTTCTCTCCACGGCGATCAATTTTCCTGATAAAAGGCTTCGATCGTTTCGACGACCGTCGCGACCTGGTCCCGGTGCAATCCGTAAAACATCGGCAGCCGCAGCAGCCGGTCGCTCTCGCGCGTCGTGTACGCGTCTTCGCCGTGAAAACGCCCGAACCGCTTTCCGGCCGGCGACGAATGAAGCGGGACATAGTGAAAGACGGCTTCGACGCCCCGATCTTTCAAATACCGGATCAGACGCGACCGCTCATCAAGATTCTTTGTCTTAATATAGAACATGTGCGCATTATGCTCGCAGTCCTGCGGAACTGTCGGCAGTTCGATCCGCTCCCGTTCCGCTAACGGCGACAATAATTCCCGGTACAAATTCCAGCTGCGCATCCGATCGGAATGGATCGCGTCCGCGTTCTCGAACTGAGCGTAAAGATAGGCGGCGTTGATATCGCTCGGGAGGAACGACGAACCCACTGAGACCCAAGTATATTTATCGACCTGCCCGCGCCAGAATTGACTTCGGTTCGTACCTTTCTCACGTAAAACTTCGGCGCGGTCGCCGTTATTCCGATCGCGGATCAGGATCGCTCCGCCCTCGCCCATACTCAAGTTTTTCGTTTCATGAAAACTCAGACAGCCGAAATCGCCGATCGTACCCAACGGCCGGTTTTTATAGGCGGAAAAAATCCCCTGAGCCGCGTCTTCGACAATTTTCAAACCGTATTTTTCCGCGATCCGAACGATTTCGTCCATCTCGCAGCTGACCCCGGCGTAGTGAACCGGAACGATCGCGCGCGTCCGATTTGTGAGCGCGGCTTCGATCTTCCGTTCGTCGATATTCATCGTATCGGGCCGGATATCGACAAAAACGATCGCCGCCCCGCGCAGTACGAACGCGTTCGCGGTAGATACAAACGTAAACGAAGGGCAGATAACTTCGTCGCCGGGTTGAATATCGCACAATAAAGCGGCCATTTCCAGCGCGTCCGAACAGGACGTCGTCAACAGCGCCTTCCCCGTTCCGGTCCGCCCCTCAAGCCATTCGGCGCAGCGTTTCGAGAACACCCCATCGCCGGAAATCTTCCGTAAAGCGACGGCCTCCTCAATTTTTTTCATCTCTGAACCGACATACGGCGGGACGTTAAACGGAATCGAACTCATAGCGTTTCTCGACTTCTCTCATCTTTACGATAAAATAATTTCACTAACGCTGATATTATACTCGCTTCGATTCAGGAGGACTTCCCCATGGATACGCCCTTTTTACCGTTACAAGATATTTTCCCGATCCGAACGACCGTCACGGACAACTCGATCCGGATCGCGGGGCATTCGCTGCATAAATTAGCCAAAGATTTCAAAACGCCGCTTTACGTCTACGACGCCGCGACCGTCCGAGAGAATATCCGATCGATCCATTCGGCGCTCGCAGATTTTTACCCCGGAGAAGCTTCGGTCAGCTACGCGGCGAAAGCTTATTTTTCAGCGAAATTCTGCGAATTGATATCGGTCGAACCGGTCGAACTCGACGTCGTATCTTTCGCCGAAGCCCAAATCGCGCTCAACCACGGCTTCCGCGCTGACCGGATTCATATTCACGGCAACAATAAATCTTACGAGGAATTAACGCTGGCGATCGAGAATGATTTTCATGCTGTCGTCGTTGACAACTTTGACGAAATCGAGATGGTCGGAGAAGTCGCGGAAAGCTTACGGAAAACGGCGCGCGTTTGGCTGCGGATAACGCCCGATATGCGCGTCGAGACCCACCCGCACACGGAGACTTCGGCGCGAACGAGTAAATTCGGGTTTCATGTCGTTAACGGGGACGCCGAAAATGCGATCCGGCGGGTTGAGATGCAGCCGAATCTTAATTTAACCGGGCTGCACTTTCACCTGGGCTCGCTTTTATTTGACGCCGACGTCTACGTCGCAGCGATCGAAGAAATATATAAACTCGTCTTGAGAACCGGGATTCATCTCAAAGAATTATCGCCGGGGGGCGGCTGGGGAATTCGTTACACGCCCGAAACGCCGAAAAATCCGCTCGAAAACTGGATCCGGCCCGTCGCGAATACGATCGTCGGCATCTGCCGGAAACATAAATTACCGCTTCCGAAACTTTCGCTCGAATCGGGACGATTTATTTCAGGACGCGCCGGCGTCGCGCTTTACACGATCGGAACCGTCAAAGAAGGATTGGACGGCGAGATAATCGCCGCGGTCGACGGCGGCATGGCCGATAACCCGCGGCACGCGCTCTACGCGGCAGCATACAGCGCCGCGATCGTCGATAATCCGAACGGCGAAATCGCCGCCGAGCCGGTTCGGATCGTCGGGAAATTCTGCGAAAGCGGGGACCAGCTGATCGCGGCCGCCGCCCTCCCGCGACCTCAGTTCGGCCAGCTGTTGGCGATCCCGGCTTCGGGCGCCTATCAGCTTTCCATGGCGTCGAATTATAATCTGGCGCCGCGTCCCGCCGCCCTTTGGCTGGAAGAAAACGAGCCGCCGACACTGCTGCAGCATCGTGAAAATCCGGAAATCAATTCATGGTGGCTAACTTAATTGCGGAAATTTCAAGTTGTTGGACAAATGCAATATAAAAAAGGTTACAGGTGTATCTTGTTAGATGACAAAGCTTTCCGTACAATTAAGTTAAACCTTATGAAAGGGATGCGCGCGATCGCCATTCTTTAAAATCAAATCAATCTACGGAGGATAAAACATGAAACATAATTTCTATGCAGGGCCGGCGATTTTACCGGAATATACAATCGAGAAAAGTATCGAGGCAATTCGCGATTTTAACGGTACCGGTTTATCGCTGCTCTGCATTTCGCACCGATCAAAAGATTTTGATAAAGTGATGAACAGCGCGGTCGAAATGACGAAAAAATTGCTCGATATTCCGGAAGGATATTCGGTTATCTTCGTCGGCGGCGGCGCGACGACGCAATTTTACAACATTCCCTTCAACTTTTTAGCCAAAAAAGGCGCCTACCTCGATACCGGCACATGGCCGTCCGGCGCAATCAGAGAAGCGAAACTTTGGGGAGAAGTCGACGTCGTCGCTTCATCGAAGGATAAGAAATATAACTACATTCCAAAGAACTTTACCATCCCGGCCGACGCTGATTATTTCGAAATCTGTTCGAACAACACGATCGAAGGAACCGAAATTTTTGAAGATTTCGATTCGCCGGTTCCGTTGATCTCCGACATGTCCAGCGATATTTTCAGCCGCCCGGTCGACGTCTCGAAATACGCGATGATTTTCGCCGGCGCTCAGAAAAATTTCGCTCCTGCCGGCGTCACGATGGTTATCATCAAAGATTCGTTCATGGAAAAATCTGTCCGCCCGGTCCCGACGCTCAGCAACTATAAAAAGCTCGCCGAGAAAAACTCGATGATCAACACGCCGCCGGTATTCCCGATCTTCGCCGCGCTGAAGACGATGGAATGGATTGAAGCTGAAGGCGGCGTCAAAGCGATGGAAAAACGCGCGATCGCCCGCGCCGACCGCGTTTATGAGGTCTTAGAAAATTCGAAGATGTTCGTTCCGAATATTCCGGATCCGAAAGATCGCTCGCGCATGAATATTACTTTCGCGATGAAACCGGAATACGCCGAACTCGCCGACGCCTTCCTGACGCTGAGCAAGGAACGCGATTGCGTCGGTCTCGCCGGACATCGTTCCGTCGGCGGTTTCCGCGCCTCCACCTATAACGCGCTGCCGATGGAAAGCGTCGACGCGCTCGTCGCGCTGATCAAAGAATTTGAAGCGGCTCATTAATTCAGGGAAGTTTAATCATGAAAAAAGTACTCATCGCAACCGAGAAACCGTTCTCCAAGGAAGCCTCGAAAGCTATCGTGGAAATCTTGAAAGAAAACGGGCATGAACCGGTATTGCTCGAAAAATATACCGAACCCGCACAGCTATACGAAGCGGTCAAAGACGCGAACGCGTTGATCGTCCGATCCGATATTATCAATAAAGAAGTCATCGACCGCGCGCCGAATCTCGAAATTATCGTTCGCGCCGGCGCCGGCTTCGATTCGATCGATATCAAGTACGCCGCGGAAAAGGGAATTGTCGTCGAAAACACCCCCGGCCAGAACTCCAACGCGGTCGCTGAATTGGTTATCGGCATGCTGGTCGCCAACGCGCGCAATTTCTTCAACGGCACGTCCGGTACGGAGCTCCGCGGGAAGAAACTCGGGATCCTCGGCTTCGGCGCAGTCGGCAAACGGATCGCCGCGCTCGGTTACGGATTCGGAATGGACGTTTACACGTTCACCGGCGACGGCGTATTCGCTACGATCGACCCCGAACAGAGCTACGTTAAAGATCTGGACAGCTACGACGCGCTGTTCAAGGAATGCCAGTATCTTTCGGTCAACTTACCGCTTGACGACCTGACCCGCCATCTCGTTAATTACGATCGGATGATGATGATGCCGAAAGGCGGCGTTATCGTCAACTCGGCGCGCGTCGAAATTATCGACGAGCCCGGATTAGTGAAAGCGCTCGAAGAACGGGAAGATCTCCGCTATCTGACGGACGTCGCGCCGAAGAGCGCCGAATTAAAAGAAAAATTCGGCGCCCGTCTTTTCGCGACGCCGAAGAAATGCGGCGCGCAGACAGCCGAAGCGAACAGCAACGCCGGCACCGCCGCCGCTAGTCAGATCAGCAGTTTCTTCAAAACCGGCAAGCCGACCTTTAAAGTCAATTAGGTTCTTTCGCCGTAAACGGAAACCCGCGTCAGTCCAGACGCGGGTTTCTTTTATCGGTTTCTGTCCTGACTTCGGCGAAGCGGAGCGAAATCAGGCGCGTAAATTCGTTATAATGAATTGAATTTAAGATCATGGCGATAGCGGAAACGATAACAGCTCATGCCCAATACCAGCAATCTCGATAAAATTATTTCCGTCGGGAACGTCGTTCGGCTTACGAACTTCGTCTTTGAATTCCCGATTGAAAAATCTTTCCCGTTAGCCGGAATGGAAGGGATCGTAACCGATCTCTATTCCGAAGACGCGGATCAGATCCGACTGACGCACGCGCACATCCGCTGGACAGCGGAAACGATCCGTTCAATTTCCCCGACATACGTAGAATATTGCGCCGAGTCCGATTTCAGTTGGACCGCAACGGTTGTCCCGCTGGAATATCTCGAAATCGTCGATAAAAATGTAGACGAAAGCGAGCTTCAATGGGCAATTAACGACAAAGCAGCCGAATTTTTCTGGCCTTCAGCTCCCGAAGGACGAAAACTGACCGCTCTTTTCAGATCGGCAGACCGTCAAACGGTTCGCTTCCCCGGCGACATGATGCTCGGCTACCTGAAGAAAAACGTCCGGCTGCCGATGGCGGTCGAGATCCGGTTCGAAATCGAGGACGGCGATCCGAACGATATATTCCTGAGAAACGAGACGCGGGCGACGCTGGTCGATTTTACGAGTTACGATCAGCGCATGAACATCTACGCCGAGATCGCCGTCGGCGGGCGCAATTTTATCCTGCCGCTCGAAGATCTCGGATCGTTAGAACGCCCTGAATCAAAGAACGCGCGCGCGTTGGACGTGTACATGTATTGGCTGATCTCAAGGCTATGACCTCAATTCGGGATTCGATTCAGATCGGGCCGGTTCGCTTCGACTCGCGGATCATTTTAGCGCCGATGGACGGATACAGCGATAATCCGTTCCGGTTGCTGACGCGGCGGCTCGGTTCCGGGGCCTCATTCACCGAGTTTATCAACACGATTGAGGTAATGTCGAAAAATACGAAATATCAGGACCGCTGCCGTTTTGCTCCGGAAGAACGGCCGGTCGCGATTCAAATTTTCGACGATAATGTCGACCGCCTGGTCGCCGGCGGGAACCGCGTCTACGAACTGTTCAAACCCGACCTGATCGACGTGAACATGGGCTGCTCCGTCAATCACGTTTCGAACCGCGGGGCGGGCGCGGGGCTGCTGCGCCGACCGGACAAAGTCGAACAGATCATCAGCGGATTGGTAAATTCGCTCCCTTGCCCGATCAGCGCAAAAATCCGATTAGGCTGGGACGCGGATTCTATTAACTATCTTGAAATCGGTCAAATCTGCGAAGATCAGGGCGCCGCGATGGTAACGCTGCACGCCCGTACCCGAGAACAACTTTTCAAAGGCGAAGCCGATTGGAACGCGATCGCCGCGCTCAAAGCGCGGCTGTCGATCCCGGTTTTCGGAAACGGCGATATCGATTCCTTCGCCGAAGCTGAGCGCATGATAGCCGAAACCGGCTGCGACGGCGTCATGATCGGCCGGGCCGCGATGGAAAATCCATGGATCTTCGCCGGATACGATCCGGCGACCGTTCCCTTCGCGCTCTTTTACACGACAATTTTGGATCATTACGCGCTGGTAAAAAAACGTTATGAACCGATGCGCGGCTGTATCGTCTTTCGGAAGTTCGCGAAAAAATACTTAACGCAGTTGGGCGCGGCTAAAGACGATATCCGCCGACTGATCACGACGAAGGATCCGACGGAATTCGAAACGCTCCTGAATCGTCTCGCCTCCGAGGACCGCCGTAATCGCTTCTTAGAGGAAGATCTGGGCGCCGACGCATGAGCCTTAGCGAAATCTTTACCGATCAAGAATGGGAAATGTTATGCGACAACTGCGGAATCTGCTGCTTCTATAAAATCGAAGACGAGAATACCGAAGAAATATTTTTTACGACTGTTTACTGCCCATATCTCCTGCTCGGCGAAAAAAAATGCGCTGTATACGCGGAGCGATTCCGATTCATGCCGACTTGCGTAAAAATCGCGCCCGAAACGATCGCGCGCCAAGCCGAATGGATGCCGGCTCACTGCGCTTATCGCCGGATCGCCGAAAACCGCCCGCTGCCGGACTGGCACCCGCTCTACCGGGAAACGTCCGATCCGAATATTCTCGCTCTCCGGTCTAAACTGCGCGCGTTGGGATTCGCGCCGATTCATCCCGGAAAAGCGGGCGAACCGAAGAACGTTCGAAAATTGAAACGGCGCGCCAGTAAAGCGATATTGGACGATCAATTTGAAGATCGGCTGATCCAAAATGTCTTTAACGAGCCGCTGGGTTAATTTTATTCCCATATAATATTTATTGCACAACTGAATTTATCACAAAATCATAACAAGAATATGCCATTAACGCGTCGCTTCGGTAAAATGTTAGCGATAATTGATCCAAATGCTGCGGCTAAATTATAAAATTGAACGCAGAAAGTAGAAAATGCAACGGTTATAAGAATGAATATTAAAATCGATCAACTGACAAAATATGGAAAAGTTATATAGTGGAACAGACATAAATTAGACAAATTCTAATTTATCAACCCGGGTTTATGAAATCGCAGAGCTCATCCAGGCAAAACAAAAGAATGACACAGAAGGAGAATGATTGAAATGCGGCTGACACTGCTTTTGAGCGTCATCATGATGGCAGGATTATTTCTGCTGCTGTATGCGGGGGTCGGTTTTCTGCGGGATAAAAAGTATTTTACTTCCGCGCCGAAGGAGATTCAGGATTTGCTGCCGGATTATATTCCTGAACGCTTTCCCGGGGCGCATGCCGTCGGCTGGATACTGGCAGTGATTTCCATACTGCTGCTGGCAGGGCCAATCCTATACGGAGGATACAACGGCATTATAAAAGGCTTCAGCTTCGGACAGTTTTTCCTGCGTTTTCTGATCATGCTTGAGTCGCTTAAGGGATTCGACGTACTGTTCTTCGACTGGTATTTGCTGTCTCATTCAAACTTTTTCCCGCACTTTTTTCCGGAGATACCGGAGCTAAAAGATGCCATGGGGCCGCAGCTTTTCGGATTCAACAAAAAATCACAGATACGCGCGGCCATCACGTATATTATGGCCGCCCTGCTGCTGGCATTAATCTGTACGCTGATCGGCTGACGAAAGCGGTACGGAAAGGCTGATCTGACAAACCTCGGTTTGCCGAAGCAACACAATGAAATAAATCACGAAAAAAAGTAAAGCAAACGGTCAATACTCCCTTTCCTTACGTCCGAATTAAAGGAGGAAGAGACGGAAAGGAGATTCTATGGAACAAAGGAATAAAGACATAAAACAGATGCAGTTAAATATAGACAGAACTCGTTATTCAACAAATCTGATATTTAAAGATGATAGTAAAGCAATATATAAAGACAAGGCATTCAAGCCATTGGAACAAGACATTGAAAGCAAGCAAGAGAAAAATTTTGAAGAATTTTAGATTATAACCTTGACAAATCTTTCCAAACGGGACGAAAATGCAGCAATTTCATATCGCTTATTTTATTTCTTCACATGGTTTCGGTCACGCCTCGCGATCGGCGGCGATCATTCAATCGGTGGTAACGAAAAATCCAGATGTAAAAATTACGATCTGCACGGAAACCCCGCATTGGTTTTTCGAGGAATCGTTGACCGTTCCTTTTTGCTACCGAAAAACGCAAACCGATGTCGGCGTCATCCAGATTACGCCGATCGAGATGGATATTCCGGGCACGCTTACGAAACTGAACCGATTTTTAGCCGATTTACCGGAGAATTCAGCTCGAATCGCCGACTTGCTGCTCAATGAAAAAGTCGATTTCGTCGTCGCCGATATTTCGCCGTTAGCGATCGTCGGCGCCGAAAAAGCCGGAATCCCGTCGCTCCTGATCGAGAATTTTACTTGGGACTGGATTTACCAACCGTTCGCGCGGAATTACCCCGGTTTCAAAGGAATCAACCGCAAACTGGCGCGGATTTATGATAGCGCGACGTATCGCGGGCAATATTCGCCGCCCTGCGCGCCAAGCGAAACCGGCGATTTTATCTTGCCTCCGGTCAGCCGCTGCCCGCGAACCGCTCCGGAAACGATTCGAGTTAAGCTCGGGCTCGCCGCCAATGAAAAATTGGCTTTAGTGGCGATGGGCGGCGTCTCAACCGCGTACAAACTCAAAGACCGAATCGACAGCGCGGATCCGGACGTTGTATTCGCTTTTAGCGGCGATTATCTTGAAATAAGCCGCCGGAATAATATCCTGCTCATTCCGCACCGCAGCGAGATTTACCATCCCGATCTTGTTAACAGCGCCGATTTTCTTTTCGGAAAAGCCGGATACAGCACTTACAGCGAAATCGTCAACATGCAGAAGCCTTTCGCTTATCTGCTCCGTCCCGATTTTCGCGAATCCGCCGTTTTAGGCGCCGCTCTTGAAAATACCGCCGGCGCGTTCGAGATTGACGCGCTTTCGTTCAGCAGCTTCAGCTTCGATCCCTGGATCGAGAAGATGTCGGCTTACAAGAAACATCAACCGACGACAAACGGATCCGACCTCGGCGCCGATAATATTTTATTTCTTATGCGATCGGGAAAACCGCGTCGGGATTTATTGACAGCCGTTCAGGGCGCGACTGCCCATTCGTCCGATTAGAAATTGCGGCTTCAAATTCTTCGTAATCTGCGGTCATAACCTGACCGCAGATCGTTATTTCACCCTCGAACGATTCGTCATGGACCGCCGCGCCGAACTCCGCCGCCAACAGGCCGAATCGATCGTAAAAACTGTATGGGATTTGAAGCGAAAATATCGTCGCCGATTTCAGCTCAGCGGGACGGACGCGCTCCAAAACGGCTTTTCCCGCGTCGCCGTAAGCGCGGACCAATCCGCCGACCCCTAATTTCGTTCCGCCAAAATAGCGGGTTACAACGATCGCGATATTTCCGAAACCGCTGCCTTGAAGAACGGTCAGCAACGGACGGCCGGACGATCCCGAAGGTTCGCCGTCATCGGAACAGTAAGCCATCGTCGAATTCCCGAACCCGATAATATACGCCGGAACGTTATGCGACGCGTCGGCGTAACGCTCGCGCATTTCCGCGATAAAGGCCCGCGCCGCTTCGGGCGAATGAACCGGTTCAAGCGTCGCAATGAAACGCGAATTAACGACGACGATTTCAGCTTCGGCACGTTCAAGCGGTATCAAGCGCCGCGCACCCTGTTCTATTAAAGGTTCGGACGTCCGTTTCTTTGCCATGGAAGCAAATTTATTCCCGCGTCTCCGCGATTAGCAGGTCCCAACTCCCGATCCAGGGCGCGCCTAAACGATGTTTATCGGAAACGGTCGTATCGGAAAGCGCCTGACCTAAACTGATCAGGTCGGGGATAAGCGCCGTAAAATCCAGCGCGAGGACCTTCGGGCGAATCCGTTCGGCAATCATCGCCGCCCAACGCCATTCGCGTCTGAACTGGTCGGCTTTTAACCAATAATCACGCTTTTCCCAAGCTTCAACCGAGATATCAATCGTTTCAGTAATCCGATCCAAAGACCGTAAAATATAGGCGATCAAATCTCGCGACAGCTCGTTCGCTTCCTGCTGCTGCATCAACTCGCGAATCGCCAATACGATCCCTTTTTTCAGGCGGGTCCGTTCGGTACGAACGCTGTCGGTCGAGATAACTCTGCTCATCCGAATCTCCTGTCAATTTTGATGAAGTTCATTATATTGTATTCGCTGCGATTGTCCAAAATCCGATCTGAAATTAGGGCTGGCCGGACGAATTTTGGTAGAATTGAATGCGGAATATTCTATGTCGAAATCAACTAAACTCGGGCTGTTTTTCTTATCTTTCTCGATGATCTTTGTCGCCGGATTATTGTTTATTTTAGCGCGCCAGCGGTTTAACCGTTATTGCGCCGCGATTCCGGACGGCTCGACCGTCAACGGCTTCCCAATCGAAGGTTTATCCGCGGATCAAATCGCCGAATCGCTGCTGTCTATCTATAACGCGCCGGTTCAGCTCCGATACGAAGAAAATTTGATTCAAGTCAGCGCCGGCCAGCTCGGCCTGAGCCTTATTGATACAGAAATGATCCGGTCGTCGCGGGGGCCGCGCGGCCGCGCAATGCGGCTCGGACGCTTTCATAGGCGCGCTATTCGGGAAAACCAAGACCAAACCGATCCAAGTTGACATTCCCTGCAGCGCCGACGAGAACGCGATCCGGGACTGGTTAAGCGCGGAAATCGGCCCGCGCTACGATACGCTCCCCATCGCGGCTCAACCGAATACGCTCGGAATCGGATTTTATAAAGCGGTCGATGGGAAAAAGATGGATATCGACGATGCGGCAGGAAAAATCGCCGCAGCTTTCTGCTCAACGGATCAACGGCTCGTGGAAATCGGCGTAGAGACAGTCGAAGCCGAAGCGCCGCATATCGAAAATTTAAAGCTGCAAATCCGATCCGTCATCGACCAGTATCAGGACGCCGGCCAATTGACCGAAGTCGTCCTGATAGACCCGAAAACCGGGAATACGTTTGACCTTGCCCGCCGTCACCGCAACGATCTTGAACCGGAAATTTCGTTTACCGCCGCCAGTACGATTAAAGTTCCGGTCATGATATCTTCATTTGCGCGCATGGATTCCGAGCCGGACCCGTTCACGATCCGCCAGTTAGAGCTGATGATCACGGAATCGAAAAATGATCAGACCGACTGGATGATGGAAACGCATGTCGGCGGAAATCTTGCCCCAATCACGGTTACCGACGATATGCGTACGCTGGGTCTCGAAAACACCTTTTTATCCGGTTACTTCTACCTGGGCGCGCCGCTTCTGCGCGACGTTGAAACGCCCGCGAATCAGCGCTCGGATATCGACTTGAAACCTGACCGCTATAATCAGACGACCGCCGCAGATATGGCGGCGCTGATGGAAGGCCTTTATCATTGTGAAAAAGACGGCGGCGGATTGCTGACCGCAACGTTTCCGGATAAGATTACGCAGCAGGAATGCCGGACAATGGTCGAGTTGCTAAAAAATAATAAACTTCCGCTGCTGATATCCGCCGGAATTCCGGAGTTAGTTCCGATTGCCCATAAGCATGGCTGGATCGAGGAAAGCGACGGCCTGCTGCGGACGATGAGCAACATTGCCGTCATTTATTCTCCCGGCGGCGACTATATTCTCAGCGTCTTCACTTGGCACCCGAGCAATTTGATTTTCGATAAAGGGAACCGATTGTTCGCCATCATTTCCACTGCGGTTTACAACTATTTCAACCCGAATCTGAATCGTTAATCGAATCGGAAAAAAGTCTTCGGAAGCGATTAAAAGCTAACGCGGCTCAATCTGGGCCGTATCGTTTCCGTCCCTACGGAACAAGCGGACTTCCCGTCGGCGCTCAGAACTCCGACAGGGAAACGCGCCCCGCATTCGATTTTCGATTCGAAGATTCGCCGTTAAACGTAATCTTTCAAATTATGCTCGACCGCGTAGGCGGCGGCTTCAGCGCGGTTGCTCGTTCCTAATTTTGATAAGATACTGCTGACATAGTTCCGAACCGTTCCCTCGCCTAAGAAAAGCGATTTCGCAATTTCGCGGTTCGTCTTTCCTTCCGAGACCAGGATCAGGACATGTTTTTCTTGCTGAGAGAGAACGGCGAACGCTGAGGCTTCCTCTTCTTTGACGGCGCGGCGAACTTCCTGGAAGACGCGCTGGGTCACCATAGGATCCAACAGCGCCGCGTCCCCGCGCGCTACCGAGTTCAGCGAGCGGATCAGGTCTTCGCTGCTGATTTGTTTTAAGAGATATCCGGATGCGCCGGCGCGTATCGCCGCGAACAGCATCTCATCTTCAGCGTAGGACGTCAGCATGACGACCTTTATATCTTTGTTCTTTTGCGTAATCTCTTCGCAAGCTTCAATGCCGGACATCCCCGGGAGGCGAATATCCATCAGGACAATATCAGGGAGGATTTCAGCCGTCATCTCGATCGATTCTTTCGCGTTGCTTGCTTCGCCGACAACTTCAAAATTCTCGCTTTGATTCAACAACGCTCTGATCCCTAACCGAACGACTTCATGATCGTCAACCAGAAGAACTCGTAGCTTACTCATAAACTTGTTTCGCTCCCTTTTCATAACACTGCATGTCTGAAATCCTCATATATTTAACGAATGTCATTTTATGCCTGTGTCATATGTTTTACAATTACCTGACATCCCTCATTGTAATCGAATTATTTTCGTAAGGCAACAAAATGAAGGTAGCAATTTTAGGCGGCGGCGCGGCCGGAATCATATCAGCGCTGGAATTGAATCAAAAATCGCGAATAGAGACAATTCTGTTCGATCTGAACCCGCTGCCGGGGCGCAAGCTGGCGGTCACGGGCAGCGGGCGCGGCAATCTGACCAACCTCGTTCAGGAGGAGAGCTGTTATCGGAGCATGTCCGAATCGCACCTCCTTTCAGGATTTCGGTATCCAGACCCGGAGATGATCCGCCGCCGGCTCAGGGAATACGGGATCCCGACCGTCGCGACCGACGACGGCTGGGTTTATCCGGCGTCCAATTCAGCGGCGAACGTCGCTTCCATCCTGCGGGCACAGTTACAAGCGCGTCAGGTTGAAATCGTCTCCGAAACGAAAATAACCCGCCTTTCCGTCGATCCGGACGGCGCGTTTCAAATAAGCTCGTCCGACGGGCGCCGCTTTGGGCCGTTTTCCGCGCTGCTGGTCGCGAGCGGATCCCGCGCCTATCCGCAGCTCGGCGCCGACGATTCAATCTTGCCTGAAATACGCGCGCTGGGGATCGCGGCGCACGATTTTGTTCCGGCGCTGACCGGAATTGTTTTCGAAAAAGCGGATAAACGTTTATCCGGGAACCGTCTCGACGTCCGCGCGGCTTTATACGCCGATAGGAAACGGCTGGCGTACGAAATCGGGAACCTGATCTTTACCGATTTCGGGGTCAACGGGCCGGCGGCAATGAACCTGAGCCACCTCGTCCACGAACCGATCGCCGCTAATAAAAAAACCGAACTTTCGATTGATCTGCTTTCCAATCACAGCTCCGACTATCTACGCGAAATATTTCATGACCCGGCGTTTCGCCGAATGCCTTACCTGGCAATATTCAACGCCGTACTTCCCGAAAAAATTTGTATCCGATTCTTCGACCGCTGGCGTATTCCGCTCGACGTTCCCGCCGAGCGCGTCGAACCGTCAGCGTTTAAAGCGCATCTGAAATCATTATCCGATTTACGTTTCCTTATCGCAGGGACAAAATCGTTCCGCGACGCGCAGGTCGGTTTCGGCGGCGTAGATCTGAATGAGATCGATCCGTTGACCATGCGGTCAAAAAAAATCCCCGGGCTGTATTTTGCCGGGGAAATTTTAGACTGTATCGGCCGATGCGGCGGTTATAACCTGAGTTGGGCTTTCCTGACCGGTATGCGCGCCGGACGAGCGATCGCCGATTTAATGATCCCGAATTAAAGGCTTTCTAACCGCTCGCGTTCGCGCCGCTGCGCCTTTCCGCGTTCTTCGGTATCGAGAATCTTTTTCCGAATCCGGAAATTTTTCGGCGTCACTTCGAGCAGCTCGTCATCCGCCAGATATTCAATCGCTTCGTCGAGGCTCATCTGGCGAATAGCGTTAAGGCGGACCTCGATATCTTTGTTCGATTGGCGCATGTTCGTCAGATGTTTCTTTTTACAAACATTCACAGCCAAATCCGTCACGCGCATCGATTCGCCGATCACCATACCTTCGTAAACTTCAACGCCCGGTCCGACGAATAAGACGCCGCGTTCTTCCGCGTTTTTTAGCCCGTAAGTCGTCGTAAGGCCATTTTCCCATGCGACGATCGAATTCGTCGTCCGCGACTGAATCGGACCGGCGTAAGGAGCGTATTCGAGAAATGCGGTGTTGATAATCCCCATGCCGTGGGTCGCGGTCAGGAACTGATAACGGAAACCGAGCAGCCCGCGCGTCGGGATAACGTAGGTCAAGTGCGTCGATCCATCCGGATTATCCGACATATCCTGCATCCGGCCACGACGCGCGCCCAGCATTTCAACAATCGTACCGACCGTTTCCGGACTCGTCTCAACGTAAACCTCTTCAAACGGTTCAAGCGTTTCGCCGTTTTCGTCGTTTTCAAGAATCACTTCAGGACGGGACACCTGAAACTCGTACCCCTCCCGACGCATCGTCTCAATCAAGATCGCCAGGTGCAGTTCGCCGCGTCCCGCAACAATAAACGCGTCCGAACTATCGGTATCTTCAACGCGCAGCGCGACATTGTTGCGCAGTTCATTATATAAGCGTTCGCGCAGATTTCTGGACGTGCTGAATTTTCCTTCCCGTCCGCCCATCGGCGACGAATTAACCGCGAACGTCATCTTCACCGTCGGCTCCTCAACGCGAATGATCGGAAGCGCGTCCGGCGCCGCCGGATCGGTCAGCGTTTCGCCGATCGCGACCTCTTCCAAACCCATAATAGCAACGATCTCGCCGGCCTCGGCCGATTCGATATCGGCGCGGCCTAACCCGCTGTACGTTACCAGGTAGCGGATTCTTTCCGGAACAACCGTACCGTCAAACTTTATCCGCGCCAGACCCATCCCTGAAACGGCGCGTCCGCGATTGATTTTTCCCAACGCGCTCAATCCGCGATATTCGTCATAAAAAAGATTGGTAACCATCATCTGGAACGGTTCCTCAACGTCGACCGTCGGCGGGTCGATCTTCCGCAGGATGGTCTCAAACAGCGGTTGGAGCGAATCGGAAAGATCATGCGTCAGCCCGGCGCGGCCCTCAATTCCATTGGCGTAAATAACCGGGAAATCCGCCTGCTCTTCCGTCGCGCCTAAATCGATAAATAAGTCGAACGTTTTATTTAATGTCTGCTCCGGATCGGCGTCTTTGCGGTTCATTTTGTTAATGACGACAATCACCTTGATCCCGCGTTTTAACGCTTTTTTAAGCACGAAGCGCGTCTGCGCCATCGGGCCTTCCGCCGCGTCGACAAGCAGGATCGCGCCGTCGACCATGTTCATAACGCGTTCAACTTCGCCGCCGAAATCGGCATGACCCGGCGTATCGACGATATTAATTTTGACGAGCTCGTTCGTCTGCGGGTCGGGGATCGATATCGCTGTATTTTTCGCTAAGATCGTGATCCCGCGTTCGCGTTCGAGCGCGTTCGAATCCATAACGCGCTCGTCAACTTGCTGATTTTCGCGGAATACTTTCGCCTGTTTCAGCATTGCGTCGACCAACGTCGTTTTCCCGTGATCGACATGAGCGATAATCGCGATATTTCGCAAATCGGTTCGTTTTTTAAGCCCCATTGAGTTTCTCTCTTTAATTCACTACGAATCAGCCGCTTCAGTCTTTCCGAAATAAATCAGCGGAATACTGAAAAGGGTTACGACGAATTTAATGACAACATTCCCCACAAAGATCTCCCAAACCGCATTCGTCGGAATCGCCCCGAAGAAGGCGATAAAAGCGAAGAGAAACGAATCGATCGGAATCGATACCGCGTTTGAGAGAAGAACCCGGGCCCACTTGTTTCGATCCTTAAACTTTTTAACGTAAAGCGAATAAATCTCGGTATCGATCAGCTCCGATATGAGTTCCGCAAGAATCGACGCGGCGGTAATACGCCAAACCGGCGTCAGAACCCGCGCCCAGGCCGCGGATCCGCCGCCATCCTGATTGATCGGGAACAGCGAGATCAGGTAGAAATAAAGCGCCATCAGGATATTGACAGCCGCCGCGGAAATGACGACCCAACGTACCCGCGTTTTCCCCAGGAAACGATGAGCGACGTCGCGCAGCGTGAACGACAGCGGGTAAATAAACGTCCCGGCGTCTAACGCCATACCGAAAAAAGTAACGACCTGAAGCGACGCGATATCGGAAATCATCTGGACGCCGATATACGCCGCGATAACCAGGACCGCCGTTCTCGCGATATGCGGCGATTGATCTGCGGAAGATCTGAAAGCTTTGACAGGTTCTTTATTCATAGGCAGTTTATTATACATATTTTACCCAATCATCTTTTTTACTTTTTTCGAAATCCGTGATAAGTCCGACTCCGAACGCGGGGCGGAGCCGGATTTAATTCGGAACGATCATGGTCCGCCGGAAAAAGCGCCGATTCAATCGATCCAGTGTACAATTAACGACGGAAAAATTTTCGGTTGAAAGCGGATCGGATTAGAAATGAAAAAAATTATTATATTAACTGCCGACGCAGGCTTCGGTCACCGCAGCGCCGCAAACGCGATCTATGACGGATTATTATCCGCGGCCGCAGACCTGCCGTTATCGGTTGAAATCGTGAACCTGTTGGAAGCGCCGGGCGCGCCGGGACCGTTAAAATATACGCAGACCGAATACGACAAAATCGTCAAATCCATCCCGCGCATTTATGAATTCGGTTATTCCCAGTCCGACAAAACAATTCCCGCCAATCTCGGTAAAATCGGGTTATCCGCCGCGCTTTATCACGCTTATGACGAGATGATCAAGACGCTGAACCCCGACGTTATCGTCAGTACTTATCCGTTTTTTCAGGCGCCCGCGCAAACCTGGTCTCTTCTTAACGAAGAAAACGAATCTGAACAAAACCTGAACGTTATTAAAGACGAAATCGAAAAAGAAAATCCGGGTATTTTCAAGTTCCTGTCATCCAAACGCAGGCCGCATATTCCCTACATTACGGTCACGACGGATTTCGTTTCCATACATCAATTTTGGATGAGCAAGATGCCGGATTATTATACCGTCGCGAACGAGGAAACGAAAAAATTAGCCGTATCAAACGGAATCGACCCAAATCGCGTTCTCGTCACCGGGATTCCGGTTAAACCGATTTTCGCGACCGAAAAACGTTCGAAAGCCGAAATACGATCCGCCTTAGGCTGGGATCCGAACCTGACGACCGTTATTGCTGTCGGATCGAAACGCGTTTCAAAATTAATCGAAAACCTGAACGCGATTAATCATGCCGGTTTTGATTTTCAACTCGTCATGGTTGCCGGCGGCGACGATCGCCTGTATAAAAATATGCGCGCCGCGGAGTGGCACCATCCGACGTATATCTATAATTTCACGAACGAGATGCCTTTGATGCTGTTAGGATCAGACGTCGCGATCACAAAGGCCGGCGGCTTGATCACGAGCGAATGTCTCGCCGCGGGTCTGCCGATGCTGCTCGTCGACGTTCTTCCGGGACAGGAAGAAGGAAACGCCAACCTGGTCGTGACGAACCGCGCCGGAATTTTGACGAAATCGCCGACGGAACTGCTGGAAGCGTTCTTCCATACCATGACGGACGAGCGGAAACTTCTAACCTCAATGAGCGAAAACGCGCGGAGAATCGGCCATCCCCGCGCCAGTTTGGACGTTTGCGACATCATCTTTCATTTCCTCAAAAAGCAAAGCAAAACGAATTAGCTGACCGGAAAGGATATCTATGCCGATTTATGAGTATACCTGCCCTGATTGCGGGAAAACGTTCGAGCTATTGCGCGCGATACGCGAAGCTGATGAACGCGCCGTCTGCCCGGATTGTCAATCCGCCGCCGCCAAACGGATCGTTTCAAATTTCTTCAGTCCCGGATTAAACGTTGGCGGCGGCTGTTCCGGCTGCGCCGGGGGAAACTGCCAGAGCTGCGGTCATTAATCGCCGCCGAATTGATATCATCCTGCCGGTCCGAGCGGATCGCGATCTTATTATAAAAAAAGGAAACCACAATTCATGAAGCACAGTTCATTTTTATCCGTAACCGATTACGCAGCCGACGAATTATCGTATCTTTTCGATCTTGCGATCGAGCTTAAGAAAAAGCTGAAATCCGGTCAAGCCGCCCCGCTCCTGAACGGGAAAACGCTGGCAATGATTTTTCAGAAGCCTTCGCTCCGAACCCGCGTCAGTTTTGAAATCGGGATGCGTCAATTAGGCGGATACGCGTTCTACTTGTCTCCGGACGAAATCGGGCTCGGGAAACGGGAAGCGATTAAAGATGTCGCCCAGGTTCTTGCCGGATACGTCGACGGAATTATGGCGCGCGTCTTTAGCCATGATCATCTCGTCGAATTGGCGGAATACGCTCGCATTCCGGTTATCAACGGTCTTTCCGATTTCAACCACCCCTGCCAGGCGATGGCCGACGGGCTGACAATTCTCGAAGAATTCGGGACCTTGAAAGGGATCAATATCGCTTATGTCGGCGATGGAAATAACGTCGCGGTATCGCTGATGGATATCGCCGTTAAAATGGGAGCGAATTTCACGATCGCCAATCCTGCCGGTTACGATATGCCGGAAGAAGCGGTCAAGTTAGCCCAAACCTTCGCGAAAGAATCGGGAAGCCGGCTGCGATTTGAGCGCGATCCGCTAACCGCGGTTAAAGGCGCGAACGTCATCTATACCGATACCTGGGTCAGCATGGGTCAGGAAAGCGAGAAGGCTGAGCGGGAAAAAATCTTCCTTCCATATCAGGTTAACCGAGAACTGGTTGACGCGGCTGAGAAAGACTGTATCGTCATGCACTGCCTGCCGTCCCACCGCGGGCAGGAAATTACCGATGAGGTTCAGGATGGGCCGCGGTCGCGCGTCTTCCCTGAGGCGCATAACCGCCTGCACGCGCAAAAAGCGGTTCTCGCATACCTGCTCGGCGATTCCATGATGTAAGCCTTTATAAAAAAACGTCGAAAAAAGAAACGCTCTCGAATATCTCGCAAGCGTTTCTTCTATTTGATAAAGCGCGCGGACCCGACCGGAGCTGAATTCAGGCCGAATCAGAGCCGCTTAATCTCATCAAATAAATTAAGCAACTCATCATACTCTTCTTCCGTCAGGAAGAGGGAAACTGTCCCCATATCAAGGATGTAATAAATCGGACCGGTCTCTTCCTGAACGTAGGATATCGCGTTATTTTCAGTCTCAGCGAAAATACCGTTTTCGTCCGTTTTAGAATCGTCGAATTCCAAGGACGCGAACTCCTTAAACTCCAACCATTCTTCCTCAAAATAACGTATAATGCATTGTCCTAAATCAATATGATAGACCGGTTCGCCTTCCGCATCGTTTACTCTCAAAACTAAATAGTCTTCAGATCGGACAATTATCTCAGTGGAATTCTGTTTTGAAGTCATAGTTCTCTCCGTTTCTGCATTCATCAAATCAAGCAAGGATAGATCGGAAGCCCGCCGACGCGTTTATTGCAGCGGCGGATAATTTTGGCAGGCTTCAGCGCTCCACAAGAACGGGAACCAGTCGCACCACAAATAATTCGCGTCTACATAGAGGATTAAAATGACGATGATCAGGATAACCGCCAAGACAATCCCCAGAATTATAAAGAGAAGTTTTTTCGATTTGACCGGAGCTTCCGCGCCGTCGTATCCCGGCTGTCCATAACCTTGATCCGGGTAACCGTAAGGTCCCGGCTGAGCGTACGGATTCGGTTGCTGAGCGTAACCGTACGGACCCGGCTGCTGGCCGTAGGGACTCATCTGCGGCTGGCCGTACGGGTTCCCCGGGGCGAAAGCTGATTGCTGCTGCGCATACGGATTATTGGGATCGAAACCCTGCGCCGGCTGCTGTCCGTACGGATTATTAGGATCGAAACCCTGCGCCGGCTGCTGTCCGTACGGATTATTAGGATCGAAGCCCTGCGCCGGCTGCTGTCCGTACGGATTATTGGGATCGAAGCCCTGCGCCGGCTGCGGTTGACTCGAAAATTGAGAACCCGGATAAGCGCTCATCCCGCTCAACGGCTGCGGCATCGCCGCTTGGCCGGGTTGCTGCGGATATTGCGACTGCGGCGGCGTCGAAGCCGCATACGGATTTACGTTATAAGGAGCGGCTCCTATCGGCGCCGAATATGAGGAAGCGCCGAACTGCAAATTCGGATCGCCGCTGATTACGCCGTACGGATTTTGAACCGGGTTGACAGGCGGCGCGCTTACATATGTTTGATTGGGTTGGAACTGCGGATTCGAACTCTGCAGCGGGTCCGCAGCAGCTGGCATAGGCGCCGGCGGAACCTGTCCGGAAAGCGGTTCCGTTCCGCCGTTGAAAGACGGATCGGCCGGCGCGAAATATGGCGGGATTTGCTGCGCGGGCGCTGCGGCTTGCGGCTGGACGGGCTCCGCGGCAACGCCCATCCCGGCCGGGATTTTCTCTAAAGCCAAAGCGACCTCGCCGCCAAGCATAATCACGTCATTTTCTGAAATCTGAACCGGCGACGTAACCTGGACGTTGTTGATCGTCGTCCCGTTCGTCGAATTATTATCGGCTAAAACGAGCGTATTGACGCCTTGGGAATAAATAATCGCATGAATACGAGAAACGGCCGTCTCGCCCAAAACGATATCGCAAGAAGGATCGCGCCCGATTTTAAACTCTGGCTGACTAATGACGAATGCCTGGCCGCGCAGCTCGCCGGAGTGAACTCGAATTTGAAATTGATGATTCATCAGTTTTTATACTCCATTTCAAACGCCTAAACGTATCAATATGCATTTCCGTAAAAATTATATCATAGCATCGAATACGCCGTGAATGCAATGACGGTTTGAATTTCGCCCGACGAAAACGCCGCGCCGGCGAAACGCAGCCGTCAAAGTATCCCGTAAATCAAAAGACGGGAAGCCGTCTGTTCATATATCCGTCTTCCCGTCCATAGATCAATCGTGAATTAAAGCTATTTCGCGGCTTTTTCGCTGATAAATTTATGGATTCCTTCCGCGGCCGTTTTCCCGGCGCCCATCGCTAAAATAACCGTCGCCGCGCCGGTAACCGCATCGCCTCCGGCGAATACTTCCGGTCGTGACGTCTGGCCGGAATCTTCGTTAATAATAATTCCGCCCCAATTTTCGGTTTTAAGCCCTTCCGTCGTCATCTTGATCAGCGGATTCGGCGAAGTGCCGATCGACATGATCACCGTATCAACCGGCAGGAAAAATTCCGAACCCGGGATCGGAATCGGCCGGCGCCGCCCCGACGCGTCCGGTTCGCCTAAGCCCATCTTCTGAACCTTCATTCCCGCTACAAAACGATTCTCATCAGCCAGGATCTCGACCGGATTCGTCAGCGTCCGGAAGATAATATCTTCTTCTTTAGCGTGATGAACTTCTTCAATCCGCGCCGGAAGCTCTTCCTCCGACCGGCGGTAGACAATATAAACCTTTTCAGCGCCCAAGCGCTTCGCGCAGCGGGCAGCGTCCATCGCCACGTTCCCGCCGCCGACAACAGCGACGCGCTTGGAGTGAACGATCGGCGTTGCCGAATCGTTCTGATACGACTTCATCAAGTTAACCCGCGTCAGGAATTCGTTCGCGGAAAAAACGCCGTTCAGGTTTTCGCCGGGAATGTTCATGAATTTCGGAAGTCCCGCGCCGGAACCAACGAAAACCGCTTCAAAACCGTCGCCGATCAGATCGTCAATCGAAATCGAACGGCCGACGACGACGTTCAGCTGCATCTTTACACCCAACGCTTCCAATTTGTCAATTTCGCGCTGAACGATTGACTTCGGAAGGCGGAATTCCGGGATACCGTAAACAAGAACGCCTCCAGCGAGATGCAGCGCTTCGAAAACCGTGACCTCATAGCCCATTTTCGCCAGATCGCTCGCGCAGGTCAGACCGGCAGGGCCGGAACCGACAATCGCGACCTTATGGCCATTCGTAACCGGCCGCTCGATTTTCGCTTCAGGAAGACTGTTATGATAATCGGCCGCAAAGCGCTCAAGCCGGCCGATACCAACCGGCTCATGCTTAATTCCGCGGACGCATTTCAATTCGCACTGGCTTTCCTGAGGGCAGACCCGACCGCAGACCGCCGGCAAACCGTTTGTCTCGCTGATTTTTTGATACGCTCCTTCAAAATCGCCGTTGGCGATCAGCTGGATAAATTCAGGGATTTTAACATGAACCGGGCAGCCGGAAACGCAAGGCTTATGCTTGCACTGCAAACAGCGTTTCGCTTCATCGATCGCCATTTCAGCCGTATAGCCAAGCGCGACTTCTTTGAAATTCTGATTACGAACGTGCGGCTCCTGCGCCGGCATTTCGTTTTTCTTGGGATTCATGTTAGCCATAATTAATTAACTTCTTTCTTTAATAACCGGCAGGATTCTTCATAAGCATGGCGTTCAAAACCTTTGTAAACGCCGGAACGGGAGATCGCTTCGTCAAAATCGACCTGATGTGCGTCGAATTCGGGGCCGTCGACGCAAGCGAAGACAGTTTTTCCGCCGACCGTCAAGCGGCAGCCGCCGCACATCCCGGTACCGTCGACCATAATCGGATTCATGGAAACGACTGTGTGAATACCGTATTCCTTCGTTAACTTCGAAACAAATTTCATCATGACCAACGGCCCGATCGCGATCACTTCGTCGTACTTCTCTCCGGCTTCGATCAGCGAGCGCAGCGCGTCCGTAACTAAACCCTTTTCCCCATAACTACCGTCGTCCGTCATCAGGATCAGTTTATCGCTAACCGCGCGGAATTCGTCTTCAAGGATCACCAGATCTTTATTGCGGAAACCGGCAATCGTATGAACGACGGTCCCTTGATCATGAAGCTTCTTCGCAACCGGATAGGCGATCGCCGAACCGACGCCGCCGCCGATTACAGCGACTTTCTTCAATCCGTCAACATGAGAGGGCGTCCCCAGCGGACCGACAAAATCATGGATAAACTCTCCCTCTTCCAGCGCGTTCAATTTCTGAGTCGCGGCGCCAACAATTTGGAAAATAATCGTAACGCTCCCTTTTTCACGGTTGTAATCAGCGATCGTTAACGGAATGCGTTCCCCTTGCGCGTCCACACGAAAAATAATAAATTGCCCGGCTTGCGCTTTTCGCGCTACGAACGGAGCCTCAACTTCCATTAACGTAACGGTCGGGTTTAACGATCTTTTCTTCAAAATCTTATACATGCGATATCCCTTTCATTGATTTATTCTCCATTCTTGTTTTTGACTTAAGACACGTATAAACAACAGGACAATTATTTGTGCTGTTATTTCACAATCATACCCCAAATCGTCTTTTTTTCAATGGTTTTCGCTTGGATTATGTGTAATTTTTCTCAAACAGATTCAAATCCGGATCCTCGTGCAGAGGATTCACGGATATCAGAATTTTTTCAGCGCGATACGCGCTCGGCGTCCGCCCGGTATAACGGCGAAAAACCTTCGTAAAATAATTATAATCGACGATACCGACATGAGCGCCGATCTCCCGGACCGGCGCCGAAGTCTTTTTCAGCATCTTCTTCGCGGCGTAAATTCTTTCCTCCGTGATCAGCATATTCAATGTTTTTCCTTCAGCGCATTCCCGAATCATTCGATACAGACGGCTTTTCGAAATCGCCAACCCGTTTGCGATTACTTCCGCGGTTAAATCTTCAGCATAGTGAGTTTTTAAATAGAGCCCCAATCGTTCGAAATCGCTCATCTGGTCAAATGATACGATCTGAGCCAAGCGGACTTCGTTAACGCAAGTATTAATAATCTCATAAGCGGCGCGGATCGCCCGTGTCGATAGCCTCGGCAATTCATGGAAAGCCTTTTTCAGTGAGAACATGTCCGAATGCCAAGCGCAGTTTCGCTCCGTCACGCGCCATTGATCTTCCAGCGGCGAATCGTCCAATATCTGACCGAACAGAATAATCGCTTCTAACTTTTCCCGATTATAAATCGGAATCGCCGTGTCGATGATCCCGGCGTGGCAGCGGTACTGATAAGGTTTCTCAAGTTCCTTCGCCGCGTTAATTCCCTTCAAGTCGGAGTTAAAGCATTTTCGATAGCCGTACTGCGTCTGGCAGATCAGATTGCAGAAATCGGAACGCCGGTTGGCCGTAACCAATTCCAGCGCTTCAATCGTATGCAGCGAAAACCGCAAATTCGTCAATTCCTGCAAATTTGTCAAGAGTTCACGAATTCGATTCACATCCAACTTAATTTCATCGTTAATTCGCATCTTTCCTCACGATTTTTTACACTTAAACGATGGCCATGAATCAATATAGAAAAAGGAAAAAAGTATTACCTCAATTTTACTATTTTTTTCC
>JASBYO010000031.1 GCA_029983925.1 Flexilinea sp.
TCGGTACGGTATTTTATCAGATATTAAAAAAGGAATGATCGTCCGAAGCGAGCTGATCTGAAAAGCTGAGGGTTTTGATATGAAAACGAATCCCATCCCCTTTTTTGACAGACGTATCAGCTTATGTTATAATTCCGCTTCGCGTCGGTCGTACGCAAAATAAAAGAAAGCAGCCCTTGTAAGGATTAGGTAAGAATTATGACGGATATTTTACGAACAGTCGAATCCCCGGTTAACCCGAACGTTCCGGATTTATTCCCGGGCGATCAGGTTTCAGTCCACGTCAAAATTAAAGAAGGAAATCGCGAACGCGTTCAGGAATTTAAAGGCGTCGTCCTTTTCACGCATAACAACGGCAACACTTCAACGTTTACCGTTCGCCGCGTCGCTTCAAACGGTATCGGCGTTGAACGTACGTTCTTAACCCGTTCGCCGCGCATCGCGAAAGTCGTCGTCGAGCGTCATAGCCAGGTTCGCCGCGCTCGCCTTTATTTCCTCCGTTCACGCAGCGGCAAGAGCGCCAGGTTGAAGCAAAAATTTTAATCGCTTCCACGGGCTGTTCCAAACGAAGTAAAATAACAG
Organism: Flexilinea sp.; assembly: GCA_029983925.1. Classification (GTDB taxonomy): domain Bacteria; phylum Chloroflexota; class Anaerolineae; order Anaerolineales; family Anaerolineaceae; genus Flexilinea. The sequence continues at coordinate 583 of JASBYO010000031.1, forward strand.
GGGTTCAGAATTACCCCTGTTTTTTATTAAAGAACTTGCGCTGAAGATGAAAATGAAAGGACCCGAAATGGCGAAGACACACATGAAAGCTAGAATCGGATTGATCTGTTCGGATAACGACGAGCGGAGAGACGGCGAAGCGTATCGAAATCAAGTCAACGCCCGTTACGTCGCATCGATTGTGAATGCCGGCGGTTTGCCGTTGTTGATTCCGCTGCAGTTCCCTCTTACGGAGGTTGAACGTCTATCCGACCATTTCGACGGTATCCTTATCATCGGCGGCGGCGACGTCGCGATCGAACGCTGCGGCGGCAAAGCGCATCCGTCCGTTTCCGCGCCGAATCCCGAACGGGACGCGCTCGAAATCGCGATTACGCGTATGGCGCTGGCGTATAACTTGCCGTTGTTCGGAATTTGCCGCGGAGAGCAGGTCATGAACGTCGCGACGGGAGGGACGCTTTATTCCGATATTCCGTCGCAGTTCGAAACGGCTCTTAACCATAGTCAGCCTGAAGATATCCCGATTACCAAACTGACGCAGCAGGTTCAGATCCTGACGGAATCGAAGCTTTATTCAATCGTTCGGACGGACCGCCTCTGGGCGAATACGTTTCATCATCAGGCGGTTAACGCTTTGGGAGACGGGTTCCGCGCCTGCGCGTTCGGCTCGGACGGACTGATCGAGGCGATCGAAAATCCGGATCATCCGTTTGCGATCGGCGTGCAATGGCATCCGGAAGGGTTACAGAACCATTCGGAACACGCGGCGCTCTTTCAAGCGTTTGTCGCCGCGGCGCAATCGCGCGCCTGAAGCGGCTAAAAACGATTGGGCCGGGGAGAAAGAAAATGAACGTTACCCTGTCTTTGGGTTCGAACATCGGGGATAAAGCTGAAAACCTGAGGCTGGCGGTTCAACTGCTTGGGCCGACAGTCTCGATTCGCCGTATTTCCTCGTTCTATCAGACTGAACCCTGGGGTTACGCCGATCAGGATCCGTTTTATAACGTCGTTTTGAACGGAGAAACGGATTTTTCGCCGGAAGACCTGCTGAAATTTATAAAACAGATTGAACGGCGCATGGGACGGACAGAAACTTTCCGGAACGGCCCGCGCGTCATCGATATTGACATTCTCTTTTATGACGATTTAAAGGTCGAATCCGAAGCTCTGACAATTCCTCATCCGCGCTACCGCGAACGGCGTTTCGTTTTAGCGCCGCTCGTTGAGATTCTTCCGGACGGCGCTGACCCGATTCATGGAGACAGTTTCGTTTCCTTGCTTGAAATTGCCCCGCCCGGAGCTGTCCGACGTCTAACGGAGCCGCAGCGATTAAGTCGTCCCGTCCTGCGATGGGGCGTAAAAACATACGTTATGGGGATCGTCAATCTGACGCCCGACAGTTTTTCTCAGGACGGAATTTACCGCGACGATAAAAACCCGGAAATCGCGCTCGCCCGAGCTCTGGCGCAGTCGGCATCCTTTCTCACGGATGGCGCGGAAATCCTTGATCTCGGCGCCGAATCAACGCGCCCGGGCTACCGGCCGGTCCCGGAGGCGGAAGAGACCGCTCGGCTGATCGAGCCGATTCGCGCGATTCGCGCGCGCTTCCCGGACGCGCTCTTGTCCGTCGATACGATGAAAGCCGCGACGGCTGAGGCTGCGGTACGCGCCGGCGCGGATTGGATCAACGACGTCGGCGGCGGAACCTTTGACCCGCGCATGATCGAAACGGCCGTCGCTTCGGACTGTCCGATCGTATTGATGCGCTCTGAGACGTTGAAACCCGCCGCGCCGATCGCCGATCAGGCTATCGCGCAGCTTTCCGCGCTGGCGGATCGGGCGCTCAGAGGCGGCGTCAAGCCGGACCGAATTATTCTCGATCCCGGAATCGGTTTCGGGGCGTCGGCCTGGGACAATCTGGAGATTATGCGCGCGCTGCCGCTGATTCGGGCGCGCTTCGATTTCCCGCTGCTCCTCGGTCCGAGCCGGAAATCGTTGATCGGGAAAACGTTCCGGCGCGCGGCGGACGATCGGCTCGGCGGAACGTCCGCGCTCGTTTCCGCCGCGGTCCAGTCCGGATTCGATATCGTCCGCGTTCATGACGTCAACGTAATGGCCCAGACGGCGCGTATGAGCGATCTGATTGCGCGCTGACGCTCGAAATTCGAAAATCGGGCTTTAATCAGCATAAGCGATTATAATTAGGAATAAGCGTTTCGCAGCGATTCAGACAAGTTTTCATCGACGGGTAGAAAAGGATTCGGGAACTATGGCTTACTATATCGGTTGTGATTTAGGCGGTACGAATATGCGCGCCGCGATCGTCAATTCTGAAACGGGCGCGGTTTCCAACTTAGAAATCGTTCCGACGTTAGCGCGCGAAGGTCCGGACGGCGTTTTGGCGAGGATGGTTAATTTATTCGCGACGATTATCGGGAAGGCTAAGATGTCGATGGCGGAAATCCAGGGAATCGGGATCGGTTTCCCCGGAATGCTCGACATGGAAAACGGCGTAACCAACTTTATTACCAATTTGCCCGGGCATTGGATTAACGTTCCGGTCGCGGCGTATATCCAACGCGCAACCGGAATCCCTGCCTTTCTGCTGAACGACGTGCGCGCGATTACCTGGGGAGAGATGATTTTCGGCGCCGGAAAAGGCTGCACATCGATGGTCATGTACGCCTTGGGGACCGGCGTTGGCGGCGGCGTCGTGATCGACGGCGAACTCGTCTTGGGAAATTCCGGTCAGGCGGGCGAACTGGGTCATATTACGGTTGACCCCGTCGGCCCGCTGTGCAATTGCGGGAACCGCGGTTGTCTGGAACAATATTCTTCCGGTCCGGCGATCGTTTCAGCCGCGTTAAAAGCGATCGCGCATGGAGGAACGACGATTTTAGCAGAAATGGTCGAGCATGATTTAAATAAGATGACGCCGGAGATTGTCGCGAAAGCCGCTTTAGCAGGCGACACGATCGCGCGGAACATTTTCGACCAGGCCGGAACCTATCTGGGGATTGCAATCGCCGATTCGCTCGTTCATCTCGAACCGCAGCGCGTCGTTATCGGCGGCGGTATTTCGAAAGCCGGCGAACTGCTGCTGGAACCGATCCGCCGAACCATTCGCGAGCGCGTCTTCCTGATCCCGTTGGACAAAGTTCAAATCGTTTTATCCAAACTCGGAAACGACGCCGGCGTAATCGGAACCTCCATGTGGGCGGCGCATCAGCTCAATAAACGCCAAAAAATTTAGGTTTCGGAAATTTAAAGTAGAAGTTCGTAAAGAAGCGGCAAACCGAATTGTATGAACCGGGCGCCGAGGATATAAAAACCCCTCGGCGCCGGACTGTGAGAACTTAATTCGCAGTAAACGGCTGCAAATCCCGTTCCGCGCGCTCAAGCGCAGCCTTCCGGGATTATTTTTTTTCTACCTCGGAAACTGAAGTCGCGATAAAACCCGCTCCGGCGATCGCCAGTTTCACCGCTTCAACATCCGGGGCGTTTTCACAGCTGACGACCGCTTCGCTTCGAGCTAAATCAACTTTCGCAGCGTATCCCGGCAGCGCGTTGACGGCCTGCGTCACGCTTTCTTTACAGCGGGCGCAGTGCATTCCGGCGATACGAACGGTAAACGTTCCGAAGACACGGTCAAGCTTTTTCGCCGGCATTCGCTTCGTCTCTCCGCCGCAGCACCTTTTTTTCCCGCTCAGGCGCCGTACAAAAGAGGCGAGGCAGAGCGCTATCAAAGCGGCCAAAACCAGGATGACCAGCGCCATAACGAAAGGAAAGTCCTTATTCATTTTTTTATCACCTCCCAAAAAACAACCGGACGCGAAAGACGTCTTTTCCCAACGCAGCCGCGGCATTTATCGCATCCTGAAGCGCAGTCGGCGGCGTCGAAAACTGTTTTCCGAACATAGCCGGAACGGACATAATATTCCAACCGCGCTTCAACCATCTCCGGCGACGACGATATCATCCTCGCCAATTCCGGCGCAGATACCGTCCCGAGACCGCGCAGCAGGTCTAACAGCGAGTCCATCGTATGTTTTCCTTTTAGAAAAACAGCCTTGCGGCATGAAAGGTAATCATCGACAGAATTAAAGCGGTCGCAATATAGTACAGCGCGATTTTCAGCGTCCAGCTCAGGGAATGGCTTTCTTGATAGGTCGACGACAGCGCCATCAAGCATGGGACGTTAAAAGTGACCGCGACCATAAACGCCAGCGCCTCCGGTTTCGAAATCTCGCTCGTAACAAGCGACGCGAGATTGGCGTCCGCTTTGGCTATTCCGACCGTCGAAGAGAAGATATTCCCCGAACCCGCGAAAATCGCGCTTAACACGCCGAGAACGGCTTCTTTCGAGACCATTGACGCGACAAAAGCGAGAAACGTCTGCCAACCCAAGCCGAAAATCTTCGTAACCGGTTCAATCGTTCTGCCGACTCTATATAAAAAGCTGCCTTCGACATCCCCGCTTGAGGAATAGGACATGAAATAAAACAGGACGGAGACGATAAAAACGATAACGAACGCTTTCTTGAAAATTTCCCAGACGCGATTCAGCGTCATCATGAACATCGCGCCCCATCGCGGCTTATGATATGGCGGAAGTTCCATAATCAATCCGGTCCGTTCCGCGACCGGACTTAATGTGCGTCCGAAAATTTTCGCGGTTATGAAAATATGAAGGAACATGATTAGGAAAAGCAGAATCATGACCAAAATCCCGCCCCAACCGAAGAACGCCGTGGCAAGCGTGGGAATAACGGCGAAGGTCGCGCCGCAGGGAACAGCCCAGACCAATGCGATCGTCAAAATCCGCTGACCCCAGGAATCGACGACTCGCGTTCCGGCGGCGCCGCCGATCGTACAGCCGACGCTGATCAGCATTGGCATGACGGATTTTCCCTGAAGCCCCAACTTACTCATCGTATGATCAAAAACATAGGAAACCCGAGCCATGTACCCGATTTCTTCGATCAGACCGAAAACAAGATTAATCCCGAAAACGAACCCCAGCATCGAAATCGTCCAGGACAAAGCCAAAACGACTGTGCTGTTGATAAAGGAAATTAAATCTTGAGAAACGCCGAAATCCGTCAATCGCCCGATCAGACTGCCCAGAGACGACGGGATCAACGCGGCAACGCCCATAAACGGCGCGGCGGCGATCATCGACATGATTAGCCCGAGAATAATAATCCCGATTGCGATCGGTTTTCCCCAGAAACGATGGATCGCCGCCCGATCGAATCTTGTCAGCAATTTGGACGGTTCTTTCGTCTTGACGGCGACGCCGTCCAAGACGGTCTCGATCCAGGCGAACTTGCAATCGCCGGCATACAACGCCCCGTCTTTCGCGGCCGAGACGAACTTCCGAACCGGCTCGATTCCCGCTTTAACGGCGATTTTGGCTGAGACGACTTCGTCTTGTTCAAGGAGTTTAATCGCCAGCCATTCTTTTGAAAAACGATCGATTCCCGTTTTCGGGACAAGTTCCAGCGCTTCGGCATACAGCGCCTTCGATTCCCCCTCGGAGAAAAGGCGGAATAACGCCGTAGTATCGAGCAGCGTCGGATGATTGAGCGCCTGGTCAAGTTTTTCAAAGAAATCCCCGTACGTTTTTTTATCGGGAGCGACGATCGCGGTCACCGGAATATTCAATCGTTTCGCTAACAATTCGACATCGATTTTCTTTCCCTGATCTTCCGCGACATCGATCATCGTTAATACCAGCAGCAGCGGCGTCCGGATTCCTGCGATATCGGCGAGCATAAATAAGTTTCTCTCCAACTGCGACGCGTCGGCGAGCACGCAGACCAAATCCGCGTCTTCGCCGGCAATCGCGTCGCGCGTGATAACTTCCTCATCCGAATTGGCCGAAAGGCCGTACGAACCGGGAAGATCGGAAACGAGATATTTCCGCGATCCGTGGACAAAATAGCCATCTTTTTTTTCGACGGTCTTCCCCGGCCAATTGCCGACGTGTTGGTGCGCTCCGGTCAAAGTGTTAAAAAGCGTTGACTTTCCGGAATTCGGTTGCCCCAATAAAGCGACTTTAATCTCATCCGCCATTTTTAAAGTACCTCCACCAGAATATGCTTCGATTCCGAACGATTTAATGCGATCATCGTGTCGCGCCCGAAAACGAGGAGCGGACGCGATTTCACGTTCTGCAACATTTCTATTTCGCAGCCTACGTTCAGACCGATTGACGTTATTCGCGATAGATAGCGACGTTCACCGGAAATATCCTTAATCCGGCCCTTTTCACCTGTATCTAATTCTGTCAAAGGTACAACCATCTTATTTCTCGATCCTTTCTAAGCCTAACGTTTGCTCTTTTTCCCAAGGCGTACGCCAATAACCGGTCGCGGCGTTTCTTGATTCGGCGCGCGTCAGTCTTTTGAACGCGCATGGTTATCTCCGGCTAACCGCGTCCGAAAAAAAATTTATCGCTTACGCTTTCTTCAGACGCGCCTCATCGAAAAAATGTACGATCGGGAAATCGGGCCGCCGATAAAGTTAGTTTTAACTATACCACCAATTCAGGAAACCAGCGGCGCGCTTTTTAAAGCGAATATCCGAGTCGGGGTATTCGCTCTCATAACAAATACGGCGTTCAGAGAAAATATATTCAGCGTAATACGCTGACCGCTTAACAGTTGATAAAATATAAAGTTGTTTCGAAGAACGGAAGGCCGCCGCTCCCGCCCGTCATTCCGAATCAATACGGGCGGACGGCTAAATCGTCTTTCAGATCGTCTCCTTCGCCATGAATCAGCAGGATATAACGGCTGAAATCGATCAGCGCGTTCTTGACGTCCTGCGTAAACGTTTCCGGCCTGACGATCTTCAAATCGGTAATCCATCGCGAAATTGTCGCCAGGATCGCGTCGCAGCAAAAATTTGTAAAAATTTCAGATGATTCCCGATTCTCAAAATATTTTTGCGTAAATTTCCGTGCAATCGGCTCAAACAGCTTGCAAAAATTTCCAAAGAACTCGCTGCGATTCGGATCTTCAAAGACTTTTTTATAAAATTCGCTCTCGCGATAAAAATAATTGCAAAGCGCCTCGAAAACTTTCCAGCCCTCCGCTTCGATTTCCGGCGCGACCTGATCGATAAATTCATGTTGGAAAATCCAGCAGACTAAGCCGAATTTATCGGTGAAATGATAATAGAATCCTTTTCGCGAAAGCTCGGATTCAATACAAATATCGGTTACGCTGATTTTCGCGAATTCGCGCTCTTTCGCCAGAGCCTTCAATGCTGAGGCATATTTTTTTTTGGTTTTAATAGATTTTTTCATTTTAATCGTCTCTCATTCCTTATTTTCGGATGAGGGCTTTTGGGTTCCGAATCGGAGCCGCCCTGGTAGTTAGTTCACGGTAACGAAAGCGCTAATAATGAAAGAATACGATAACATGATCTTGAATTTTATTCGTTCCGGCGGATTCCCGCAAGGAAAATCAAAACCAAAAAATAGGAGAAATGAAGTCAAAACGCTGTGAATCCTGATTCAGGGCGCGCGAACCCGAGCGTTTCGTCTTTCCTTTTCCGGTTCGCGCGCCTTTTGCCTCGCGTCAGTTCGCGTCGATCAGGCGAGATCCTTGATCAAGGTTAACGCCGCTTGCGCTCCCTGCGCGGCGGAGACGATTAGCTGGCGATATTCTCCGTCAACCGTCTCCCCGGCGGCGTATACGCCGGGCACTTCCGTCCGCATATGGAGGTCAACCGGAATCTGACCGTTTTCAAGCGTTAATTTCCCTTCATAGAGATTGGAAACCGGCCGGTGTCCGATGAAGACAAAGACGCCTTCGAACGGGATAACCTTTTCCGCGCCGCTCTTAACGTTCTTTACGCGAAGCGCTTCAACGAAATCTTCCCCGATAACTTCGCTGACGACCGTATCCCAGAGAAACTCGATTTTCGGATTCGATTTGGCGGCTTTCTGCGCGGCGGCGTCGGCGCGCAGTTGGTCGCGGCGGTGGATAATCGTGACTTTCTCGACGAAGCGGGTCAGGAAAATCGCTTCCTCGACCGCGGACGTACCGCCGCCGACGACGGCAACTTTCTTACCGCGGAAAAAAGCCCCGTCGCAGGTCGCGCAGTACGACACGCCGGCGCCGGTCAATTCTTTTTCGCCGGGAACATCGAGCGCAACGGCTTTCGATCCGGTCGCCAAGATCAGGTTTTCGGCATGGTAGACCTTGCTGTCGGTTTCAACGACGAACGGCCGGCGGCTGAAATCAATCGATTCGGCCGCCGCATAATCGATTTTCGCGCCGAACTTTTCCGCCTGGTCGACGAAACGCATGATCAATTCGGTTCCGGATATCCGATCGGGAACGCCGGGATAATTTTCGACGTCGGCCGTAAGCGTAATTTGGCCGCCGAGCGTCGGTCCGGTCAGGACGACCGGCTCAAGTTCGGCGCGCGCGGTATAGATCGCGGCGGATAAACCGGCGGCGCCGCTGCCGACGATCAGGACTTTGGTATTCTGTTGACTTTTTTCTTTCATTCAGGCTCCTCCTCCGTGTCCGATAAAATTTTATACGGTTTGTTACGGTTGAATTTTGCGAACGTTCTCGCTGAGATTGCCGGAAAATAATTCGGCTGTCAATAAATTGTACACTATTTTTAGCTGCGGCCGACCGTTGTCAGGAGCGGGAACCTGATCAAAGGCGACGAGAACGAGGATCGTCTCGCGCGGCAGCGGATCCATTTTCAGCAGCGCTCCGTATATCCGCGCCAGATCGGCTTCCGAATCGCTGTCTTCAATATGATCGCTCGTTTTATTAAAAATTTGGAGGTACTCGAGCCAGGCGCGGCTCATGATCTTCTTCGTATCGAGGATTTCGAGCTCGACCTCCCGGACGGGCGAACCCGGAAAATCCGGTTTGCCGATCGAAATAATTTTCAGCGAGGCGGCGATCGCGCGGCCGAATTCGTTCGACGGGATCCGGTACGGAACCTCTTCGATCAAGCGCCGCCGCGCGCCTTCGTTGTCGCCGTCGTTCAGCGCGTCCACAAACTCGCGCAGCAGCGCTTCCTGATCCGCCGCGCTGAATTCGGCCGTTTCCGGTTTTTCGTACAGGAAGTAACCGACTCCGAACGCGCCGATCAGTACGAGAATCAGGAAGCAAATCAGGACGGCTCTCCGTTTCACGGCGTTCGGACTTTCGTTTCGGCTATTTTTCATCTTGGAAAACTCTCTTGAAAACCGAATAATTAAAGACCGTTTTAAGGAGTTCGGCGCGCTCCGATCCGCTTAAGAACGAAATCTTCATGTCGTCCCCGCGGCGGATCGTTTCAATCGCGACGCCGAGATATTTCCCATTGTAGAAATAATGACGGTCGACGAATGAGTCGCGCTCGATTTTTGACGTCTGATCGAACAGGAAATTTCCTAATCCGAAGTGCATGAAGCGCCGTCCGATAAACGCGAATCCCTGCGGGATATGCGCCTGGGAGCCGGAAACGATAACCGCGCCGGCTTCCGCTAAGTTATAAAACGACGCGGCTTGAATCGTCGGAACGGAATGATAATCGTATTCGACTTGCTGAAACGTCACGATCGGGAGATAGCCCAAAGCCGCCAGATTTTTTACCGTCCGGATCAACTTCGGATAGTCGCAGGGCGCGGCGCCCGGCGAGGTTTCCGTCGCCCATGCGCCGGCGGGCCCGACCGGGTTGCAGCCGAGAAAAACGAGATGATTGCCGTGGTGGCGGATATGGAGCGGTTTAAGCGCCTCCTGAAGCGTCGATCCGCCGCCGTAAGTTTTCATCCCGGCGCGGCGGAACAATCCGAGGGAATCGAGAAACGGCTGCGGACCCCAATCGAGATTATGGTTCCCGGTCAGCTCGACGATATTCGTTCCGACGGCAGTTAACGCTTTAAAATACGCCGGTCGGGAACAGAATTTCGGATCCTGGCGCAAAGGGACGCCGGACGGACAATCGGCGAAAAACGAAGCTTCGTTGCTGACATGAACGAAGTCGGATTTTTTCAGCGTTTCGGCAATTCCGGCGACGATCGCCTCGACGCCGTCGTTCTCGACCTGATAGGCCAGCCGGCGCGAAATCGCCGTCGTTCCCGTCAGCGTTACCGTCGTCAGCCGCTTCGGATCGCGGTTTGACGCCAGCTTCAATCCGGCGCCGCAGCCGTCCGGTTTCAGTTCGCGCGCCCGAAAGCGCAGCGTCAACGGGTAACTTTCCGGTTCAAAATCGGGCGAAAACGGGTTGACGACGCTTCCGTCGTCAAGCGTCAACCCGAGGACCTTCCAGCGCGGATCGAGTTCGTCGAACGGGACGATCGCGACCGTATTTGCGGCCCGCCAGGTCCGCTCCAGCAGGTTTTTATCCGCGATCGCTTCAATATTTTCGGACGCGGGCGTTTCGCCGAAAAGCGCCGTCAGCGCTTTCGTCCAACGTTTCGGAATAAAAATCTTCTGACAACGTCCGGCGGAACAGAGCCCAAGCCAGCTTTGACGGATCCCCTCGCGGTAGATCGAATCGCTGACGGTCGGGAACGGCGCGACGGCGGCGAAGACGATTTCGCCGTCCGTTTCAAGCGCTTCCGCGTCCGCCGGGAGCGCCTCGATAACGCAGCTGGCTCCGGTCCGCGTTTTCGCCGGCCCGCAATTTTCTGGGAGCCGCGCGACGATCGTATCCGGCGCGACCGGATCGCGCCAAACGCGGCAGCCGGCGGACGGCGCATCGAACGCGGCGGCGCTCATACTGGTTCCCCAAAAAAGTTGGAGAAAAATAAAGACAAAATAGAAATATAGGTATCGCCAGGGTCTCGCCGGACGACCGATTTCCGCATAGCGGTTGAGAGAGGACTTTATTTTCATCAATACGTTTCTTACTACAAGCCGATACCTCATACAAGGTTCTCATACGTAATTTTAAAATATCTTTTATGTTTTAGCTCCCGCGCCGCTTGAAAAGGTGTGAAGAAAGACGTTTCGACGCTGTCCGATCCTTACTGAAGCCTGCCGCTGCGCGGCGACGGAACGACGTTTTTTGATGATTGTGAAATAATGCGCAATATAATTAATTACGATCTTGATAACGGTTGATATGTCTAAAACATAAGGTAAAATAATATTTAATTCTGGTCCGCGGATCAGAATGAGAAAAAATCTGAAGGAGTTTCATAAAATGAAAGCATTTGCAATGTTAAAAATCGGCAGCGTCGGTTGGATCGAAAAACCGAAACCGACTTGCGGTCCGCTTGACGCAATCATTAAACCCATCGCATTGGCGCCCTGTACGTCCGACGTCCATACGGTTTGGGCGGGGGCGATCGGCGATCGCCATAACCTGACGCTCGGACACGAAGCGGTTGGCGAAGTCGTTGAAGTCGGTTCGATGGTAAAAGATTTTAAACCGGGCGACAGAGTTATCGTTCCCGCGATTACGCCTGACTGGAATTCGCTCGAAGCCCAGGGCGGGTATTCGATGCATTCAGGCGGTATGCTCGCCGGTTGGAAATATTCGAATACGTCCGACGGCGTTTTCGCGGAATATTTCCATGTTAACGACGCCGACGGCAATATGGCGCTGATTCCGGAAGGGATGGATCCCGCGGCGGCGGTCATGTTCTGCGATATGGTCCCGACCGGGTTCCATGGCGCCGAGCTTGCCGAAGTCGAATATGGCGATTCGGTCGCCGTTATCGGAATCGGGCCGGTCGGCCTGATGTCGGTTGCGGGCGCGGCTCTGCGCGGCGCCGGACGCCTCTTCGCGGTCGGTTCTCGTCCGAAATGCGCCGAGGTCGCCCGAACGTACGGCGCGACCGATATTATTAATTATCGCAACGGCGATATCGTCGAACAGATCATGGACCTCAACCGCGGCCCGGTCGATAAAGTCATTATCGCCGGCGGCGACGTCGATACCTTCGATCAGGCTTTAGCGATGCTCAAGCCCGGCGGCGCGATCGGAAACGTTAATTATCTCGGCGAAGGCGACTATATTAAACTCGGCCGCTTGAACTGGGGCGTCGGCATGGGCCACAAACGCATCAACGGCGGTCTGATGCCGGGCGGGCGGCTGCGCGTCCAGAAACTGACCGCCGTCATGATGGCCGGGCGAATGGATACCGGCCATCTCGTTACGCATCGTTTTAACGGTCTCGACAGCGTTGAAACCGCGCTGATGATGATGAAGGATAAACCGAAAGATTTGATCAAACCGGTGATTATCGCCTGATTGAATCCGAATCGGTTCGGATTTGCTCCTCTCGATATTGTCGGGAGGAGTTTTTTTTGCCGCGGTGAGCCGATCGTTTCCGTCTTTTGCTAGTAGAATTATGAAATAAGGCGATCCATATCAGAAGGAGAGTTTTGTATGTATATGATTTTTTTGGTCTTGCATGAAAGAAAAAATACCAACGCGGTTCTGTCCGAATGGTCCAAAGCCGGCGTTGGCGGCGCGACGCTGATGGATTCGACCGGCGCTTACCGGCTTCGGAAAAGAATTCCCGGACGGTACGCGTTCGCGACGATTAACACCGAAGATATCAACCAATCGATTTTCGCTATCGTCCAAGACGAAGATACGGCGCTGCGCGCGCTGGCGGCGACGGAAGCGGTTATCGGCGATTTGAATCTGCCCGAAACGGGCGTTTTCTCCTATTGGCCGTTGGCCGGCGTTAAAGGAGTCTATAAAGGCTCGAAAGGAGAAAAAAGCGCATGATAGACGCTGTCTTGGATTTCTTCCTTGCCGGAAATCGTTTTTGGGCAACGTTTATTATCAGCGCCGGCCTGATCGTGGCGGCCGCGATGCAGCTGGCGCGGGCCGGCGACGTTCTGGCGGCGCGGACCGGGATCGGCGGCATGTTCATCGGCGTGCTGCTCCTGGCCGGCGCGACCTCGCTTCCCGAAATGCTGACCGGGATAAACGCGGTTATCATTGACGCGCCGAATATCGCGGCGGGCAACTTTTTCGGTTCTTCATCGTTCAATATGCTGATTCTGGCGATTCTGGACCTGTTGAGCCGCGATCGGCGGATTCTGCGCGAAGCCGCGTTCCAGCATGTCCTGTCCGGCGGCTTAGGTATTCTGATCTGTACGATGGTTTTATTTTTTATCGGCGCGAATCCGGTAATCGACCGTCTCGGATTCCGGATCGGCTGGATCGGGCTCGATTCAATCATTATCGCCGTCGTCTACGTTTATTCGATTTACCTGATCGATCAGAACGGGAAAGACGAAGTTTCGACGACGATGACCGAAGAAGAGTTAGCTGAGGTTCCTTCGTTGAAAAACGGGATTCTGACTTTTTCGGCGGCGGCGCTCGTCCTGATCCTCGTTTCGCCGCTGATGGTCAACTCGGCGGAAAAGATCGCGGTCGCGACGCGCCTCGGAGAAACGTTCGTCGGCTCGACCCTCGTCGCGTTCGTTACTTCGCTGCCGGAATTGGTGACGTCGATCGCGGCGTTGTCGATCGGCGCGCCCGAAATGGCGATGGGGAATCTTTTCGGCTCGAATATGTTCAACATGCTGGCGATCTCCGTAACCGACGTTTTTTATACTTCCGGACGGCTGGTTTCGGCGGTCAACCCCGTGTTTGTCGTGACCGGTATGCTCGGCGTTATGATGATGGCGCTGGCGGTCGTCGGGAACGTCGCCAAGCTGCGGCGGATCAAGTTCCTGGAGCTGGACTCGATTATCATGATCGTCTTCTATTTCGGCGGAATGTATTTGCTGTACCATCTGGGTTAAGGATCTAAAATCTAAACGGCAAGTCAAAGCTTCAATCGCCGGATTCCGCGGGCTTTCTTTAGCGAGTTTCCTTGACGAAGTTTTTACGGGAGTTCCTTTAAATCAAGCAGGCGGTCTAATCAAAAAGACGGCGCGGCGGATATTCGGTATTTCCCGCGAACGCGGCGGAACGGTCGGCGCCGGATATTTAAGCTGAGATTAATCCGTTCTTAATCAATGGATTAACTTTTTTCAAACAAATTCGCGTTATTCTTTAGGACAGATCGTTTAACGACGAAGAACTATCTGAGGTCAAAAGGAAAAATAAAAATGAAAAAGAATACTTCTATGATTCGCTTGATTTTTGTGCTGATTTTTATGATCGCCTCCTTTTTTTCCGTTCCGCTCGTCTCCGCGAACAGCGATAACGCGACCGAAGAAATCCTTGAAGCGAAGACGGAGCTTGGGAAACTTTATTCCGAAATCAATCCTTCTGTCGTTTATATTTCGGTTAAGTCGGTAAAAGGGGCTTCGGCGACAAACGCGCTGCCAATGGATCATTTTCAGGACTTGATGCCCTTTATTCAGGAATTTTTTAATTCCCCGAATCAGAATCGGAACCGGCAGAACGATCCGACAGAAGAACAATATTCGTACAATTCGGGCACGGGATTTGTTTGGGATGACAAAGGGCATATCGTAACAAACTATCATGTCATCGAGGGCGCGGTCGAAGTCCGCATCACCTACCATGACGGTATCGTCCGCGACGCGACGGTTATCGGCGAAGACCCGGATTCCGACCTGGCGGTTTTAGCGATTGAAGATTTCGAGACCGGGCTGACGCCGCTTCGGATGGGCGATTCGGACGAGCTTGAAGTCGGCGAATTCGTCGCCGCGATCGGGAACCCTTTCGGAAATACCGGAACGATAACGGTCGGGATCGTCTCGGCGCTGGGGCGCTCGTTCATTCTCGACGACGGCGATTTCAGCAATAGCCATTACCAGATTCCGGACATGATTCAAACGGACGCGGCGATCAATCCGGGCAATTCCGGCGGCGTTCTGATCAACCTGGACGGCGAAGTCGTCGGCGTTGTCAACTCTTTTTCATCGACGACCTACGCTTCGGCGGGGATCGGGTACGCGATTCCGGCGAATTTGGCGAAGCGCGTTATCCCCAGCCTGATTTCTTCCGGCGCCTACCAGCATCCCTGGATCGGGTTCAGCGGCATATCGCTGACGAACGAACTGAACGAGACGCTGGGGTTTGACCGCGACCAGCGCGGCGCGCTGATCCAGTCGGTTATCGCCGGCAGCCCGGCGGAAGCGGCGGGAATCCGCGGCGGGAAGAAGACGCTTGACTCAAAGTCGTCGAAAGTTGTCGTCGACGGCGACGTGATTACCATGATCGAAGACCGAAAAGTTTCCGGGATGGACGATATTATCGCCTACCTGGCCTCGAATACGAGCGTCGGCGATACGATTACGCTGTCGGGTATCCGGGACGGGAAAGAGGCGGCTTTTGAAGTAACGCTGCGCGCCCGCCCGACGCTCGCGGAAAGGACCGCGAAACCGACGACGGAAACGAAAGCGTCCGAACCGTCCGCGAATCCCTGGCTCGGTACGACAGTCCGCAATTTGGACGTAAAAACGCGTTCGGAATTGGATCTGGACGACGACGTTATGGGCGTACTGGTAACGTCGGTCAGCGACGACAGCCCAGCTTCCGACGCCGCGATAGAGGTTGACGACGTGATCGTTTCGTTCGACGGTACGGAGGTGACGACGGTCGAGGAATTGAAAGAATTGCTTTTCGCTTACGCGCCGGGAGAACGCGTTTCCCTGACAATTCTCCGCGACGGAGAAGAAATCGATCTGCGCTTGACGCTGGGTAGCCAGCCGGGGTTGTAAAAACCGTTCGATCGAAGAAGAAGCTGTGTCTTTCTGATTCAGAAAGAGGTTGGCCTTTCGTGACCAACCTCTTTTTATTCCCGATCGCCTAAACTCAATCCGCGATAATCAACGGGACGAGCATTTCCTCCGCGGTCAGTCCGGCGTGGTGCCCGATGAATTCCGGCGCGGCTTTTCCGCCCGGAATCGAATAAAGGAGGTCGGAACGGCCGACGCCGAGCGCGACGAAATCGCCCAAAAATCCTTTTGAACGCGGATGAATCTCGGTTAAGCCGAAAAGCCCGTTCGCGATCGCCTCGTCGCTTTGAACGAGGATATACTCCGTTTTCGGGATCCGCGCTTCGAAGCGGCTCGCGAAAAGATCTTCCTTCCCCGGCTTGACGTAAAAAGCCTTCGCGCGCGGGTCGCCGCCCGGATAATTGCGCATCAGTTCGGTCAGTTCCGGCATCCGATCGATATGCAGATGCTGTTTCATGTCCGTCAGTCCGTGGTCGGCGGTCATGAGCGTCGTCGCGTCGGGCAGCTTAGGGAGCGTCCGCCCGAATAAAGCGTCGGCTTCCGTCAGGAAGGAACGCGTTTCCGGAGATGCCGTTCCATACGGATGGATCAGGCTGTCGGGTTCTTTCCAATAGCCGATAATAAAATGATCGCCCGGCTCGGCGCATTTTTCGCCGACCGAACTGACGAGTTCATCCAACGTTTCGCAAGTCGTATAACGCTCTCCGATCAATTCGCGGATGCGCGGACGCGCCGTTCCGGTCATAAATACGTCGATCGAGACGCTTCGATCGGTCGCCGCGTCGATTTGATCGAAAATACGCGGCGTTTCCATGAAACGGAGAATATTTCGCGCCCCGTAGTCGAGTTTTTCGCCGCTGAACGAATCGCGGAACGGGAAAACGTCGATACACTGATCCCAATCGGCGAAATACAGCGTCCAGCCGAGCCAGGCATGGGAAATCGGCTCCAGCCCGCTGAGAAACGACGTGATGACGGCCGTCGTCGTACAGGGGAAGACCGCGCACAGGTCCTGTTTCTTTTGCTTCAGCAGCCAACTCTCCGCGGGAAGGTTTTTCTCCAGAACGCGCGATCCCATCCCGTCCATGATAAACAGGACGATATTCCGCGAACGTTTTCGATCGAGTTCCCGGTCGATCTGTTCGATGGATTTTGTCGGGATCCCCGCGCCGTAATACTTAACGATCGACGAGATAATTCCCAAGTTGCTCAGCTTATAGTCGGGTAAAACAATCGGATTTTGAAAGCTCATGATTGATCCTTTAAGTTTGAAATAAATCGATAGCCTGCTTGGAGAGAAGTCCAAGCATCGTCGCCATAAATAAAACGCGGATAAATTTTGATCCTTTCAGGACCGCTAACTTCACGCCGAAGAACGCGCCGGCCATATTAAATAGCGCCATCGTCAGCCCCAGCGGGACGTTGATCGTTCCGGCGCTGAAGAAAAGGATCAACGCGCCGATATTCGTCGCCAGGTTGACGACCTTGCTGGACGCGCTGGCATGAACAAAGTCGATTCCAAAAATAAATATCATCGTGAGAATCAGGAAATTTCCCGTGCCGGGGCCGAAGAAACCGTCGTACAGACCGATTCCCAGCGCGGCCGTCAATCCGAGCAGCCGCTCGACCGCGGGCGTCGCGGGCGATTTCCGCTCCTTCTCGCCGAGCGATCGGTTCAGCAGCGTATAAACCAAAACGACGCTCAGCAGCGCGACGACGAACGGACGCAGCCGCTCGTTCGGGACGTTTACCGCGATCAACGCGCCGAAAATCGCGGCGATCAGCGCGGCCGACGCCATCGGCAGGACGGATCGCCAACGGATTTCAACTTCGCGCGAAAAACGGACTGCCGCTAACGCCGTCCCGCAGCTGGAAGCCAGTTTATTCGT
This sequence comes from Flexilinea sp., assembly GCA_029983925.1. Taxonomy (GTDB): domain Bacteria; phylum Chloroflexota; class Anaerolineae; order Anaerolineales; family Anaerolineaceae; genus Flexilinea. The sequence continues at coordinate 18,122 of JASBYO010000031.1, forward strand.
CCCCAACAGGACAACGACCGGCAGGTTGGGGAAAAAAGCCATCAACGCCGGCAGCTGGATAAGCCCGCCGCCGCCCGCGACTGAATCAATTAATCCGGCGAAAAACGAAAAACAGCCCATCAACAGCCATTTCTTAACGTCTCCGTCAACCCCGAACCATTCGATCATCTTTTTCCGCTTTCCCTCGAAAATTATAAAGTTCCCGCGACCGTTATTACGGGTTTGGGATATGAATTGTATGACCGCTTGATCGGGAACCGCCCGATCCGCGTCGGGAACGGGGCCGGTTTGTATGAACTATTCGCGGAATGAATACGGGAAGACGCCCTTCGATTACAATTTCGATATGAAACGGAATCCGGTTCTCGTTCGTTTTCGATCCGGCGCGGAAGAAGCCGACCGTGTTTTTCAGTCCCTCCTGCAAGAAGGCGCGTTCCAAGCGATCCGGACCGTTGAGCGTAATTCAGCGGCGAACGAACAGCTGACCGAAGAAGACGCGCGCCGCTGCGCGGAAACGATTCGCGCCGAGAGCGGGCGCGATATCCTGATCGTTATCGACCACCCCGACTTAAATCCCGCTGATTTCGCGGATATCCGTAACGATATCGCCGAGAACCCGGACCGAATCTTGGCCTTGGATATCCGTTGTCCGCTGCCTCGCGATCATTCCGTAATTCAGAAGTATCTTACGCTCCTGATTGAAAAATCGTCCCTGCCGTTGGCTTCGGTTTGGTATATACCGGCTTCGGCGGCCGGACGCTTGAGAGATGAGCCTGATCCCGCCCGATCTTTCCCGCTGCGTTGGCTGGTCGGCTGCAGGCTGGCGCAGATACCGGTCCAACTGCGATCGCGGCGCGTCGGCTGGATCGGGACGTACCGCTCGCAGAAATTCAGCCTGATCGCGTTGATCTGGTATTACTTGAACCGCCTCGTCCGCTACTCGACGGCTTCTTTTTCTTCGGTTCTCCTGGATTACGCCGTCTTCAGCCTGGTTTTGATTCTCGGGGGGGCGCCGTTGGCGGCGCTGATTATCGGACGCGTCTGTTCGACGATTTTTAATTTCATGATGCTCCGGCGTTTTGTCTATCAGGATCAGGCGGGAACGCTTTGGCCGACGGTCGTCCGTTATAGCTTTCTGACCCTTTTTTCGACCGCCGTCGCCTTCTTTACGATCGAGTTCATCCGCGCCCGTGTCCGGCTGCCGGTGCTGTTTATTAAGATGGTTGTCGAAATCTGCTTGTTCTTCTTTAATTTCACGATGTCGCGCGCCTGGGTATTCGTCGGGAAACGGAAACGGGCGAACGGGTAACCGTCTTTCAGGCTGAACTATATTTGACGCTGAGAAGACGGTTTTATCGTTGTGCATTTTGATTTTTATACTAATAATTTTTTAGTTAAAACTCCCCCTTATATGATCCTGATGCAATTTTTATGCTAATTTTTTAAAAAATGATTACAATGAGGACAGTATCGTTCGGATCTTACAAGTGAAAGGAGCTTCAAGAGAATGAAAGTCGCGATTATCGGCGCCGGATTTACCGGAATGACCGCGGCGTTGGATCTGGCGGAAGCCGGTCATGACGTCGTCATCTATGAGAAGAGCGCGATAGCCGGCGGTCTCGCCTCCGGATTCAAGGCTCCGGGCTGGCAGGATTCGGTCGAAACGTTTTACCATCACTGGTTCCAAAGCGACGCCGCCATGAAAAGGCTCGTTAAACGTCTTGACTTCGAAGACCAGGTTCGGTTTTATACGCCTGTGTCGGTGATGTATCATGAAGGCAAGTTCTACCCGTTCGATTCGATTTCGGCGGCGTTGCGCTATCCCGGCTTAGGGTTCGGAATCCATAAAATCCGCTTCGGATTCGTCGGGTTATATTTGCGACTGACGAAAAATTGGCGCGCGCTCGAAAAAGAAACGGCGCGGGATTGGATGAACCGTTGGGCGGGCGAATTCGTTTATCGGACGATGTGGGAACCGATGATGATCGGGAAATTCGGCGAACGCTACGCCGACCGCGTTAATATGGCGTGGCTTTGGGCGCGGATTTCCGCGCGGACGACGCAGCTCGGCACGTTCGAAGGCGGCTTTCAGGCCCTGATCGATCATTTTGTAGAAAAGCTGCGTTCGTTGGGCGTAACGGTTCGCTTTAATACGGAAATTACCGCGCTTGAGCCGCTCTCGGACGGGAAAATCCGGCTGAGGATCGGCGGCGGCGCGCCGGAGTACGACCGCGTCCTGGCGACCTGCTCGCCGGAAGCGTTGACAAAACTCGTCCCGGCTCTGACGGCGGAATACCGCGATTCGCTGAAGGAACTAAAGAGTATCGGCGCGGTCGTTCTGGTTATCGCACTGCGGAAACCGTTGTCGAAAGAGGGTTACTACTGGTACAACCTGCCGAAGAGCGCCGGTTTCCCCTGTTTGGCGCTGGTTGAGCATACGAACTTTGTCCCGCGTGACCGCTACGACGATCAAACGATTATCTACGCCGGAGATTATTTAGCGCCGGATCATGAAAATTTCTCGCTCTCAAAAGAAGATCTCTTAAAGAAAATGATCCCCGGATTAAAGAAAATCAATCCCGATTTTAACGAGGATTGGATCGTTGATTGCTGGAAATTTTCGACGCCATACGCGCAGCCGATCCCATTCGTCGATCATTCCGAAAAGATTCCCGATATCCGAACGCCTGTACCGGGGTTGTATTTCGCTTCGATGAGCCAGGTCTATCCTTACGATCGCGGCACGAATTATGCAATAGATATAGGGGCGAAAGCAGCGCGGATCGTCATGGATAACTTGTGACAGCAAATCCGAATTTTCTGCCTGTTTAATTTTGTGAATAGTTTCACCTGATCCGCGAGCAGGAAACAGAATCGAAGTTCTATTCGGTATGCGAAATTATCGGATTATTTTAAGCTTTTTTTGAGCCATAACGAAGCTTGATTTTTACGCCGTAGAGCGGTCAGAAAATAGGAAAAGCGAAATCTTAAGGATTTCGTTATATTTTTTAAGGTTCTGGAAGCTTAAAGAAGTAAAAGTTTTTAGGTGCTTAAAACCCGACTTTCGAAATTTACCCGTGCTAAAATAGGTCAAGTTCAAGATAACGGAGGGCTTCGCCCCGAAATACGTTCCCGGTTCAACCTCATTAACGATAGAGCCTCGTTGAACCTATGAATATTCGTAGGGTTTATTTTGTGCGTTTTGGATTAAGATACGGTAATAAAGGTTAGCGATATGAATGACTTGACGAATCTGATGACTGCTGAAGAAATTTGGGAAACGACGCTCGCGCAATTACAGTCAACCGTCGATAAACAATCGTTTTCTACCTGGTTCGGCAAGGCGTCTTTTTCAGCGCTCGAAGACCGGACGTTTGTGATTACCGTTGAGAACCCGTTTGTTCGCGACATGCTTGAAAAAAGGCTTACCGAGACGGTCGAAGGCCTTCTCCGCGCGCAGACGGGCGATTTCGAAACCACGGTCGCGTTTCGGATCAAGTCGGACCGTCCGTCCCCGGAGGCGGATCCGACCGCCGATGAATCCTTAACGGACCGCCCGGCAGATCGCTTTTCCGGCGACGTCGGTTCCCGTCCGTCCCCGGCTCGTTCGGGCAACCTAAACCCGCGCTATACCTTCGATAATTTTATTACCGGAAGTTCGAACGAATTCGCTTATATGGCCTGTAAGGCGGTCGCGGGCGGAAGAGCGACGCTTTATAACCCGCTCTTTATCTACAGCGGCGTCGGCCTGGGAAAGACGCATCTTCTGCACGCGATCGGGAATGAAATCGAACGCGCGTCGAACAAAAAGGTACTTTACGTTACGACCGAAGAGTTTACGAACGATTTTATCGCGTCGCTTCAGAACCGCGAAAACGTCGCGTTTAGAGAAAAATACCGGACCGCCGACGTATTGTTGATTGACGATATTCAGTTTATTATCGGGAAAGAAAGTACGCAGGAGGAATTTTTCCATACTTTCAACGCGCTTTACCAGCTCGATAAACAGATTGTGATTACCTCCGACCGTCCCAGCCGAGAGATGATCACGCTGACGGAACGGATGCGCTCGCGCTTTGACAGCGGGTTGACGGTCGATATTCAGGCCCCGACGTTGGAGCTTCGGCTGGCGATCCTTAAGGCGCGGGCGGCGAAAATCGGGAAAAACGTTCCCGGAGACGTTTTGAACCTGATCGCCCAGCGCGTTCAAACCAATATCCGCGAATTAGAGGGGACGCTGACGAGCGTTTTGGCAATGGCGGACCTGACCGGACGGCCGCTCGACCGCGATACGGCGCTCTCCGTTTTAGGTTCGATCGAGCTGAGCTCCGATGCGCGCCCGGTCGACGAAATTCTCGACGTCGTCGCTTCGGTCTTCGGCGCTGATCCGGAAGCGATCCTGTCGCGAAACCGCTCGAAAACGATTGCGTTAGCGCGTCAGGTCGTGATGTACCTGCTCAGGACCGAAGAAAATTACTCCTATCCCCAGATCGGCGAGTTCCTCGGCGGGCGCGATCATTCGACGATCATCCACGGTATCGATAAAATCGTCGGGCTTCTGAAATGCGATCTGCGTTTTCAGAAGCAGTACGAGCGCGTTTTTACGCGTTTGTACGGGACGGACGCGAAGATGGGGGAAACCGGAAAATAAAAAGTTGAACGCCGCAGCGTTTCCGACGCTTGCAGAGCCTGTTCGCGCTGCGCATGAGCCCGTAAAACATTGCGTTTAGACTCGCGGGAGTCGCCTGAGGGCGCGTATGTTAGCCGCTTATTGAAGGAACGCATGTTTTTCCTTTTGCCTGCGCCGCTAATTGTCAACCGCAAGCGGCTTTATGTTGACAATGCGTATAGATCAGCGGCATTTCGAAATTCAACCGAAAACTGCGGTAAAATTATCAAATCGGAAAACGCCTGAAAAACGTCGGAAACGGCGTTTTATAACGGCCGGGTTTCGAAGAAATTCCAATTTTCGCCCAAAGCGCAGAACGCTTTGATTTTTATCCTGTCGAATTTTATCCATTTCGATAAGCGGTTCGGCAAGAAAGGAGAACGTATGGAAATCACTGCGACGCAAGAGGTTGTCAACAACGTCATTGCTTCAGCCCCGGACAACTCCCGAATTATCGGTCAATCGTTACAAATAACCCTGATCGGGATGTTAATTCTGTTTGTGTCCTTACTGATTATCTGGGGTGTCATGGAACTGTTGGTCCGTTTCGTAAAAGACGCGCCGGAAAAAGCGGAAGCTGAAGAAAGCGCTGCCGCGAATGCGCCGACGTTGCCGGTTGGCGACAATGACCTGAACCTCAAGTCGAAAGCCGCTGCCGCCGCGGCGGGATATGTTCTTTCGAAAAAAGGCTGATTTGCCGGAGCCGATTCAAAATCCGCAATTTATCGACCAGGATAAAGGAGTCTTACATTATGAAACTTGTTGTTACGGTTGAAGGAAAGTCTTTCAACGTCGAAATTGAAAATCCGAACGCTTCCCCGCTCGTCGTCAACGTTGACGGGACTGCGTTCACGGTTGAGGCGGACGCCGCTGTTGAAAGCGCCGCTGCCGCCGCGCCGGCGGCTTCCGGCGGGGCCGACGTGACCGCGCCGATCCCGGGCGTTATCCAGGAAGTCAACGTCAAAGAAGGCCAGACGGTTAAAAAAGGCGACGTTCTTTTCGTTTTGGAAGCGATGAAGATGAAGAATAATATCGTCGCTAAAACGGAAGGTAAAGTCGCTTCGGTCAACGTTACCAAAGGCGATTCCGTTTCGCATGGTCAGGTCCTGATGAGCTACGTCGGTTCGGCCGCTCCCGCTCCCGTAAAAACGGCGGAGAAGCCGGTTGCCGCGGCTGAAACGAAAACCGCCGCGCCCGCGCCGAAAGCTTCCGGCGGGGCCGAGGTAACCGCGCCGATCCCGGGCGTTATCCAGGAAGTCAACGTCAAAGAAGGTCAGACGGTCAAAAAAGGCGACGTCCTCTTTGTTTTGGAAGCGATGAAGATGAAAAATAATATCGTCGCCAAAACGGCCGGAACAATTGCTTCAGTTAACGTTACGAAAGGCGATACAGTTACGCACGGTCAAGTATTGCTGACTTACAAAGCTTAAGAGGAGTTACCGATGATCAGCTTTAATGGTATCTTCGAAACTTTCTATCTCTTGAGTTGGAAAGAAATGGTCATGATCGCGATCGGGCTGGTCCTGATTTATCTGGCGATCGTCCGAGAATACGAGCCGACGCTGCTGCTCCCGATCGGATTCGGCTGTATTCTCGCTAATTTGGGAATGTCCTCCTATCAAACGTTCCAGGCGACCGAGATAATCGACGGCGAAATCGTTACGCTCACGAAATCCGGGTTCATGAAGGTTCTTTACGACGCCGGGATCGGGACGGAACTTTTCCCGCTCCTGATTTTTATTGGCGTCGGCGCGATGATTGACTTCCGTCCGCTTCTGGCAATGCCGAAGATGGTTATTCTCGGCGCCGCCGGTCAGTTTGGAATTTACGGTACGTTAATCCTGGCTTCAGCGATGGCGAAATGGATCCCGAACCTGAATTGGGGTTTGGCGGAAAGCGCTTCGATCGGGACGATCGGGGCGATCGACGGTCCGACCGCGATTTACGTTACGTCGAAAATCGCGCCTCAGATCCTCGGCCCGGTCGCCGTCGCAGCGTACTCTTACATGAGCCTGATTCCGATTATCCAGCCGCCGATTATGAAGGCGCTGACGTCGAAAAAAGACCGCATGATCCGCATGGAATACGCCCCGCGTCCGGTTTCCGACCGCGCCGTGATCGTTTTCCCGATGCTGGTTACGATCGCGATTTCAATTATCTCGCCGGATGCCGCGCCGCTGATCGCCGCGCTGATGCTCGGGAACTTGATGAAAGAAAGCAAGGTTGTTGAACGTCTCGATAAAGCGGCCCAGAACGAAATTATCAACGTCTCGACGCTCTTCCTCGGACTGACGGTCGGCGGTACGATGACCGGCGATCAGTTCCTGAACTTCGGCGTTCTGATCATTATGGTCCTCGGTCTCTTCGCGTTCGTCCTCGATACGGTCGCCGGCGTTCTCTTCGGTCAGCTGATGAAGATCATCACCGGCGGGAAGATTAACCCGTTGATCGGCGCCTGCGGGATCAGCGCGTTCCCGATGGCCGGGCGAATCGCGGCGCAGATCGCGCTCGAAGAAGACGACGGGAATTTCATTCTCATGCACGCGATGGGCGCGAACACTGCGGGACAGCTGGGTTCGGTTGTCGCCGGCGGCGTGCTTTTAGCGCTCGTTCAAAGCATCTTATAATATATTATTTATTGCTGTCGTTTCAAAACGCCTCCCGATTTCGGGAGGCGTTTGTTCTTTTTCGCTTTATCGATCGTCAGACTGTCAATCCGCAGAAATACGTCATGGACTGATTGATTGTG
>JASBYO010000032.1 GCA_029983925.1 Flexilinea sp.
ATCGTATGGAAAATCAGAAGAGGTTGTTTACCCCGGCTGTCCGGGTTATGTCCGTATTTGCGATTTATTTTTTGTTGACGTTCGGCGGCTTGATCCCTTTGTCGCTCCTGGTCGGCGGGGAGAACCCGACCGAATTTCAAGCGAATCTGATCCGATTGCTGGCTTGCGCCCTGTATACGGCGGTTTTCCTGATATTCGTTAAGGTCGTTGATCGCCGATCAGTTTCGATCTTGCGGCTGCAATTTGACCGAAATGCGGGAAAAGCTTTCTTAACGACGTTCGTTTTCGTCGGAGCGATTATCTTTCTTAGCGCGTTTATTTCCGTCACCTTCCTCGGATTCGACCGGAACCCGCCGCAGTTTTCTTTCGGAAGGTTGCTGAGCGGGATCATGGCGGCTTTCGTGTTGCAGGGATTCCCGGAAGAACTGGCGTTCCGCGGCGTGATGCCGGAAACGTTTGAATCGACGCCGAAAAAGACGCTTTGGACGACGTCGATTTTGTTCATGCTGCTGCATGTTCATTTTATCCCGCCGTATATCGAGGCGTTCCGAGAGAACGGGGAATTATGGCTGCTTTTTGATTTGGCGATGGAGCTGTATTATCCGTTTATCTTCGGTTTCTTCGCTTTCGAGGCGTCGTATCTTTTTAAATCGCTGTGGGCGGCCGTCGCGGTTCATGGCGGAATCCATATCTTCCGGATTGTCACGGATGAGTTTTTTGGCGTTTATAACGGCGGCGCCCGTACGATTGTTACGAATCTGCTGTTTACGATTGCGGCGATCGTAGTTTATTTGAAGTATAAAGATCGATTCAATCCTGAAAACAATACGATCCGGTATGAATAGCTGATCCGTCGCGGCAGACGGGATCAGAAGAACCGATCAGCAGTTTATCCATATAGAACCTGATCGGTTTTTAATTTTGTTGTTTGAGTCGGATCTGTTAAGGTTATCTTCGGAGGAGGCTGCGCCGCTCCTGTTTTGTTCCGAGCAGTTTGTTTCAAGCGCAAAGAGTGTCTGAAAAGAGATTATTTAACAAACAGGAAAAATATGACATCTATCATGTTTACGGTTTAACATGCATGTGCTAATATCAATGATAACGTTCACGGGATCGTTTCCGGGTGAAATTAATTCATGTATATGCGGATATTTTCGCAGTAAGAATAAAACAATAGATTAGGAAGGATCAAATGAAGAAATTAGTTTTAGGGTTGTTGCTATTCGTTTTTGTGCTCGGAACTGCTGCAATAGGCGTTTCGGCGCGTGATAAAGTCAATATTGGCGTTTCGATTTGGAGTTCGACGGATACGCTCGGAAGCGAAGTAAAGCGAATGTTGGATGCGGCTGCCGAAGCTTTGGGCGATGTTGATATTACCTATGTGGATCAGGGACATATTTCGGAGAAGGTTACGGATTCCGTCGAACAATTGGCGTTAGCGGGTATGGATGGAATTATTATCTGCAATTCCGCTTCCGCTGAAATGAACGCGGCGATTAATACGGCTGACGAGTACGGCGTTTATATCGCGCAATTTTTCCGTTCGATTAATCAAGAAACAAATCCGAACGAATATGCGCTCGCTCAAAAGTCAAAATATTATGTCGGCACGGTTCATGAATCTGAAGTTGATAACGGGAAACAGCTCGTTATGATTTTGGCCGAAAAAGGCGCTCGGAAAATCGCTTTAATGGGTTGGGAGGCCGGCGACGCTACGTTTCTTGGTCGCTGGGAAGGTTATAAGGCTGGCGTTGATGCTTGGAATGCCGCGAATCCGAACGATCCCGTCGTCCTTCTCGAGCCGCAATACGGCGGCACGACGTCCGATACTGGCCGCGCGACCGCGGAAGCGATTATCAACGCGAATCCCGATATCGACGCGTTTATTGCTGCCGGCGGCGGCGGCGATACGTTGATCGGCGCGTTGGCTGCGATCGACGGTCTCGGTTTAACTGGGAAAATCCAAGTCGCCTCAACGGATTTCTTGCCCGATCTTGACGAACAGCTTGCAAAAGGCGCGATGTCGGTTGAATCCGGCGGTCATTATGCGGATCCGTTCTTTGCTTTCATGATGGTTTACAATACGGTTAAAGGTAAATACGAGACTTCTGATACCGGTTTTTATGAAATTATTTTCCCGTATATGTTTGTCGCGTCGTCAGACGATTACGCTAAATACGCGGAATTTTTCACGGGAGACGCGCTCCCATATACGGCGGATGAGATTATGGCCATGGCCGATTACAGCTTTGAAGAGTTGGCTGAAACTTGTAATAAGCTTTCCGTCGCCGACGTTGTCGAACGACACAGTAATAAATAAAAGATAGTTCGGATTAAGTTATTATGTAAACGTAAGGCTGTTCGCGAGGGCGGATTCAGCCTTGCGTTTACGTAAAGATGATTCAGCTGCGATGCGATTCTATCGGAATGATTTCTGTGTCTGATATACGGTAACTAATCAAGGGAAACCATATGAATTTGAACGTTCGATTCGAAAATCTTAAAAGGAAAATCGCCGTCGGACCTTTATACGGGGTAATTATCCTTTTACTTATCGCGATATTTTTTTGGGTTTTCTTTAAAACATTGGCCCCCGAAAATTTCGGAAGTCTCTCTAATCTAAGTAATTATTTCTTATCCAGTATTATTTATTCTGTTGGCGGCTGCGGCCTGTATTTTATTGTTGTGATGGGTCTGTTTGATTTCAGTATCGGCGCAAACATCATTCTATCCTCGGTCGTAGGCGTTATCGTATCGACGTATTTCGGTTATCCGGGCTTGCTGATCGGCAGTATTGCCTGCGGAACAATGATCGGATTGCTCAACGGTTTCTTATACATAAAATTGAAGATTCCTTCAATCATCGTCACCGTCGGTTTGATGCTGATATTTGAAAGCGCAGCGTACTTTATCGCGGGCGGGAAGAAGCAGACTTTGGCGGTCGGGCTGCGGGCTTTCGGAAAAGCGCCGGCGAGTATTATTTTGGCGGTGTCCGCATTTTTGCTGACGATCTTTATCCTGAGGAACACGAAAATCGGAACCTATTGCTACGCGATTGGCAGCAATGAATACGTCGCGAAAAATATGGGGATTAACGTTGATAAATACAAATTGATCGGCTTTATCCTGACCCATTTTTTTGTCGGTATTATGGCTGTTCTTACGGTAAGTTACGGCTGGTCGATGACGGCTATTACCGGAATGGAGTCGATGGGACGCAACTTTACCCCTTTGATGGGTACGTTTTTAGGATTGGCGTTTCGGAAGTATGGAATTCCTATTACGGCAATTATGATCGGCGAGTTTATTATTTCGATTATTTTTAACGGATTTATCGCGATCGGAGCGCCGACAACGATTCAAAACGTTGTCACAGGAGCTGCACTTTTGATCATTGTGACGCTGACAGCCAGACCTGAAGAAGGGGCCGTTGTCAAGTAAGGAAGGATTCTATGGCGGACTCATCGGATAATATAATTCTCGTTACTGAAAATATTTGTAAATCCTTTGGTATTACGAAGGCGGTACGCAACGTTTCGCTCTCAATCCAAAAAGGGGAGATTCACGGACTTATCGGCGAAAACGGATCGGGAAAGTCCACTTTTTCTTCTATGCTTTGCGGAATTTATCCAATCGATTCGGGTCGATTCATTTTAGACGGGACGGAATATAAGGCCAGGAATCAAATTGAAGCGAATCGAAAGGGCGTTTCAATTATCGTTCAGGAAACCGGCACCGTGAGCGGGCTTACCGTAGCCGAAAATATTTTTCTTGGCAACGAGGATCGATTCGTTAAATTCGGTGTAAAGAATACCGGCTTGATGAACCGTGAAGCGCAAAACCTGCTTAATGATTTCGGTTTTGATCGGATTTTGGCGAACGTGGTTATCGATCACTATAACTTCGAAGACCGAAAATTAATTGAGATGGTCAAGTCTACTTATTTTAAGCCGAAGATCGTCGTCGTTGACGAGACGACGACAGCGCTTAGTCAGGAAGGGCGGTTAGAGCTTTACGAATTGATGGACCGTATCCGGGCTGACGGACGTACGGTTATTTTTATTTCCCACGATTTAACCGAGGTCATCGCGCATACGGATCGGATTTCGGTCTTGCGGGACGGCGAGTTGATTGATACGGTAATTACTAAAACGGTTACAGAAGATGATTTGCGCCGCCTCATGGTCGGACGGGAATTAGGAAATCGGTATTACCGTACCGATTACGACGGAAATCAATCGGACGACGTCGTATTAAAGATCAGGAATCTCGGCGTCCCGGATCATTTTTCGAATATTAATTTCGATCTTCATAAAGGCGAGATATTGGGATTCGGCGGGCTGAGCGAATGCGGGATGCATGAACTCGGCAAGGCGCTTTTCGCTGGGTCGTATCATCGGACCGGAACGGTTACGCTCGCGAGCGGGAAAGAAATTAATTCGATTCCGGACGCAATTGCGAACAGCATCGCCTATGCTTCGAAGGATCGCGACAACGAATCCTTGGTAAGCAATACGAGTATTCGCGATAATATCTGTTTACCGTCCAGACAGGATCTTAAGAAAAACGGTTTGTTATTTAAGCGAAATCTTGACGATTTTGCTTGGAAAAACGCTGAAAGGATCAGCGTAAAAATGACCGGAATCGACCAATCGATTTCGGAGCTCTCCGGCGGAAACAAGCAAAAAGTCGTTTTAGCGCGTTGGCTCGGGAAGGGATCGAATATTATGGTTCTGGACAGCCCGACGCGCGGCATAGACGTGAAAGTTAAAGCCGATATTTATAATTTAATGAATGAACTTCGGAACGAAGGAAAATCGATCATTATGATTTCCGAGGAAATCTTGGAGCTGATCGGAATGTGCGATCGGATTATTGTCATGAAAAACGGTTCGTTGAACGGCGAGTTCTTCAGGAATCAGGATCTTAATGAAGAAGATTTAATTGCGAAGATGGTATAGGTGAAGAAAAATGACAGAGCAATCTACGTATACGATAAGTGAAGGAGCGCGAAAAAGCCGGAACGCGAATTTCGATAAGATGATTCGTGAATTTTTCCCGTTTATTGGGTTGGTTGTTATTTTTATCGTTTTTGCAACCCTGACGGAAGGGCGCATTATGAAACCCGCTGCTGCTAAATTGATATTGAGCCAAGTTTATGTCCCGATGATCGCGGCAAGCGGCGTTTTCTTAATTATGACGGCGGGCGGGCTGGATTTTTCGCAAGGCTCTATTCTGGGAATCGTTTCAATTGTAATCAGTTGGCTGTCGTTTCAAAGTATTCCTCTCGCGATTATCGCGGGGATTCTTTCCGGAGCGGCAATCGGCGCATTCAACGGTCTTTTCCACGTGCGGTTTAAAATTCCCTCGTTTATCGTGACGATCTGTTCGATGTTCCTTTTCAGAGGTTTCTGCGCATATTTTACGACGAACGCCCCGATAGCCGCGTCGCAATCGATTACGAAATTGAATATCGACAGTCTGAAAAATATCATCATGGTATCCGTACTGGCGATTCTCTTTTTCGTATTTCAGTATACGGGACTCGGGATCCAGTTAAAAGCGATCGGCGCCGGCGAAAAGGCGGCCCGGTTTTCCGGGATTCGGACTGATCGGGTTAAATTTCTGATCTTTGTGCTCGCGGGCGCGATCACCGGTTTCGCCGCTTTTCTGAACGTTATTAAAGTCGGTTCGATTACCGCGACCGCCGGCAACCAGCTTGAGACACAGATATTGATTTCGTTGGTCTTGGGCGGCTTGCCGATTTCCGGCGGATCTAAGGTCCGTTTCTCGAATATTATTATCGGGACGTTGATTTATTCGATTTTGAATAACGGTTTGGTAATGCTGCGGTACGATACCGCGATCCAACAATTAATTAAAGGAGCTATCTTTTTGGCGGTTGTCGCGCTGACGATTGATCGTAAAGCGATTAAGGTAATTAAATAAAAAGCAGCGCGTTTGCCTTATCTACGAAAAAAGGAAGGACACAGCTACGATATTATTGTCTCGAACCCCAATCAATCAGGGACGCTTAAGTTTGACGAACGGAATGGGAGCTTTCTCGAATAATCAGGCTTGTTTCGAGTTTGATCTGGAGCGGCTGATAAAATTCTTCTTCGTTCTCCAGAATGGAAATCATGGTCGTCGTCGCTAATTTGCCCATCTCCCGCAGCGGATGGGAGACAGTTGTAATCGAAGGGGAAAAGAACGCGCCTTCTTTCTGATTGTCAAATCCGACAACAGAGACGTCTTTGGGAATTTTCAGCCCGATGGAATTCGCATAGCGAATAACGCCCATCGCCATTTCATCGTTGCTGACGAATAGCCCGTCGAGATTCTGATAGCGCTGCAATAAATAAGGGAATAACTCTATGCCGCTTTCGCCTGTCCAATCGCCTTCAAAGCAACTAAAAGCGTTTTGTTCAAGTCCGTGTTTCTTTAAGGTGTCTTCCCAGCCTTTTTTCCGTTCGCGGGCTTCAAGCCAAGATAACGGTCCGGAAATATGACCGATATGTTTACAACCGTTCGCGATCAGATGTTCCACAGCTTTGCAAGCGCCGCCGTAGTTGTCGATACTGATCGTCGTAAATTTGGGATTCGGTTTGCTCTTAATGAAAATAATCGGCGGGCAGGAGGCTGGGAGCCGGGATTGAAAATTGAATACGTTGTCGTTAATATCGGGCGCCGCGTAGATGATTCCTTCAACTTGTTTTTCGACCATGTTGAGAATCAGCGGGGTAATATCGGCCGAGTCAATTTCGAGAAGCTCTTTGATAATTAGCGAGTATCCGGCTTTTTCACAGGCCTCGTTGATTCCGTTCAGCGTATATCCGACGCTGATGTATCGTAATCCGCCGATAATTACGCCCAATGTTTTGCTTTGTCTGGAAACTAAACTGCGGGCGACCGCGTTCGGGCGGTAACCGGACTTCGTGATAAACGTTTCGATTTTCTCCCTTGTGGAAGGAGAGACGTCAGGCCGATTATTGATGACGCGGGAAACGGTTTGGATTGAAACGTTGCAGCCTTCGGCGATGTCGCGGATCGTTATTTTGGGTTTTGACCGGGAATACATGGATATCAACCTCTTTTATCCTATTTTACTTGATGAAATTGAGGTGAAATCGAGGGATGAAAAGATAGATGAAAAAATAAAAAGCAATTTTGCTAATTTTGATATTTTGACGCGGCAGCCGCTGAACGCCGCTGAAAAAATTTCGCCGTCCGATAAAAACGGCCTGAAACAATAATTAGATAAAAAACGTTTATTGGAGGAAAAATGATTGATTTCAAAAACAACGAGTTCTGGTTCGTCGTCGGTTCGCAATATTTATACGGCGAGGCGACGCTCCGTCAGGTAGCGAATGACGCCGAGAAAATCGCCGCGGGGTTAGGCGCGTCCGAATTTCTTCCCGCCGACTGCAAAATTGTTTGCAAGCAAGTGGTAAAAACGGCCGAAGAAATTACGCGGATTGTAAAAGAAGCCAATTATAATGACGATTGCGCCGGTATTATTGTCTGGATGCATACGTTCAGCCCGTCGAAGATGTGGATTAACGGGCTTTCGCTTTTACAAAAACCGTACCTGCATTTGCATACGCAGTTTGGGCGAAATATTCCGGATCTTGAAATAGATATGGATTTTATGAATTTGCATCAATCCGCTCACGGCGACCGGGAACACGGGTTTATTGACGCGCGGATGCGGTCTGCGCGGAAGATTGTCGTCGGATATTGGCAGGACGAACCCGTCCGGCAAAAAATCGGCAGCTGGATGCGCTCCGCTATCGGATTCCGCGTCAGTAAGCGTTTGAAAGTAGTCCGTTTCGGCGATAACATGCGCGAAGTCGCCGTTACCGAAGGCGATAAAGTCGAAGCGCAGCTTAAGTTCGGCTGGCAGGTTAACACCTGGCCCGTCGGCTCTTTAGCCGAAGAAATCAGCAAGGTTGCGGAGCCTGAAGTCGACGATCTTTTTAAGGATTATGAAAATTCTTATGAAGTAAACACGGACGATATCGAATCGGTTCGATATCAAGCGAAAATGGAAATCGCGATTAAACGAATCCTCGAACGCGAAGGCGCGAGCGCTTTCTGCAATACTTTTCAAGATTTATACGGTATGGATCAGCTGCCCGGTTTAGCTTCCCAGCATCTGATGTCTTTAGGGTATGGATTCGGCGCGGAAGGGGATTGGAAAATTTCCGCGTTGACGCATATTGTTAAACAAATGACGAAGGATCGTTCGGACGCTTCGTTCATGGAAGACTACACGTATGATCTCGAACCCGGGAAAGAACTTTGTCTGGGCGCGCATATGCTTGAAGTTTGTCCGAGCATCGCGTCCGGGAAAGCGAAGATCGAAGTCCATCCGCTCGGGATCGGCGATCGGAATCCGCCCGCGCGGTTGGTTTTCGAAGGAAAGGCCGGTAAAGCCGTTCTGATTACGTTGATCGATATCGGCGGCCGCTTCCGTTTGATCGTTCATGACGTTGAAGCGGTAACGCCGACTTTGAAAATGCCGAGTTTGCCGGTTGCGCGCGTCATGTGGCGTCCTGAACCGGATCTTCTTGTCGGCACGCACTGCTGGATCCTTGCCGGCGGGGCGCATCATTCGGTGCTGAGTTATAGTGCGACTGCGGAAATGATGGAAGACTGGGCGGAGATGATGGGAATCGAATTTGTTCATATTACGAAGGATACGACCGTCGAAAATCTCAAACAGCAGCTTTTCTTTTCCGATTTGGCTTGGAAACTAAAATAAATTGATGTTTGATTTGGCGGGTAAGCAAAAATAACCGTTTCGGCTGATGCGTTTGCGCCGATTTTGTATGAGTGAAAGAGAAATCGATATGCTCGAGAAGTTAAAACAAGACGTATATGAAGCGAATATGGAACTTCAATCTAAAGGAGTCGTTATTTACACTTGGGGGAATGTCAGCGGGATTGACCGGGAAAAAAATCTGGTTATTATTAAGCCAAGCGGCGTCGATTATGACCGGATGAAAGCCGACGATATGGTCGTTGTCGATCTGATAAGCGGCGAGCGCGTGTCAGGTTCATTGAAGCCTTCGTCCGATACGCCGACCCATTTGGAGCTGTATCGACGGTTCCCCGCGATTGGCGGAATCGTTCATACGCATTCAAAATTCGCGACGGCCTTCGCGCAAGCCGGTATTCCGCTCAAAGCGTTAGGCACGACCCATGCAGATTATTTTTATGGAGACGTTCCCTGTACGCGGGATCTAACGATTGACGAAGTTCAGCGGAATTATGAACTGAATACCGGAAAGGTGATCGCTGAAACGATCGGCGCGGCCGACCCGCTTTCGGTTCCGGCGGTTTTAGTAAAAAACCACGGGCCTTTTTCATGGGGAACAGACCCGAAGCAGGCGGTCTATCATGCGGTCGTGTTGGAGTGCGTTGCGGAAATGGCGTTTTTGACGGTTTCGTTAACGCCGGACTGTTCGGGAGCGCCCCGTTATGTTCTCGATAAGCATTATTCGCGAAAACATGGCGCGAACGCTTATTACGGTCAACGTTAAACAAGCTGAAAAGGAGATTTTGAGATGGATCTGGCGAGAATCAAAAGTGAAATAATCGAAGGCGGTACTTCCTTAGGTATTGAGTTTGGTTCGACCCGAATCAAGGCTGTTCTGATCGGCTCGGACTATCAGCCGCTTGCCTCAGGCAGTTACAGCTGGGAGAACGAATACGTAAACGGTATTTGGACCTATTCCTTAGACGACGTTGAACGCGGGCTTCAGGACAGTTACCGCGACTTATGTAAAGACGTTGAAAAAAAGTATGACGTTAGGCTAACGAAGTTCGGCTCAATCGGAATTTCGGCGATGATGCACGGATATCTTGCGTTCGATTCGTCGGATAAATTACTGGTTCCGTTCCGGACCTGGCGGAATACGACGACCGAACAGGCCGCCGGACTGCTGACTAAGGAATTTAACTTTAATATCCCGCTGCGCTGGAGCGTCGCGCACCTTTACCAGGCAATTCTGAATAATGAGCCTCATGTGTCCGAGGTGTCATTTATAACTACTTTAGCCGGATATGTTCATTGGCGTTTAACCGGGAAGAAAGTTCTCGGAATCGGCGACGCGTCCGGAATGTTCCCGATTGCCAGCGAAACAAAAGATTATGACGCTGAAATGATCGCGAGGTTCGATGCGATTGTTTCGGAGAAAAAATTCAAGTGGAAATTAGGGACTATTCTGCCTGAAGTTCTGGTCGCCGGCGAAGCGGCGGGGACGCTGACGCCGGAGGGGGCGCGATGGATGGATCCGAGCGGAACGCTGACGCCCGGTATCCCGTTCTGTCCGCCGGAAGGAGACGCCGGAACGGGGATGACGGCGACCAACAGCATTGGCGAACGGACCGGGAATATTTCCGCGGGGACA
The DNA here is from genome assembly GCA_029983925.1 of Flexilinea sp. Taxonomy (GTDB): domain Bacteria; phylum Chloroflexota; class Anaerolineae; order Anaerolineales; family Anaerolineaceae; genus Flexilinea. Next base: position 10,416 of record JASBYO010000032.1, read on the forward strand.
TCGGTTTTCGCCATGGTCGTCTTGGAAAAAGATCTTTCGAAAGTTTATCCGGAAATCGATATTGTTACGACGCCGTCCGGTTCCCCGGTCGCAATGGTCCACTGTAATAACTGCACGTCCGACATCGACGCGTGGACCCGCATTTTTGCCGATTTCTCTAAAATGATGGGTCTCGAAGTCGATAAAAATAAATTGTTTACGACGCTTTATTCCGCCGCGCTTACGGGGGATCCGGATTGCGGAAGAATTCTTTCGTATAACTATCTTTCCGGCGAACCGATTACGGGTTTTGATGAAGGGCGTCCGCTCGTTATCCGCATGCCGAACAGCAATCTGAACCTTTCGAACTTTATGCGTTCCCTGATATTTTCAGCGTTGGGCGCGCTCCAAATCGGCATGGAAACGTTGAAAGCGGAGAATGTTCGAATCGATAAACTGTTGGGCCATGGAGGTTTCTATAAGACGAAAGGCGTCGGACAAAAATTCACGGCGGCCGCGCTGGAAACGCCGGTGTCCGTAATGGATACCGCCGGAGAGGGCGGCGCATGGGGCGTAGCGTTGTTGGCGGCTTATTGCCGGCGGAAGAAACAGGGCGAGACGTTGGATCAATTCCTGGCGGCGGAAGTTTTCGCAAACATGGAAGAAACTGTTTTGAATCCGGACGAATCAGATATCGCCGGGTTCAAGGATTTTATCAAAGTCTATAAGCAGGGTCTGGAGATCGAAAAGGCGGCCGTAGATCGTCTGAACTGGTGCTGACGGAGCGATTTTTACGGAGATTTGATAAAAAAAGAGGGCGTTCCGAGTCCGAGAAACCGTTCCGTACCTTCTCGGATGCCTGAAACGGCTGACTTTCGGGACGTCCTCTTTCGATTTTCCCGATCGGGATTATCTTCAGCCAACCGGAACGGATCCGGATCGTTCCTATCCGGATTCTCCGCGCGTTGGGATAATTGATAACTGATAACCGCTGTCGTTCTTTACGCCCGACCGAAATCGTCTTGAACGCGGACGATATCGTCCTCGGGGCAGATTCCGATCTGCGTTTCAACGAAGACCATTGTTTCGTTCGTGTTGTTCTCAACGCGGTGGAGCTGGCCTTTTTCGATTTGGATAACGTCTCCGGCTTTTGCCTGGAACTGCTTTTCGCCTAAGGTGATAAGCGCGCTGCCTTGGACGATGACCCAAACTTCCGCGCGCAGGTTATGATACTGGAGCGAAAGGCGTTTCCCCGGAAATACGAAAATCCGTTTGACGCGGTATGAAGGTTCGAATAGGTATTCTTCCCAGCGTCCCCAAGGCCGATTTTCAAAATCAATCATGTTCCCTCCTTTAATTTGACGCTTTTTCAGATCGACGCCGGATCGCGTCTTTGGCGATCATATCGCATAGCTGTTCGTACGGGATTCCGGCCGCGGCGGCTTCCTGCGGGAGCAGGCTGGTCGGGGTCATCCCCGGCAGCGTATTCGCTTCCAAGCAGTAGAAGGTTCCGGCGCTGTCGACTTTGAAATCGACGCGCGAGTAAAAACCGAGGTGGAGCGCTTTATGAACCGCGAGCGCGGCCGCTTGCAGCGCCGCCGTAAGTTCGTCCGTTATTTCCGCCGGGCAGACTTCGTTCGTTCGTTCGCTTTGATATTTTGATTCGTAATCGAACCAGCCGTAGCGCGGGATAATTTCGATCGGCGGAAGGGCTTTCCCGTCTAATATGCCGACGCAGAATTCCCGTCCCTGAATATATTTTTCGATTAAGATGTCGCCGTCGCTGCCGCCGGCGTCCGCGCTGACTGCCTTTTGAACGGCTTCCCTGAATTCGCCGGCGTTCTGCGGCAGGCTGATTCCGATGCTCGATCCGCCGCGCGGCGGTTTTACCGCACAGGGGAAACCGATTTTTTCGCGTACGGTCTCTTCGTCGATGTCTTCGCAGCGTTGGTAATAAAGCCAATCGGCCGTTCGCTGACCTGCGGAGCGCATCTGCCGTTTCGCCAGATGTTTATCCATCGCGACGACGCAGCCGGCAAAATCGCTTCCTGTAAACGGGATTTCGAGGAGCCCGAGCGTTGCCTGAAGCTGGCCGTTTTCGCCGGCCGCGCCATGCAGGGCGATAAAGACGACGTCGGCGGCGCGGCAAACGTCTAAAACGTTCGGCCCGAAATATCCGGCGCAATGCGGACTGCGGCGCGATTTTAATTCTTCCAGGTTCGGCGGCGTCCGCGGAACCTGGAACGCGTAATCCCGATATTCGGGCCGAGCGAGGAATAATTCGCCGGCCGTTTTACCGTTTAATTCGACGCCGAGCCAGACGTCGAGAAGCGCTACCGCGTAACCTGAGTCGGCCAGCGCGTTGCTGATTTTACAGCCGGAAGCCCAGGATACATCCCGTTCGGCGGAATTCCCTCCGGCTAAGACAGCGATTTTCATTTTTTTCATCCGTTTCCTTTGTACGAATGTGATTTCATGTTCGGGAGCGGTTTTGGGAATCGTCCGGATTCATGAAGCGCTCGGGAATCCGAGCCGCAACGCCTATTTTATCATGCGGTTTTATTGTCGGCGTCGCTTGGGACGGCTGAACGATGATAAATCTTTCCGACGGCGCGAATAAAAAGACCCATGCCAAGGCATGAGTCTTTTCGTTTCGTCAGGAGATTTTCCGATATTAATATTCGGGCATCGCCGGAGCGGCCGGTTTCGCCGGTTCGGGAATTTCCGTGACCAGCGCTTCGGTCGTCAGGATCATCGCCGCGATCGAAGCGGCGTTTTCGAGCGCGCCGCGGGTAACTTTCGCCGGATCGATGATGCCGCCCTCGACCATGTCGATATAGCTGTCTTTCAGGACGTCGTAACCGATCTGTTTCGATTTCTTCGTCTTCTGCTGGGCGCGGATGTTGTTGACGATGACGGATCCGTCGCGGCCGGCGTTCTCGGCGATCTTGCGCATCGGGCAATCGAGCGCTTTGCGGACGATATTGATACCGGTCTGGATGTCGTCGGTTTTATCCTTGAGATCGGCGACTTTGGCGCTGGCGTTGACGAGCGCGACGCCGCCGCCCGGGACGATCCCTTCCTCGACGGCCGCGCGGGTCGCGGAGAGGGCGTCTTCGACGCGATGTTTCTTTTCTTTCAGTTCGACTTCCGTCGCGGCGCCGACGCGGATAATCGCAACGCCGCCCGAGAGTTTCGCCAGGCGTTCCTGGAGCTTTTCGCGGTCGTAATCGCTCGTCGTTTTCTCGATTTCGGCGCGGATCTGATCGACGCGGGCTTTGATTTCATTGCTGTCGCCGCGGCCGCCGACGATCGTCGTATTTTCCTTATCGGAGATGACTTTTTCACAGCGGCCGAGGTCGGCGATCTGAACGGAATCCAGCTTGCGTCCCGTTTCTTCGCTGATAACCTGGGCGGCGGTCAGGATCGCGATATCCTGGAGCATGGCCTTGCGGCGATCGCCGAAGCCCGGGGCCTTGATCGCGAGAACGTTGAGCATTCCGCGCAGTTTGTTCAGGACAAGGGTCGCGAGCGCTTCGCCGTCGATATCTTCGGCGATGATAACGATATCGCGTTTCCCGGTCTGGACGAGTTTTTCGAGGATCGGAACGAGATCCTGCGCGGCGGAGATTTTCTTATCGTAGATCAGGATATACGGATCGTTGATAACCGATTCCATCTTATCCGTATCCGTCATGAAATACGAGCTGATATAACCGCGGTCGAATTTCATCCCTTCGACGTATTCGGTTTCAAATTCGAGGCCTTTGGATTCTTCAACGGTGATTACGCCGTCTTTACCGACTTTATCCATGACGTCGGCGATGAGGCTGCCGATATGTTCGTCCTGAGCGGAGATCGTCGCGACGTTGGCGATATCGTTTTTGGTTGTGACTTCGATCGCCTGGGCGCGGATGTCGTCGGCGATGACTTTCGCGGCTAATTCAATTCCGCGTTTGAGGAGCATTGGATTCGCGCCGGCGGCTAAGGTTTTCAGACCTTCGCTGACGATCGCGTGGGCTAAAACGGTCGAGGTCGTCGTACCGTCGCCGGCGATGTCGTTCGTTTTGGCGGAAGCTTCTTTGAGGAGCTGCGCGCCCATGTTTTCGAACGGATCGGGTAATTCAACTTCTTTCGCGACGGTAACGCCGTCATGGGTAATCGTCGGGGAACCGAATTTCTGTTCAATCGCGACGTTTCGGCCTTTCGGTCCTAACGTTGTGGAAACCGCGTTCGCGACCGCGTCGATACCGACCTTAAGTTTTTTTCGAGCGTCTTCGCCGAATAATAATTGTTTTGCCATGAGTATACTTTCCCTTCGAAATGATTAATTAGTTGATTGATTACTGAACGATCGCCAGTACGTCAGATTCGCGCAGAATCAAGTACTTCTTGCCGTCAATTTTGATTTCCGTTCCGGAATATTTCGCGAAAAGAACGACGTCGTTAACGTTGACGTCGAGCGCGACGCGTTCGCCTTTGTCGTTGCGTTCCCCGGCGCCGACGGCCAAGACAGTAGCTTTCTGCGGCTTTTCTTTAGCGGTTTCCGGTAAAACGATGCCTCCGGCGGTGATGTCCTGTTCTTCGATCGGTTCGACAACCAAGCGATTCCCCAACGGTTTTAAGTTCATTACAATCCTCCATCAAACGATTTCGTTACAATTTTTTGCAGTTTTAGCACTTAAAATTCAGAGTGCTAACGATAAATCTATCATACAAGCACTGAGAACGAATGTCAAGCATGTTAAAGCATTTCTAATAAAACTCTTACAGGGACATCGGCGCGGGTAAAAAAGGTTCAAGCCGCGTAATTTTACAAAGCGTCCGCTCAAAAGTAGAATTAGGGCATGAAATTCGAAATTTTTACGCTTCTTCCGGAAGTTTTTCCGGCGTATCTTTCGGCGAGTATCCTGGCGAAAGCGATCGAGACCGAACGGATCGCGGTCGATCTCCACAATATCCGCGATTGGGCGACGGATAAGCATCATATTACCGACGAACCGCCGTTCGGCGGCGGCGGCGGGATGGTTATGAAGGCCGGACCGGTATTCGACGCTGTCGAGGCGGTCCTCGGAACGCCGCCCGGCTGTCCTGTGATCCTGATGACGCCTCAGGGACGGGTATTCAATCAGCAGATCGCGGCCGAGCTGGCCCGTTATCCGCGAATCGCGCTGATCTGCGGGCGTTATGAAGGGTTTGACGAGCGTATCCGGGAGCATCTGGCTACGGACGAGATTTCGATCGGCGACTTTGTTTTGACGGGCGGAGAGCTCCCGGCGCTGGCGCTGATTGACGCCGTCAGCCGGAACATCCCCGGCGTTTTAGGCGATCCGGCCGGCGCTTATGACGATTCGCACGCGCAAACGCTGCTCGAATATCCGCACTATACCCGCCCGGCGGTTTATCGCGAATGGGCCGTTCCGGAAGTTTTATTAAGCGGGAATCATGCTAAAATCGCGGCTTGGCGGCGTCAGGAGTCGCTCAAGCGGACGCGCGCGAAACGTCCCGATTTATTGGCGCGGGCGGAGCTGTCGGCGGCGGATCGGAAGTTCCTTGCCGGGCTGGAAGCGGAAGATTCGGAAAGATCTTCGGATAACTGATTTCTCGCTTACTTCTTCGGATAAATCGCTATTCTAATTTCTGTCGGCTCTTATTCAAGATCAATCCGCTTTGTCATATGAACGCCGAGGCTTTCATTGCTTCTGCCATGTATCGCCTTTTTTGTGCCAATGGTTGACGAAGGCGATGCCGATGAAGCTCGCGGGGATCGCTCGGCTGATTTTCGGGATCAGCATTCGGGAACTTTCTATTCGATACTCTGAATCGAAAGAGAATTCCGGTACGCTGATTTTTCTTATTTTCTCTACGGTTTTTCCGGGTACCCGGCTAAAAATTCATTCGCGAAATCGTCGTATTTCCCGGCGAGGATCGCTTTCCGCGCGTCGCGGACGATCGTCATCAGCGTATGAATATTATGAATCGAGAGCAGCGTTCCGGACAGGTGTTCTTTCGCTCGGAAGAGATGGCGGATGTAGGCCCGACTGTGATTCGCGCAGGTATAACAGGTGCAGCCTTCGACGATCGGGCGCGGATCGTCGCGGTACTGCTGATTGACCAGGTTCATTTGCCCGCGGCGGGTCATCGCCGCGCCGTGGCGGGCGAGGCGGGTCGGCAGCACGCAGTCGAAAATATCGACGCCGCGCCGGATGCCATGGACAAGGTCTTCCGGCGAGCCGACGCCCATTAAATAATGAGGTTTATTCGGCGGCAGGATCGGCGCCAAGACGTCGAGCATGGCGTTCATTTCGGCTTTCGTTTCGCCGACCGATAATCCGCCGATCGCGACGCCGGGCGTATCCATTTCGACGATAAAACGGGCCGATTTTTCGCGTAAATCGGCGAAGATACCGCCCTGAATAATCCCGAACAGCGCCTGATCCGGACGCGTTTTCGCTTTTAAGCAGCGTTCGAGCCAGCGGTGGGTCCGGTTCATGGCTGAAACGTTGTAGCGGTAATCGTGCGGCGGGGCGCATTCGTCGAACGCCATAATAATATCGGCGCCGAGGTTTTCCTGAATCGCGATCGATTTTTCAGGCGTGAAACGGTGTTTGGATCCGTCGAGGTGCGACCGGAAAGTTACGCCCTGTTCGTCGATTTTCCGCAGCTCGTTCAGCGAGAACACCTGAAAGCCGCCGGAGTCGGTCAGGATCGGTCCTTTCCAGTTCATGAAACCATGGACGCCGCCGAACGCTGCGATCCGTTCGTCGCCCGGGCGTAAGTAAAGATGATACGTGTTTGAAAGGATAAACGAAACGCCTTCTTCTTCGAGCTGACGCGAGGTCAGCGATTTTACCGTTGCCTGTGTTCCGACCGGCGCGAAAATCGGCGTTTCGATCGCGCCGTGAGGGGTATAGAAAATGCCGGCGCGGGCGTTCCCGTCCGTCGCGATCAGGTCAAATTCAAAATTATTTTTCATCGTTTGCGGTTTTAGTCTCTTCCCGTGTTCTTTTTATTCGGTTCGGCGTTTCCCGGCGGTTTTACGGACGAATTCGGCGGCTTGAATCGCGACTCGCTCATGCGTTCCCTCGCCGATCTTACCCGCTTCGTCAAAAGCCTCGACTTTAAAAGAAATTTTCTTTCGATCGACGGCGCTTATTTCAGCGACGGCGCGGATTTTCATCCCGATCGGAGAGGCCGCCAGATGGCGGACGTTGACCGAAATTCCGACCGTTGTCCAGCCTTCCTCAAGCTGCGGCTGGACCGCGGCCCAGGCGGCGCGTTCCATCAGCGCGATCATCGCCGGGGTCGCATAAACCGCTAAATTGCCCGATCCGAGAGCGGAGGCGACGTTCGTCTCGTTTACGATTTCGCTTTGTTCATAAGTGAGCCCGAGTTTGATCATGCGGTTTTCCTCCGCAATGGATTATATCGTATTCCCGCCCGGCTCGCGCGCCGCCGCTGCAGGATGATAGTCGGAGCGGAGAATTCGGAGATCCGGCGCTGAGCGTTCCATGCGCGATAGCGCGAGTCGGGTCAGCGGGTTTTATGCGATTGGGTCCTGCCGTCGTTCGGAATTCGGAACGAGGCGGAAATTTGGGCTTTCCCGTCCGGAAGCGCTTTCGCTTACCTTCCTCTACGGTTTTCGCCGCTTTTCAGGTTCGCTTCGATCATTTTTCCTCGTCTTCGGCGTATCGCTTTATGACGTATCGTTTCGCAGATAATGCCTGCCCTGGCGAGGATTTTCTTTAGGATGGACTGCGTTCGGATCGCGGACCCGTTCAGGTACGCCCCCGATTAGGGCGCGCTGTCCTGACGGATTGTATTTCGTCGGACGCTTTTCTCGGGATGAATCGGAAAAGACAGCGGTTCAAAAGGATCGTCATGCCGTTTCAGTCGGACTTTCAGTTATAATTTACAGTCGCCGTAAGTTATATTACGCTAACTCATCGAAAGGATAGATCATGATTCGATTACAAGGATTAACGGAAGCTGAGCTTGAGGAGATATCCCGACAAATTACCGACGCATACTTTGATTACGAATATAATCCGGAGGATCGCGGGCTGTTTATATTCCTGCCGGATCGGGAAAAAATGTTTACTTACATGGACGGTATCGTTCAAGCCGGCTACCGCAGCGGAATTTTATACGCGACGAGCGAAAACCGGGAGGGATTCCTGATGTATACCGGTCGGAATGGCCCGTCCGTGCGGTTTTCGGAGGGTATCCGCATGATATTCGCCATGAAAAAAGCGCTTGGCGGATGGCGGAATCTGATTCGGTTTATGAAGACGTTTTTTCGCGACGGCGGAACGCTTGAAACGCGGATGCGGAAAGCGAAACGCGATTATCTCAAAATTGAAATGCTGGTTGTCCGTTCCGAATATCAGAAAAAAGGCCATATGCGGCGCATGATGAATTACGTTATTGAAGAAGCGGAGAAGTTAGGCGTTCCGGTTATTCTGGAAACCGACGATCGGGATAAATGCGCCCGGTATGTCAGCTGCGGTATGGAAACGGACCGCGTTCGAAAATGCGGAGAGCGGCTGTATATTTATGACCTGATCCGCCCGGCGTCTCATTAAGTCCGGCGGCCGTATCGCGGCCCTGCTTTTTCAGCTATAATTGAACGGGTCAAATGATAAGATCGGACGGATTATTCTTGAAGAAGAGGGTTCAAAGATGACAAAATATATTTTTGTAACCGGCGGGGTCGTTTCCGGACTTGGCAAAGGAATTACCGCCGCGTCTTTAGGGCGTTTGTTGAAAGCGCGCGGGATGAAAGTCATGGCGCAGAAGCTCGACCCGTATATCAACGTTGATCCGGGAACGATCAGCCCGTTTCAGCATGGCGAAGTCTTCGTAACCGACGACGGCGCGGAAACGGACCTTGATCTCGGTCACTACGAACGCTTTATCGACGAAAATTTGAACCATTTTTCGAACCTGACGACCGGAAAAGTTTACTGGAACGTATTAAATAAAGAGCGGAACGGCGAATATCTCGGCCAGACGATTCAGGTCATCCCCCATATCACGGATGAAATCAAGAATTTTATTTACTCGGTCGGGAAAATGTCCGAAGCGGATATCGTGATTACGGAGATCGGCGGGACGGTCGGAGACATGGAGAGTCAGCCGTTTATCGAAGCGATCCGTCAGATCGGGCTGGAACAGGGGCCGGATAACGTCCTCTTTATTCACGTTACGCTCGTTCCGTATCTTTCCGGTTCGGGGGAACAGAAGTCGAAACCGACGCAGCACTCGGTCAAAGAGCTCCAGAGCATGGGGATTAATCCGCGGATTATCGTTTTGCGCTGCGACCAGCCGATCGAATACGGGATTAAGCAGAAGATTTCGATGTTCTGCAACGTTAAGCAGGACTGCGTGATCGAGAATGATACCGTTTCCGTGCTTTACGAAGCGCCGATGATGTTGGAAAAGGCGCATTTTTCGGAGATCGTCTGCCGCGAGCTGAAGATTTCGCCGACGTTTATCGACATGAGCGACTGGGAACGCATGATGGGGCGGATCGCCGACTGTAAGCAGGAGGTTAAAATCGCGCTCGTCGGAAAATACGTTAAACTTCACGACGCGTATTTATCCGTCATGGAAGCGCTCAAGCACGGCGGCTACGAGAACGGCGTTAAAGTCAGGATCGAATGGGTCGATTCTGAGACGGTTACGCCCGACACCGCCAAAGGGATTTTTACCGGCTGCGACGGGATGATTATCCCCGGCGGATTCGGCGGACGCGGGATCGAAGGCAAGATCGCTTCGGCGCGGTACGCGCGCGAAAATCATATTCCTTATTTCGGGATTTGCCTGGGGATGCAGATCGCGGTGATCGAATACGCGCGCAGCGTTTGCGGTCTGGAGGGCGCGAACTCGACCGAATTCGCCGAGCGAACGCCTCATCCGGTAATCGACTTCATGCCGGATCAGAATGAAACGACGGCGAAAGGCGGAACGATGCGCCTGGGCGCGTATCCCTGCCGGATCGTGCCGGATTCGAAGATGTACGCCTGTTACGGCGTCGGGGAAATTTCCGAGCGCCATCGCCATCGCTATGAGTTCAACAACGATTACCGCGATATGCTGACCAAAGACGGAATGGTTGTCAGCGGCGTGTCGCCGGACGGAAGGATTGTGGAGACGGTCGAACTGCCGGATCATCCTTTCTTCGTCGGGGTTCAGTTCCATCCGGAATTTAAGAGCCGTCCGAACCGGGCCCACCCGCTTTTCCGCGGTTTTATCGCCGCTGCCAAGAAAAAAGCGTATCAGTAAACGAACCTCCGTCGAAGCCCTTCCGAAGATTGCGGGAGGGCTTTTTTTCGTATGACGAAAGTCATAATCTGTGAAATTTAATAATAATTGCGAAATTACAATGAAATGACAGCGCCCCGATTTCTACGGCGTAAAATAATCGTTAAGGATTTTCGCAATTGTTTGGATGTCCTGTCGTAAGCGGGACGGCGTGAACGCGAGACCGGTTCATGCCGCAGTGAAGTCGTTGTTAAGGAGGATTACGAATATGAACGGTGCAAAAAGGGGGCGGGGCCTGTTTTTGGGGGTCGCCGTCTTTGCCTGTCTGATTGCCGGGCGCGGAGCGTCTGCGCAGCAGACGGGCGAGCGGGGCGAGCCGACGCGGATCACGATTCCGTTCCGCGGCGATATCGTGATCGAGATGGAATCGCTCGAAAATACGCCCGAAGCGCTGACGCTGACGCTGCTGTACGGCTCCGGCGATCCGGCGGCGGAGCCGGTCTGCGAATTCGTCGACGGAGAGACGGAAGCGGGCGATATTGATGCGTCCGATTGCGGCGCGGTCAGGATGATTTATCGCTGCGCGCCGTCGCCGCTTCCGGCCGATCAACCGATTTTATTCGCGATGGTCAGCTTCTGGGACGTTCAGAAGCTTCGTTTCGCGCGCTCGGACGCTTTTCCGGACGGCGGTATCGAGAAGCGCGCGGAAGTCGGGTTCAGCGCGGCGTTTTTCGGCGAAGACGGTCAAAGGCTGGCGGAAACGCTGAAGGACGTCCCGTTTTATATCGGCGCGAGCTACGAGCCGACCGTGAACCGGACGAAAATGGAGCTGCGGAAAAAGCCGGCGGATGACGACCTGCTTTTCCAATATCAGATCCGGCGCATCGACGAGTTCGTTCATCCGTCGGTTTACAACGGCCAGCTTTGCGCTTTCGGCGATGTCCCGGCGGCGTTTCAGGGCAGCCGCGTCATCCTTGACGGACGAATCCAGCTCGCAAACGGCGTCGGCTGCGATGAGGATGACTCGCTTTCTTCAAATCGATTTGACGGGCCGGCGATCGGTTGGATCGAAAATTATATCTTCGCCGATTCGAAACTCCGCAATACGGATCAGATCGTTTTCGAATTTGTCCGGCCTGATCTGAAATTTGCGTATGTGAACGCAGAAAATCATACCGTTCATCAGTGGGATACGAAAACGAAAACGATATTGAATTTTGCGGTTACGCTGACGAAGGAAGAATCCGGCGATTTGTAGCCGGTTATTTTCATTGAACATTTCTTTTTCACCGATGTCCCCTTCTTAAAATTGGAGGGGCTTTTTTTGTAATTGCCCGTCAGTTCTGATGAGTCATATACAACTTATTACATTTGTTACTGCCGATTGATAAACATTTTCGGGTTTTTGAATGGCTCCATTTATGTTAAGATTAGGTTGTCAAACAATATGGTAGCGGAGTGAATTATGAAAATCGCGCGTACGTTGATACGAATCGGTGTTTCAGTTTTCTCAATTTTGTTGGCGATGGCGACCGGCGCGATCCTGATCCTCGTCATCGGAAAAGACCCTGTCGTCGCGTACGGCTACTTATTCCGCGGCGCGTTCGGAAGCTTGCCGTCGATCGGCGAAACGATCGTCAAGGTGACGCCGTTGATCTTTACCGGGTTGGCGGCCGTCTTCTCGTATCAGTGCGGCATGCTGAATCTCGGTATCGAGGGTCAATTCATCGCCGGGGCGATTGTTTCGAACTGGCTTTCAACGCTGGTAATCCCGTTTTCGGGTCCGGCGAATACGATATTGAGTTTATTAGGCGGGATGATCGCGGGGGCGCTCTGGGGCGCGATTCCGGGTTTCCTCAAGGCGTACCGCGGCTTGAACGAGATGATTGTCGGGATTCTGCTGAATTATATTGCGCTGCTGTTTATGAGCTATCTTTTCGCCGGGCCGCTGATGGAAGCCAACATTCCGCAAACGGCAGCCGTTGAACAGGCGGACCGTTTAGCGCGGATCCTGCCGCCGACGCGCGTTCATCTCGGTATTGTGATTGCGCTGGCGACGCTGATTTTCGTTTATTATTTCCTGTATTATACGTCGGGCGGGTTCCGTTTGCGCGTCGTCGGGAGCAACCCGATCGCGGCGCGGGTTAACGGACTGCCGGTCAAACGCATGACGATCCTTTCGTTCCTCGCCTCGGGCGCGATCGCCGGCCTCGGCGGCGCGGTCGAAATTTTAGGCGTTTCTTACCGCCTGATGGGCGGGTTCGGCGCGGGGTTCGGTTTTGACGGCGTCGCGATTGCGCTGATTGGCCAGCTGAACCCGATCGGGACCGGTTTTGTCGCCTATTTATTCGCCGTTCTGCGCGTCGGCGCGAACACGATGCAGGTCGGGGCGGGAATTCCTTCGGCGATCGTCGACGTTGTTCAGGCGATTATTATTATCTTCGCCGTCGCGGCGACCGGGCTTGTCAGCCTTCCGGAATTCCAGAAATTTACCGCGCGGTTCGCGAAAAAAGAGAAGGGAGCGTAGAAGCGATGGAAACTATTTTAAACTTCGCGTTTTTGGAGAATTTGCTGGTTTCGATGATCCGGATGGCGACGCCGCTCCTCCTCGCCGGTTTAGGCGAGCTTTATTCGGAAAAGGCCGGAATGGTCAACATCGGACTGGACGGGATCATGACGATCGGCGCCGGGGTCGGGTTTATCGTCGGTTATCTAAGCGGGAATCCGCTCTTAGGACTTTTCGCCGGCTCGCTGGCGGGGGTCGCGCTGAACCTGATTTACGCTTTTTCGACGATTTCGCTCCGCTCGGGCCAGACGATTAACGGTATGGCGCTGAATATTTTAGCGCCGGCGCTTTCGACGTTTTTGTCGCGGACGATGTTCGGCGTGAAGACGACGCTGATGAAAGGGGCGACGATCGGGAACCTTTCTGTTCCGGTTCTGTCGGAAATTCCGTTTATCGGCCCGATCCTGTTCAAGGCGCATCCGGTTTCCTACTTTGCGCTGTTTCTGGTTTTGGTTACGCTTTGGTTTTTCCGTAGAACGAAACCCGGGTTGAATTACCTGGCCGTCGGGGAATATCCGCGCGCGGCGGAATCGATGGGCGTCAACGTGACGAAGACGAAATATCTTTCGTGTATTATCTGCGGCTTTTTAGCCGGTATGGGCGGCGCGTATCTGACGACCTGTTATATCGGCGCGTACGCTGAAGGCGTCGTCGCCGGACGCGGCTTTATTGCCCTGTCCGCGGTTATTTTCGGAAACTGGACGGGCGCGGGCGTTTTGTTAGCGACGCTCCTTTTCGGTCTTGCCGACGCGGTCCAGCTCCGGTTCCAGGTCCTTTTCCGCGATATTCCTTACCAGCTTTTGTCGATGCTGCCGTATTTGATGACGATCTTTGTTTTGCTTATGTCGAATAAGCAATCGAACGAACCGAAAGCGAACGGGCAACCGTACGCTCGGGAAGGAAAGTAAAGACGCTTTCCTGATAAAAAACGATATAGTAAAGAGGTTATGTATGAAGCGGTATATGTATTTAGTTTTTGTCCTTCTTATGGTCTTGGTCCTGGCTGCCGGCTGCGGTCCGAAGGCGGAGCCGACGGCTGAAGCCGGCGCGGAAGCCGCTGGGGAAGAAGCGCCGGCGAGCGCCGATTCAAGCGCCGACACGAAAACGGACGGCGAAAAAGTCTGGCGCGTGGCGATGATCGCGAATACGCCGATCGCCGACGGCGGCTGGAACAGCGCCTGCTACGCGGGGATGACCGGCGCGGCCGAAAAATACGGTTTTGAAACCGCCTATTCCGAAAACGTTGCGCAGACGGATTACGTGACGATTTTTACCGAGTACGCGAATATGGGCTTTGATCTGGTATTTGCCCCCGGGAACGAATTCACTGACGCCGTTATGGAGGTTGCGCCGAGCTTTCCGAACACGAACTTCCTGATTCTCAATGGAGACGCGAAAGCGGATAACGTCATGTCGGTCAAAGCCGACAATACGCAGATGGGCTTCCTCGCCGGCGCTCTGGCGGGAATGAAGACCCAGACCGGTAAAGTCGGCTTCGTCGGCGGAATGGAAATTACGACCGCGAAACAGGCGATCAACGGTTTCCATCAGGGCGTCGCTTACGCCAATCCGGAGGCGGAAGTCTCCGTCAGCTGGGCGAACAGCTGGGACGACACGGCGAAGGGAAAAGAAATCGCGATGTCGATGGTATCGACGAACGATGTCGACGTTTTCTTCGGGACGGCGAGCGCGGTTGACGTCGGCGTTCGCGAAGGGCTGTCTGAATTTGAGAACCGCTGGGGAATCGCTCAGCCGGGCGAATCGCTTGATCAGAACCCGGAACGCATCCTGACCAGTATTATTACCGACAATGTCGCGCTGATCGGGTTGGGCCTCGAAAAGGCGCAGTCGGGAACGTTCGGTAACGAGGTCGTCGAAGCGGGCGTTAAGGAAGGCGTATTATCGATCGGGTTGATCGGCGAATCGATGAAAGATCTTGAAGAATCGTTTATGAAAGTTTACGATCAGCTTTACGAAGGCGCGATCACGATCGATTACGAATTGAAATAAGGAATTAAGGTATAACGCGAATCGGAACCGGAGGAAGAACATGAGCCAGACCAACGCACCGTTATTGGAGATGAATCATATTACCAAGGAATTCGGGTCATTTACCGCGATCAAGGACGTCAGCCTGACGTTAAATCGCGGCGAAGTCCTGACGCTTCTGGGCGAAAACGGCGCCGGAAAGTCAACGCTGATGAATGTTCTGTGCGGGTTGTATCATCCGACCGCCGGCGAAATTCGTATGAACGGACGGCAGGCGAAGTTATCTTAGCCTGCCGCCGCGGT
>JASBYO010000033.1 GCA_029983925.1 Flexilinea sp.
ATTCGGCAGTTCTCGGCTTATCCGCACGTTTCGAACGAACTTTATTTCGGGAGGGTCACGCTGAATTCCGAACTGCCATGGCACTATCTCCCGGTTTGGATCGGGATTACGTCGCCGATTCCGGTTTTATTCGGTTTTATTGGAGGCGCGTTCAGCGAAATTTCTTCGCTCTTTCGGGAAAGCAGGAATGGGTCCCAGATCAAACTCATCTCCGCGCGGGAAGACGTTTCAGCGTTGATTTTAGCGACGGCGCCGGTCGGTTTGGCGATCGTTCTGGGTTCGTCGCTTTATAACGGTTGGCGTCATTTTTATTTCGTATATCCATGGATAGTTTATTTCGCAGTTTTGTTTCTGGAGCGCATGTTCAATTCCGATCGACAGTCAATTTATATTGCTGCATGGGGCGCAATCACTGTCAGTTTGCTTGTGATTGCCGCTTGGATGATTCGCTTTCATCCTTACCAGATGGTCTATTTTAACGCGCTGATTCCGAAAAGCCGGCGCGTCCTTTTCGAGAAAGATTACTGGTGCGTGAGCTGCCGCGACGCCGTTCGACCCGTTATCGAATCGGATCCGAACCTGCGGATCGTATTGTCAGCCGACGGAGCTTTTTTAACGCATACCATGAACGCTTTTCCGGCTTCCGACCGCGAGCGGATTTATCTTACCGATTGGAGCGACGATTATTCGGAAAAAGATTATTTATTTATCAGTTTTAGCAGGAAGCCGACGGGGGCGTTTAACTTTCCGGCGTTTGAACCGGTAAACCGCCTGACGGCGGACGGGCTGCCTCTGCATGGGGTCTACCGGCGCGTTACGAACCGCTTGATTGCCGGCGAAAAGATATCGGTCCAGGCTCGGACCGTCGCGGAGAACGCAGCCGTTCCGCAATTGACCGATTGGGCCCGTGAAACCCTTTGGGAATTTGACGAGACGGCGCAAGGAGAGAAGGCCGCGCTGCGGATTGAGTTTTCCGATTTAGTATCGATAGACGGGATCACGCTTCGAACCGTTATTCAGCGCAACGGCCTTCCGGACGAGGTTCGGATATCCTGGTCATCCGACGGCGAAATATATTTTCCTGTGAAGCTGACCGATTCGAGTTATTCCGAATTTTTCTTTGAGCCGGTGGAAGCGCGCTTCCTTCGGATCGAAGGGACGGAAGCGGGAACAAGCTGGAAATTAAGCGAGGTTCTGGTTTGGGATGCGCGCGCCGCTGAGCCGATTCGCAGCCATGAGCAAGGCATTTCTTTTACGGATTAGTCTTTACAATCGAATCGCTCTTTAGTACAATTATTTCGTTATTTGCTGACGGGACGGGCTTTTTTATCTCGTCTCCGTATCATCATCGGTTCGGGATTGGGAATGTTCGAAAACTTAACGGAACGATTAAATTCAGTCTTCGCCGGATTAACGCGGCGCGGAAAATTATCGGAAGACGACGTTAACAACGCGATGCGCGAAGTGCGGATCGCGTTGTTGGAAGCCGACGTTCATTATTCGGTCGTTAAGTCTTTCGTCGCCGCGGTCAAGGAACGCGCCGTCGGCGCAGAAGTTTCCGAAGCGCTGAACCCCGGCCAGATGGTGATCAAAATCGTTCATGAAGAGTTGATCAAGACGCTCGGTCCGGCTGAGAAGCTGAACCTGAGCGGCGAGAAACCGCGTGTCGTGATGTTCGTCGGGCTTCAGGGTTCCGGTAAGACGACGCATACGGCGAAAGTCGCGAAGAAGCTGCGCGCTCAGGGCGAGCGCGTTTTGATGGTCGCGGCGGATCCGTACCGACCCGCGGCGGTTAAACAGCTTCAGACGTTGGGCGAGCGGATAAACGTCGAAGTCTTTTACCAGGATGGCGTGAAGCCGCCTGAATTAGCCGGACGCGCGTTGGAATACGGCCGGAAGGGCGGTTTTTCTGTCGTTCTGATCGATACGGCGGGCCGGTCGCAGCTGGACGGTCAGCTGATGGAAGAATTGCGCGCGATTCAAAAGGTTGCCGAGCCGAAGGATGTCCTGCTTGTCGTTGATTCCATGATCGGGCAGGAAGCGTTGCACGTTGCGGAGGGTTTCCGCGATACGGTCGCGATTACCGGTTTGGTTCTGACCAAGATGGACGGCGATTCGCGCGGCGGGGCGGCGATCTCTATTCGTTCCGTTACCGGCGTTCCGATTAAGTTTTTAGGAACGGGCGAGGGCGTTGACGCGTTAGAAGCGTATGATCCCGGACGGTTATCTTCCCGTATTCTGGGAATGGGTGATATTATTGGATTAATCGAAAAAGCGGAATCCGCGTTTTCCGAAAAATCCGTCGAACAGGCCGGGCGCATGTTATCCGGTCGGTTCACGCTCGAAGATTTCGCCGATCAACTTCGGCAGGTCAAAAAAATGGGGCCGATTCAACAGATTTTAGGTATGCTTCCCGGCCAATTGGGACAAGCCGCGAAACAGATCGACCCGAAAGCCGCGGACAAAAGCCTGAAAATGACCGAGGCGATCCTTAGTTCGATGACGCGGAAAGAGCGTCTCAACCCGGATATCCTGAACGCGAGCCGAAAACGGCGGATCGCTTCCGGATCGGGGACTGAGGTTCAGGATATTAATCGACTGTTGAAGCAGTTTCGCGATTCGCAGAAGATGATGAAAACATTGCAAAAAACAGGTGGAAAGGGTCTTTCCAATCTGTTTCGCTGATATGTACAGCTCGGAGACTCAGACCCTGCGCGACTCCTTCAGCGCAACCCTCGTTCTCGAGCTAAAAACAGCGAATAAATTAAAAATTGAAATAAGTTGAAGGAATGGAGAATTAAATCTGATATGGTTCGTATTCGCTTACGACGCAACGGCTTAAAGGGCCAGGCTACTTTCCGAATTGTCGCCGCCGACAAAGAATCGCCGCGCGACGGTCGCTTCCTCGAAATTTTAGGCAGCTATAATCCGCGCACGGAACCCTTCACGTTCCAAGTTAATGAAGAACGTATTTATCATTGGATGAAAAACGGCGCGCAGCCGAGCGAATCGGTCGCGAAATTATTTAAAAGCGTCGGCCTTGACGAACGGTTCGCCCGCTATAAGGGCGGCGAGGCTCTCGAAACGGTTCTCGCGGACGCTGAAAAATATTACGCCGAACGCAAGGTCGATCCGAAGACTCGGGTCGCGAAAGCATCCTAACGACTTATGTCATCTGAAAAGGGGGTACCATTGCAGCGAAACGCATCTGGAAAAAATGATTCGACAAAAGCTTTGGTTGAATACATCGCTCTTTCGCTTGTGGATGACCCAAGCAGCGTTCGCGTAACACAGCAACGGAGCGGAAACCGCGTACGTCTCGAACTTCAGGTCGCGAAGGAAGATATGGGACGGATTATCGGGAAATCCGGGAAGGTCGCGAATTCAATCCGGGTTTTACTGCGGGTTGCCGCGAACCGCAGCGATCGGAACGTAACGCTCGACGTTTTAGAGCCGAATCGCTAAATGTTTACGGGAAAATGATGCTGAATTCACGAAGAAAGCAGAACATGATTAAGTCAGGCTCATCGCAAAACGGTGAGCCTGAGTTTGTTTGCGTCGGAAAGATTCATCGTCCGCACGGAATCGAAGGCGCGGTCGTTTTTAATCCGATGACCGATTTCCCGGAGCGGATTCGCCGGGGAAAGGTTCTCTTTGTCGGCGAAGCGAAAACGGCGCTGACCGTAAGAACCGTTCGTCAGAAACCGCCGTATTTGTTAATAAATTTTGACGATGTAAACGATGAATCCGAGGCGGGCCGCTATCGGAACCAGTTCGTATTCGTTCCGGTCTCGTCCTTGCCGCCGCTTCCGTCCGGCGAATATTATTTTCACCAGCTGATCGGGCTGGAGGCGGTCGACGAATCCGGTTCTCATCTGGGTTTTTTATCCGAGATTATCGAAACCGGCGCGAACGACGTATATCTTATTAAACTCGACGACGGGACGGAGAAACTTATCGCCGATATACCGGAAAATATTTTGAAAATCGACGTGAACGATCATAAGATTGTTCTCAAGCTCCCGGAAGAATATTAAATCTGGAATCGACATGCCGGCTGATTTGAAATATCGGATTGCGTTTTCGAAGATTCGCGGAATCGGCGCGGTTCGTTTTCGATTATTAGCCGAAAGATTCGATACGTTTGAGGCGGCTTGGAACGCCGATCTGCGCGCTTTGAAGGAATCCGGTTTGCCGGATTCCTTGGTCCAATCGATTCTGACCGAACGCAAGACGATCGATCCTGATCGCTTTGCGGCGGAGATTGAACGGAAAGGGATCGGCGTTTTGTGCGATTCGGATCCGGAATATCCGCCCTGCCTCAAGACGATCGCCGCGCCGCCGCCGATTTTATATTATCGCGGATCTTTGGATTGCTTTCGGAAGAAAGCTGTCGCGATCGTCGGGACGCGATTGATGACCGGCTACGGGAAAACGATGGCGACGGAAATTGCGAAGGCCTTGGCCGAGAACGGGATTGTCGTCGTTTCAGGGTTGGCGCGCGGTATCGACGGTATCGCGCATTCGTCGGCGCTCGCTAACGGAGGGGACACGATCGCTGTTCTCGGTTCAGGCGTCGACGTAATTTATCCCGCGGAACATCATCATTTAGCCGCTTCGATTTGCCGTCAGGGCATGATCCTCAGCGATTACGCGCCGGGAACGCAGCCGGAACGGCAAAATTTCCCGCCGCGGAATCGGATTATCGCCGGATTGGCTCTCTGTACGGTCGTGATTGAGGCCGGCGAGAAATCGGGTTCGCTGATTACGGCGCGGTTCGCCGCCGAACAGGGGCGCGAAGTTTTCGTTGTCCCGGGGAATCTCCGCGCGCCGCAGTCGGTCGGCGCGAACCGTCTGATCCGTGATGGCGCCAGGCCGCTGCTGGCTGTCGACGATATTTTGAGTTTTGTCGATTCGACGCATACCGCGTCCGTCTCAAATTCTTTTCTTCCGAAGGCGCAGCAAATCAATTATGAGGAACCGCTGGAAAAACAGATCGTAAATCTGATTCGAAATGAACCGCTTCATGTCGACGAGATCGCGCGGTTGCTGAAGCTTCCAAGCGGAACGTTGGCGGCGAAGTTAACGCTGCTTGAATTAAAAGGGTTTGTCGACCAGGTCGGACCGAATTTGTATCAGAAAAATCTGTCATTATTCTGAGTTTATTTTATGTAAACGTTAGTTTTTTATTTGAAAGCCTTGATTTATTTCCTGACCGGTGGCAAGATAAAAAGGATTTCGAAATTGATTGGCAGGTCCGGCTGAGCGATGCAGATTGAACGGATCCTGCTGCGGAGGCGATTCATGAAAAATCATTATTACGCGTTAATTTTAGCTGGCGGGGGCGGAACGAGGCTATGGCCGATGTCGCGGAGCGCAAATCCGAAGCAGATGCAAAAAATTTCGGGCGACCGAACCATGTTCCAAACGACAGTCGATCGCTTGGACGGGGTGATCCCGATCGAAAACGTATACGTGCTGACGACGGAAGCCCAGGGAATTGAGCTGAAGAAGCAATATCCGCAGATCCCCGATGAAAATTATATTTTAGAAACGAAACCGCGCGGAACGGCGAGCGTTATCGGTTTAGGCGCGGTTCATCTGTTCGCGCGCGATCCCGAGGCGACGCTGGCCGTCTTAGCCTCCGATCATTTTATTAAAAATACCCCGCTGTTCCATGAAATCCTGAACCATGCTCATGACGCCGCTTCCGAAGGGCATCTGGTTACGATCGGAATTGAACCGACGGTTCCCGCGACGGGTTACGGGTATATTGAGGAAGGATCGGATCTGGAAGGAACGCCGGCGAAACGAGTCATGCGCTTTCGGGAGAAGCCCGATCTTGAAACGGCGAAGGCTTTTTTGAAGAGCGGAAAATTTTGGTGGAACAGCGGCATGTTCATTTGGCGGGCGGAGCGGATCTTGGAAGAAATCCGTAAATTCCTGCCGGATTTGGCTGATCGGCTCGAGCGGATCCGCGGCGCGATCGGTACGGCTGATTACGACGCGGTTCTTAGCGAAAACTGGGAAGTTATTAAGCCGACGACAATCGATTACGGCGTTTTGGAAAAAGCCGAAGATATCGTTTTCCTTCCGGCGAAGGGTTTGGACTGGGACGATATCGGCTCCTGGGATTCGCTGTTCGACGTTTTGGACGCGAACGAAAGCGGAAATTATCAGGTCGGGGGACGCCAGCTGGCGATCGATTCGCGCGGTAATCTGACCGGTTCGGACCAGCCGGATAAAATGATCGTTACGATCGGGCTTCAGGACACGGTCGTTATTGAAAGCGGTAACGCGATTTTGGTCTGCCCGCGGTCGGCGGCGCAGCGCGTTCGCGAGGCGGTCGATCGTTTGAAAGCCGACGGAGAAACGCGCTATCTTTAAACGTAAACGGAGAAAAGACTTAGTTCAACGAGGGATTTTGATTTGGAAGCTTACTGCCTGAAATGCAAAGAGAAACGGGAAATGACGAATCCGGAAGCCGGGTTCATGAAAAACGGCGCGCCGGTCACGCGGGGCGTCTGCTCCGTTTGCGGAACGAAGATGAATTTGGTCGGAAAGACGCCGGCGCATGACGGATTGGAAAGACCGGTTATCGAAGCGCGCCGGATAACGAAAAGCGGCGCGAAACCCGAACCCGCGGCGAAAAACGCCTCGAAATCGAAAACGCGAACGGCGAAACAGGCGTCAAAGACAGGCGCTGCCGCGGTTAAAAAAGGACGAGGACTGAACGGGAGCGCCAAAGCAACGGCCTCCGCGCGCGGAAAAAAACTCGTTATCGTCGAATCTCCGGCGAAAGCGCGAACGGTCGGCAATTTTTTGGGGAAGGATTACGTTGTCAAAGCGTCGGTCGGGCATGTTCGCGACTTGAAAAAGTCGACGCTTTCGGTTGACGTCGAGAATCATTTTGAACCGTCGTATCGCGTCCCGAACGAAAAACGTTCGCTCGTCAAGGAATTAAAGGCGTTGGCGGCGAGCGCGGACCGCGTTTATCTGGCGACCGACCCGGATCGCGAGGGGGAAGCGATCGCCTGGCATTTGATGGAATCGACGGAGCTGAGCGCCGACGAGATTGAACGCGTCGTTTTCCATGAAATTACCAAGCCGGCGATCGCCGACGCGTTTGCTCATCCGCGCGAGATCGATATGCGTCTGGTTGACGCGCAGCAGGCGCGCCGGATTCTTGATCGACTGGTTGGATATAACCTGAGTCCTTTACTCTGGAATAAGGTTCAGCGGCGCTTATCCGCCGGACGGGTTCAGTCTGTCGCCGTTCGCCTGATCGTTGACCGCGAACGCGAAATTGAAAATTTTATCCCGACCGAATACTGGTCGATTACCGCCGAACTTCAACCGCAGGAATCGAAGAAGAAAACGTTCTTTTCAAAGCTCATCAAGGTCGACGGCGCCGATCCTGCGCTGGCGAACGAAACGGATGTCGATGTTCATTTAGCCGAGATGCGTGAAGCCGTCTTTACGGTCGGCGCGATTAAACGCGGTATCCGCCGCCGCCGTCCGTCGCCGCCGTTCACGACTTCAACGCTCCAACAGGAAGCTTCGAAACGGCTCGGATTTACGACGAAACGGACGATGGCGCTGGCGCAGCAGTTATACGAAGGCGTCGATATTCCCGGCGAAGGTTCGGTCGGTTTGATTACCTACATGCGTACCGATTCGACGAATATCGCGGCGCAGGCGCAAGCCGAAGCGCGCGAGCTGATTCGGCAGCGTTTCGGAGACGAGTACGTCCCGGAAAAAGCGCCGGAATATCGGACGCGCGCCCAGCGCGCGCAGGAAGCGCATGAGGCGATCCGTCCGACGAGCGCGAAGCGTCATCCGGATCAGCTTAAAGAAATCCTGCAGCGGGATCAATTTAAGCTTTATCAGCTGATCTGGCAGCGATTCGTCTCCTCTCAGATGGAAGACGCGGTTTACGATACGCTCAGCGTCGATGTCCTCGCGAAAGCCGGTCATGAGTATCTCTTCCGCTCGTCCGGTTCGAAACTGAAATTTCAAGGCTTTTTAGCGGTTTATGAGGAAAGTATTGACGAAGACGCGCGGAAAGAAGAACTTGACGAGAAGCAGTTCATCGAAGGCCTCGAACAGGGCGCGGCGCTGATCCTGATTCAGCTTTTACCGGAACAGCATTTCACGCAGCCGCCGGCGCGTTATACGGAAGCGACGCTCGTCAAAGCGCTGGAAGACAACGGAATCGGCCGGCCCTCGACTTACGCGTCGATTTTATCGACGATTCAGGCGCGCGGATATGTCGTCCGCGAAGCGAAGCGGCTTTATCCGACTGAAACCGGGACGCTGATTACCGATTTGCTCGTCGGAGCTTTTCCGGCGGTCCTGAACGTCGGATTCACGTCGGAAATGGAAGACGAGTTGGACTCGATCGCCGACGGCGGCGAAGGCTGGCGAACGGTCGTCGGAAATTTTTATCGCGAATTCGAACCGGCTCTGGAAGCGGCGCTGCGCGAATTGCCGAAGACGAGACTCGAACCGGAAAAAGTCGGCCGCGCCTGCCCGGAATGCGGGAAGGATCTGGTCATTCGAAACGGACGATACGGAAAGTTCATCTCTTGCAGCGGATTTCCGACTTGTCGATTTACGGAACAGATTTTGCAAAAGATTAATGTAGCGTGTCCGAAATGCGGCAAGGATTTAATCGTTCGTCATTCGCGTAACGGACGCACCTTTTACGGCTGTTCCGGCTATCCGGATTGCGATTTTACCTCGTGGAAGCGTCCGGCGCCGGTAAAGTGTCCGGATTGCGGCGGATTTGTCGTTGAGCAGTCGCAGACGAAGCTGAAATGCATCGATTGCGGCGCCGATCTCGATAAAGGGATTTTAAACAACGGTTAGATCCGGGATTTTTTAATTGACCGGAGGTTAACATGATTGAGCGATGGAAAACGTTTCGGAAGAAATCACCGTACGCGGCGGGAATTTTCGCCGGAGCGGCTGCGGCGCTGATCCTGGTTTTTCTGGCGGCGTTATTTTTCAGCGCGAAGGGAGACTTCGGAAGCGCGAAAACGATCCTGAAAGAGGATTATTTACGTCTTTCGCTCGGCGAATTCGGTCAGAGCGGCGATATCGCCCGCGCGCGCTGGCGCTACGAACGGTTCGGAAGCGAAGGCTCAATATATTTGTATCTGCTGCGGAACGATCCGTTGACCGATCCGGCGCTGTTATTGAATTTTGCGCGTTCGGTCGGCGACGACGTTTTAATTACGGACGGATCGAAGGCGGCGGAAGCGCCGGCCCGAAACGGTTTCCCGCTGATCGGGTTTGTTTTCGTTTTACTGCTGCTGATCCTGGCGGTCGGAACCGGGTATTTATTCCTGACCGACCCGAAGAATCAGTCTCTAACCGCGCCGCTGCGCGTGAAGATGGATTCGATTCTTCGTAAATTCAGCTTGATGACGAAAAAGAACGCCTCCGAACCGGCGGAAAGACCTGAGACGTCGATTCGCTACCGGGAACCTTCGTTTGAGCTGCATGATTATCCGTCGCCGAACGAGAACGAAGCCCCGATCGAGGCTTCGGCCCCCGTCTCGGGAACCGATCCGATTGAGCGTGAGCCCGAACCGGCGGCGTCAATTTTCGACGTGTTCGAACAGGACGGAACGAGCGGTTCCGAACTCGAAGCGCCCAAGGCGCTTCCGCAAAGCCCTTCCGCTGATTTCTTCGCCGAAATCAAATCGCAGCCGAAAAGGGATCCTGATCCCGCGGCAGCCGGTGTCGCTTTTTCGGATCGGGACTTGCCGAAATTTCTCGGCGAATCGCGGCCGGCGCAGGCGCAGGATCAGGCTGCGCCGGCCGATGAGCCGATTCCGGAATCGGATTTTGAAGCGACGGTTTCAGAATCGGACGCCGCCGCTGAGGAAACCGAGCCCCAATCCGGGGATCGGGATCATGAAGCCCCGCCGCCTGAGCGATCGGAAAGCGGCAGCCGCGTTTCGTACGCGTTTTATGAGCCGCCGCGGGCGCGCGGTTGCTCCCCGATTGAGAGGGATGAAGTTCCCGCTCCTGTTGTAACGGAAACTGCCTCCGGCGAATTTGCGCAGGATTCGGATAGTCCCGACGAAATTCCGTCCGGCCGAATCTCGTCGGGCGGAGACGACGGTTCCGCTCCGGAAGACATTCCGGCGGAAGACGTCCTTCCGCCTTGGGAAGAAGCGGATCCGTCCGCGGAAGCGGCGCAGGTTCCTGAAGCGCTTCCGAATATTTCCGAGCGCGTCGAACCGTTTCGGGCGGAATCGATCTACGACGTCGCGCCGCCGGTCCGTGCCGATAAGGGGCTTGACGATGATGACGCGGCGCCGACGGTCGAATCGGACCCGGCTCCGAGCGGCTCGACCGTCCGATTCAGCGTTGAACCGCCGCGGATCCGCAATCTGACTTATAACGACGATAATCTTCCGCTGGTTCACTATAAAGCGATTTATCAGCTCGGAGACGATCTTTTCGACGAAACGTTTTCGATCGACGATTACGACGACGAATTTATCGGCGAATGCGGAATTGGGATCGCGGAAACGATTAATACGACCGAGCCGAAAGCCGTTACCGCGTTTGAAGCGTGGCTTTTCGACCGTCAGGATACGACGACGCCGACGTTCTTTATGCTGAGCGAATATGCCTATCAGCAACCGGAGATGCTTGAGCGGTTGAAAAATAAGGGACAATACGACGTGATGAAAGTCGGACAGTCGTATATTATCGAGACGTTCGCGCTGAAAATGACGCTGACGATTCTCGAGATCGTTTACGGAACCGAATCGTCCGATTCGCGCAGTTATTTCGACCGCGTCGTTTTTGACGTTGAGGTCGTTCGGCGGAAGGCCTGAAAACCGGTTAACGACCGGAAAAAATCTTGACTTTGGCTTGAAATAATGTCATAGATAATAATATATATTGTGTTAAAACTGAAAACGCCGCGCCCTAATTTCTTTGAGGCGCGGCGTTTGGGATGTCCGGTTTTTGACCGATTTTTATTTTATCTGACTTCGATGATCGAGAATTGGATTTCCCCGTTCGGGGTTTCGACCGAGACGACGTCGCCGACTTTTTTCCCGTAAAGCGCGGCCCCGATCGGCGATCGGAACGAGATTTTACCGTTCGCCGGGTCGGATTCCTGTGAACCGACGATTCGATATTCTTCCGGTTCTTCGCCTGCCTCTGCGATGAGGACGGTCGAACCGATATTGACAGTTCCTTTCGCGCCTTTCATCTCGTCGATCAGGACGACGTTCGCCAACAGCGCCTGTAATTCAAGGATCCGTCCTTCGATAAAAGATTGTTCTTCTTTCGCGGCGGTATAGTCCGCGTTTTCGGAAATATCGCCCTGATCGATCGCGGATCGCAGCCGTTTTGCGATTTCAGCACGCCGATTTTCGATGAAATCGTTCAGTTCCGCTTGAAGTTCTTCAAGCCCTTTTCGGGTTAAATAAGTTGGTTCCTGTGCCATATATAATCTGATCTCCTAATTTTCCGCTACGGGATATATGCCGGATCGAATAGTTTGCGATACTGGTTGATCGCGTACCGATCCGTCATCCCGGCAATATAATCGCAAATCGTCCGTTCAAGCCCGCGTTCGTCAATATTTATTTTGATATGCGTCGGGAGCAGCCTCGGGTCATTTTGGAACGTTTCGAATAATCTCGTGATAATTTGTTCCGCTTTATACGACATTCGCACAACGCGGTAATGGCGATAAAGGTTTGCGAACAGAAAATCTTTCAGTTCCCGGCTTTGCAACCGCCAAGTTTCGCTGCTGCTTACAACATTATACGGCAGACGCTGCAACTCGTCCACTGATTCGATGTGCGCCGATTTAATTTTCGCCTCGGTCGAGAAAAAGATATCTGAAACGATGCTGTTCGTCAGCGCGTTGGTGAATCGATGGCGGTCGAGATCCGTAAATTCCGCCCCGATCCAGCCGATTTCATTCGCGATCTCTTTCCATACCAATAAATCGCGGCACATATCGGGCGTCAGAATCCCCGAGCGCAGCCCGTCGTCCAAATCATGAACTGAATAAGCGATTTCGTCGGCTGCGTTGGCGATCTGCGCTTCGAGTCCGCCGCGCAGGTCGGGAGAGTAATCGGCGATCGCGGCTTTGTCGTATTCTGTCTCGTGTTTGGCGATTCCTTCGAGCGTTTCGTAGGATAGATTCAATCCGGGAAAGGCATCGTAACGCTTTTCAAGGAACGTGACGATACGGAGCGTCTGCTCGTTATGATCGAACGAGCCGAAATCAAGCATCAGTTTGGACAACGTCGCTTCTCCGGCATGACCGAAAGGCGGGTGTCCCAAATCATGCGCCAGGCAGATCGCCTCGACGAGATCTTCGTTCGCGCCGAGGGCGCGCGCCAGCGTCCGCCCGATTTGCGCGACTTCGAGCGTATGAGTCAGGCGCGTTCGATAGTAGTCGCCTTCGTCGTTGATAAAAACTTGCGTTTTATATTCGAGACGGCGAAAAGCCGTTGTGTGAATGATTCGATCTTTGTCGCGCTGAAACGGACCGCGGAACTCATGTTCCTTTTCGAAATGTTTGCGTCCTTTGGTATCTTTCGAGAAGATCCCGTACGGCGCGATCGAAGTTTCTTCGCGACGGCGGATAGAAAGAGCTGAAGCGTAATTCATCGTATTCCTTTCAACGTTTGCCGCGGGGCGCTTCTACGGGCGAACGACGCGCGTGCCGAAGCGGGTTCCGGAAAGCGCGTCGTAAATTGAACCGGGTTCGTTTCCGGAAAAAACGAGCGCCTCGGTTACGTTAGGGTTTTCTAAAAAAGTCCCGACGGCTTCGATTTTCGATTTCATCCCGCCGGTTACGTCCGGGTAAACTGATCCTTGTATAAATTGTAATCCGTTTTTACGCTCCCGATCGAGCCGAATTTCCGTGACTAACTCGGTTCGGGCCGGAAAATCGGCGTAAATCCCGGCTTCGATTCCGGCGAGGAGAACGCGCAGCGTTTCCGACGATCGGCGGATGATCCCGGCGAAAAGTTCTTCGGTGGATAAAATCGTCCCGCCCAAAACCGAATCAAAGACGGTATCGCCGAAAACGACCGGGATCAGGCCGTTTTCTATCGCGGCAAAGATCGGCGCGCGGTCCCAGGCGCTTATTTTCCTCTCGGCGCAGCGGACGCCTTCCAAGGCGCCGAACGACAAGACAGGAAGCCCGACGTTTCGCAGCGCATCGACGACAAGGAGGTTCAGCGCAGTCGCTTCGCAGTGGACTTCGGCAAAGCCGCGCCATTCTTCAGCGCTTCGGACCCCGTTCCGGGTCGCGTATTTTTTCGCCGGGATATGGCCGAACGAACCCGAGCCGTGCCCGAGGATGAGTTTGCTTTCGGGATGATCCGTCCGATAAGCGGCGATTTCATCCGCGATCCGTTTCAAAACGTCTTCCCGCGGCGCGCGCGGCACCGATTTATCCGTAATCAGCGAGCCGCCTAATTTAAGCAGTTGAATCATGATCGTACTGTGACCCCTGATTTAGCCAGAATCTGTTCCAGGCGTTTTTTCTGCGCATGATCCGCGGCCAGGATGACCATGTTCCCGCCGCGACCGGCGCCGGTCAGCTTCGCTCCGAGCGCGCCGGAATCGAGCGCGAGCCGGGCGATGCGGTCGATCTCGCCGCAGGAAACCGTCAAGTTATGCAGCAGCCGCTGATTCTCATTCATGAACGTTCCCAGCGCCGGCAGGTCTCCCGCCTTCAGCGCCTGGACGGCTTCGGACGTGAGTTTGCCGATCGCTTCAAGGATCGGACGGTTCCCCGGGAAACGCCTGCGGACGTCGGCGACGACGTCGATTGTTGCGGATTTCAGCCCGCTGTCGACGACCAGAATCGGCAGTTCGACCGGGGTCTCGATCGGTTCGATCGTCTTATTCTTAATGTAATAAATCGGCTTTTCGTGGGCGATAACTGAATTGTCGATTCCGGACGGATCGCCATGATAGATTTTTTCGATTTCAAAGGCGATTTCCGAAACTTCCGAATCGGTTATCGCGATCCGCATCATTTGCGCATAAGCGCGGATAATCGCGATCGATAACGCGGCGCCCGAACCTAATCCGGCCGCGACCGGAAGTTTCGAGTTGATCCGAATCGCGATCGGGACAGGCGGCATCCCGAAACGCTCCGCCAGCAAACGCGTCAGCTTACCGACGGGGTCGCTTTCCGGAATCGAATCAATCTCCGCGTTTAATCCGACCTGACGGGAGACGATCCGCGAGCGCGCTGAAAATGTGATCGTGACGTCGAGCCGCAGCGACGGGAGCGGGATCGCGATCCCGGGATGACCGTATACGACGGCATGTTCGCCGAAGAGGATCGTCTTGGCCGGCGCCGACGCGCAGGCGAGAATTCCGCTGTCTGCCATTTTCCGCCGGACCCCTATCCATGAATATAAAGCGCGTAAACGACGATCAGGACGTAAAGTAAAATCGCGCCTTGAAAAAGGCGGTCGGAAATCAGGATTTCTTCAGGTGCTTCAGCGTCTTTTTCCTGATAAATCAGGTATTGGTAGCGGAAGATCCCGTAAACGACGACGGGAATCGTCAGCATCATTAAGTTGTTCCCCGGCAGCGTGGGCCCCGAAAAAGTATACAGCGAGTAGGATAAGATCGTTACCGAAGAGACAACGGTAATCAGCTGATCGAGAAGCGTAATCGAATAGGCGGAAAGCGCCGGACGGACGAAATCTTTTTCGATATCCGATCGGATCATCTCGGTTCGCCGTTTCCCGAAACCGAGGAAGAGCGCGATCATGAACGTCATCAGGAAAAGCCACGGCGAAAAGACCTTTACGGTTACCAGCGTCAAGCCGGCGATGACGCGCAGCAGGAAGAGACAGCCGATCAGGATTACGTCCAGAATCACCTCTTTTTTGAGATATTTCGTGTAGAAGAAGTTGATCGTTAAAAGCGCAAGCTGGACTTTAAAAAAGGTCCGATCGAGCGCGAAGCCGGCTCCCAACGCGAGGCACAGCAGAGCTGCGGCGAGGGTGACCGCGTTTCTGACGGGAACGATTCCGGCCGCGACCGGGCGCGATTTCTTTTTCGGGTGAGCCTGGTCGGCTTCAAGGTCGTTCAGGTCGTTAAAAATATAAATCGCCGCGTAGAGCAGGCACAAAAGCGCAAATCCGGCGCAGGTCCGAAGGAACGCGGCGCGGTTGGCGAGTTGACCGTCGAAGACCAGCGGGATAAAAATAAAAACATTCTTAACCCATTGTTTCGGGCGGATGAGTTTAAGATATGGTTTAATAAATGACATAACATGATTATAATCCTTAGAACGCCGGCCGCGTAAAAGAGACGACGGCCTTGGTCATGCAAAGCGATGAAACGATGAAAAAACAACGATTAGATCTTTTATTAGTTGAGAAAGGGCTGGCGGAGAGCCGGACGCTGGCGCAGAAATTAATCATGGCGGGTTCGGTTCGCGTTAACGGCAACATGGTCATCAAGCCGGCGGTAACGTTTTCAGAATCGGACGCGATAACGGTCGATCACGGACCGCGTTTCGTTTCCCGCGGCGGGGAGAAACTGATCGGCGCGTTGGAATCGTTTAATCTGACCGATCTTTCCGATCTGACTTGCGTCGACGTCGGTTCATCGACCGGCGGCTTTACTGATTGCATGCTTCAGCACGGCGCGAAAAAAGTTTACGCGATCGACGTCGGATATGGGCTGCTGCACTGGAAATTGCGCCAGGATGCGCGCGTGACCGTGATGGAAAAAACGAACGCGCGCGACGTTCGCGGATTTCCCGAACCGGTTCAGTTAGCAGTCGTTGACGCGTCGTTTATTTCGCTGCGGATTATCCTGCCGGTTATCCGCTCCTGGTTCGCGGAAAATTCGGGGACGGTTCTGGCGCTGATTAAACCGCAGTTCGAAGCCGGGCGCGACGAAGCGGCGCGGGGAGCCGGCGTAATCCGCGACAGCGCGGTGCATAAGCGCGTCTTACGCGAGATTTTATCGTTTGCGCAGGAGACGGGTTGGGGGATTGCCGGCTTAGCGCGGTCGCCGCTGAAAGGCCCGAAAGGGAACAGCGAATTTTTTGTGCGCTTGACGACGAAAGAACGCGCCGCTGATATCGACAGGCTCGTTCGCGAAGCGCTGCGCCCGCGCTCCGAGCGTTCGGACGCGGACGGAGACGTCCGTATTTAGAACCAACCGTCGGATCGAACGGTGTCTCTTCTTTTAGCAAGAATAAAGAATGTGTTTTTTAGCGCGGATTTTCGTCTGAGTCAGGATCGTCTTCGCGGCTTTTATCGAGACGCTTCAGGATGATATCGTAGCCGCCCGCTCCGAACATCAGCGAGCGGTTAACGCGGGCGATCGTTGCGGTTGAGGCGCCGGTTTGCTGGACGATTTCGTTGAATTTTTTCCCGTTCGTCAGCAGCTGCGCGACTTCAAAGCGTTGGGCGATCGATTTAAGCTCTTTAATCGTACAAAGGTCCTCAAAAAATTTCAGACACTCCTCTTGATTTTCGAGTAATAAAATCGCTTCGCTAAGTTTCACGACGGATTCAGATCGGTTTTTCATAAGCCTGTGTTTCTTCTTTCGCTCCCTAATCTCAACGCCGTAATTTCTGTAAAAAAGTTTTCGTTCGTTCGTTATTCGGATTCGAGATTAAATCCGGCGTCCCTTCTTCTATTATAACGCCACCGTCCATAAAGATGACGCGGTCGGAAACGATCCGCGCAAATTCGATTTCATGCGTAACGACGACCATGGTCATCTTTTCTTCCGCAAGCGATCGGATGACTTTCAGAATTTCGCCGGTTAATTCGGGATCGAGCGCCGAAGTGGGCTCGTCGAAGAATAAAATATCCGGTTTCAGCGCCAGCGCGCGCGCGATCGATACGCGCTGCTGCTGGCCGCCGGAAAGCTGAAACGGATACGCGTCTTTTTTATCGCTCAGCCCCATCTTCTCCAAAAGGGCGGACGCTTCGCTTTCGACTTCCGCTTTCGGCCGTTTCTGAACGTTAATCGGAGCGTCGGCAATATTTTTTAAGACGGAAAAATGGGGGAAGAGATTAAAATTTTGGAAAACGAGACCGAACTGCTGGCGGCAGGCGCGCAAAGCGGCTTCTTCCCGATAAACCGATTTTCCGGCGCTGTCGTTCTCGGCGATGATTTCTTCGCCGTAACGGATTTCGCCCGCGTTCAGGCGCTCCAAAAGCGTCGCGCAGCGCAGCAGCGTAGACTTTCCCGATCCGGACGGGCCGATAATGGATACGACTTCGCCGCTTTCGACGGATAAGCTGATCCCGCGGAGCACGTTGACGGAATCGTTGAAACTTTTCCAGGCGTTAGTGATCTTGAATACGGTCACGCGTCAATTCCTTTTTTCTCTCTGGTTTATCGATAGTAGTTTAATCTTTTTTCGACCCGTTCCATCGTTATGGCGACAATAAAGTTAAAGACGTAATAAAAAAGCCCCGCGATCGCGTAGGATACCATCGTTTTTTCGGCGGAGGCGATCGCTTTGGCGATCGTGAACATTTCGGTTACCGCGATAGCAAAAGCGATCGAGGTGTCCTTGATCAGGGTAATAATTTCATTCGTCACCGAGGGCAGGATATTCTTGACGACCTGCGGCAGGATGATGCGTGTGAAAGCCTGCGATTTCGTATAACCGAGGATCTCCGCCGCTTCGTGCTGCCCGACCGGGATCGATTCGATTCCGCCGCGGTAAATTTCCGCGAAATACGCCGCGTAGTTCAGCACGAACGCGATGATCACCGCCCAGAATCGATAATCGGGCGTCAGGCGGATCCCGAAGAGGTAATACGGGCTGAAATAAACGACAAGCAGCTGCAGCATCAGCGGGGTCCCGCGCATGATCGAGATATAGCCGCGCGTAACCGCTTGGATCGGACGGTTCGGACGCAGACGGATCAGCGCGACGACAAGTCCGAGCGGCAACGATAGGACGAGCGTCAACGAAAAAATGGCGAATGAAGTGGCCATACCTTGGCTAAGCTTGGCTAAGATTACGCTTAACGGCATCAGGATCTCCGAGAGGTCAGAATTGGATTTTCAAAGGCTGAAACCGTGGCGGATTTCGTAAAAGAATTCCACGGTTTCGATTCTTCCGTTTTCAGGAGGAGGGATCGCCCTCCTCCTGAAAATCCTCCGTCCGATGATTTAGGATACGTCGGACTTCTTTGATAACGGAACGTTTTATTTCGATTTCGCGGCTTCGACGCAAGCGGTCAGCGTACAGGAATCGTATCCGAAGTATTCGTTCGACAGGTCCTGAATAAAGCCGTCTTCCGCCATTTCGTCAAGCGCTTCCTGGACTTTATCGCGGAGTTCTTCATTTCCGAGCTTGAAACCGACGCCGTAGTCTTCTTTCTGGACGAATTCTTCGAGGATCATGTATTTGTCTTCTTTTCCTTCGATCTGGAAATAGGCGACGTCGATGTCCATGACGATCGCGTCGACCGCGCCAGCTTCAAGATCCATGAACGCCTGATTATAATCCGGTACAACTGTCAGCGATCCGAAGGAGGCGGTTAATTCAGCGTTCGCTTCGTCTTCAAGCGCGGCCAAACCGGCGGAATCGGCCTGAACGGAAACGTTTTTCCCTTCCAATCCGGCAAAGTCTTTGATTCCGGATTCAACCGCAACGAGAACGATCTGCCCGGCTTCTTTGTACGGCTCGGTCCAGGTATATTTTTCTTCACGTCCCTGCATCGTGAACCCGTTCCAGATCAGGTCAATCGTTCCGGAATCAAGCTCCATATCTTTGGCGTCCCAATCGATCGGCTGGTAAACGACTTCGAGTTCGAGACGTTTCGCGACTTCGGCGGCGAGTTCGAGGTCGTAACCGGTAAACTCGCCGTCTTCGCCGACGTACCCATAGGGCGGGAAGTTCTGGTCGAAACCGACGACGAGCGTTTCAGCGCCGTCAGCGGAAACGGCGAAAACCGGGACCAACAGGCTCAAAACAACCATAAGCGACAATACAAGATTCTTTTTCATGACCGTAATCTCCTTCAAAATGATTGATAGGTTTATTTTAGCGTATTAGCGTAGTAAAGTAAAGAAGCGCGCAAAAATTATGACATTTTCGTTTTTTTGAATTTTTTAAGGCTTGCGGAATCGTGCCGCTATTGCTCCGATATCCTGATTTACGAGCGAATTTAGGGTTCGATGATATACTTGAGGATTGATATGAAGGAATTGATTCGAAATTTTTGTATTATCGCGCATGTCGATCACGGCAAATCGACGCTCGCCGACCGTCTGCTGCAGAGAACGGGAACGATTTCCGACCGCGAGATGATGGCGCAGGTTTTGGACTCGATGGACCTCGAACGCGAAAAGGGGGTCACGATTAAAGCGTCGGCCGTGCGCATGAAGTATACCGCCGCTGACGGGAAGACGTACGAGCTGAACCTGATCGATACGCCGGGTCACGTCGACTTTAATTATGAAGTCAGCCGCGCTTTGGCGGCCTGCGAAGGCGCGCTGCTCGTGGTCGACGCGACGCAGGGGATCGAGGCGCAGACGCTGGCAAACCTGTACTTAGCGATCGAATCCGACTTGACGATCCTGCCGGTGATTAATAAGATCGATCTTCCTTCGGCCGATCCGGAAAAAGTTGCGAAAGAGGTTTCCGACCTGACCGGGATCGCGGCGGAGAATATTCCGTGTATTTCGGCGAAGGAAGGCTTGAATATCGATCAGGTTCTTGAACAGATTGTCAAGCAGATTCCGCCGCCGGCCGGCTCCGGGGACGCGCCGCTTCAGGCGTTGATCTTCGATTCCGAGTACGATTCCTTTAAAGGCGTCGTCGCGTATGTCCGTGTCCGCGAAGGAAAAATTGAAAAAGACAAGGCGCTGCGGCTCATGGCGACCGGCGTCGATCTGAAACCGGTCGAGATCGGGATTTTCTCTCCGGCGATGAAGGCGGTTACCGCGATCGAAGCGGGCGAAGTCGGCTATATCGCGACCGGTCTGAAAACGGTCCGCGAATGCCGCGTCGGCGATACGGTGACCGCGGCGGCGAGCCCGGCTAAGGAGATGCTCCCCGGATATCAAAAGGCGAAGTCAATGGTTTTCGCGGGGATTTATCCGGTAGACGGCGAGGATTACGACGATTTGCGAGAATCGTTAGAAAAACTGCAATTGAACGACGCGTCGCTCGATTATCAACCGGAAACGTCCCAGGCGCTGAATTTCGGCTTCCGCTGCGGCTTCTTGGGGCTGTTCCATATGGAGATAATTCAAGAACGGTTGGAGCGCGAATACGATTTAGATATCGTCGTGACCGCGCCTTCGGTCGAGTATGAAGTCGTTATGAACGACGGGACGGTCGTCGAGGTCGATTCGCCGGTCAAGCTCCCCGACGAGCAATTTATTTCGGAAGTCCGCGAACCTTGGATGAAGCTTCAGATATTCACGCCGACCGAGTTTTACGGTACGATTATGGACCTGGTCCGCAAGCGTCGGGGAATCTATCTCAGCGAAGAATATCCGGCGGACGGCCGCGTCGTTTTGAATTACGATATTCCGTTAGCCGAGCTGATCGTGGATTTCTTCGACGAGCTTAAATCGCGGACGCGCGGTTACGCTTCGATGGATTATCATGTCGATGAATACCGCTCCGGAAATTTAGTTAAGGTCGAGGTTCTGGTCGGCGGCGAGCCGGTCGACGCGCTGGCGACGATCGTTCATAAAGACGACGCTTACCATAAGGGGCAGCGGCTGGTTACGAAATTGAAAGAATTGATCCCGCGCCAAATGTACGACGTCGCGATTCAGGCCAGTTCCGGCGGCCGGATTATTTCTCGCGCGAACGTTAAAGCGCTGCGGAAGGACGTTCTGGCGAAATGTTACGGCGGGGATATTACGCGGAAGAAGAAACTGCTCGAAAAACAGAAGCGCGGAAAGCGGCGGATGAAGATGGTCGGATCCGTCGAGATTCCGCAGGAAGCTTTCATGGCGGTATTGCGTTTAGGTGACGATTAAATGAGCTTTAACGTTTATCCTGATGATCTTCCTGCTGATGATTTTCCGGATGGAAAGGAGCGTCCGCAGGCGATGAAAACGGGAAGGTCCCTGCTGCGGCAGACGGCTCCCGGGATTGTTATCAGCCTCGTCATCGTGCTTATTTTGGCGCGGATCGTCGACTGGAGAACGGTCGCCGTCTCGTTCCGGAACGTTTCGCCGGGTCTGATCGCGGCGTTGGCGGGGCTTTTGACGGCGTCGTTCGCGTTTCGGGCGCTGGCATGGCGGATCGCGTTAGCGGATCGTCCGTCGTGGGTTCAGTCTTTTTGGACGGTTACCGAAGGTTATCTGCTGAATCTGATGCCCTTGCGTCTGGGCGAAATCGGGCGCGCCGTGATTATGGGCGGTTTGGTTGACCGAAGTCCGCTTTACGTTTTTTCAACGATCCTGCTGGAGCGCTTTTTCGATCTGCTGGTCACGGTTATCTTCCTGCTCGTCAGTATTCCGCTCGTTGGCGGCGCGACGATTTCGCCGCTTTTTTATCTGGTTCTGGGCGCTTTGATGATCGTCGGATTGATTGTATTATTCGCTCTGGTAAAAAGACGCGAAAGCCTTTTCGTCTGGCTTGAAGCCCGGCTGAAGCCGGGTTCGAAATTCAGCCGGATCGTTTTGCCGCTGTTCCGTTCGGTTTTCGAGGGGCTGGCGATTTTAGCGACCCCGCGCCGGTTCGGAATTTGGCTGTTTTGGATTCTGGCGACGTGGGTATGTTGGTTTGCGGCGATGCTGGTCGCGCTGCGCGGATTTTTCCCGGACCTGCCGGCATGGTCTACGCTGTTTATTCAGGGATTTTCGGCTCTGGGCGGCGCGATCCCGTCGGCTCCGGCGGGGATCGGCGTTATCGAAGGCGCTACGGTCGTCGCGTTAAGCTTTTTCGGAATCGCCGAATCGCCGGCGTTGGCGTTCGCGATTTTTAATCATTCCATCGGAATTTTGACGCCGGTCGTTTTAGGTCTGATCGGATTCACGGTTCAGGGTCAAAGTTTGGCGCTGATCTTTCGGAGACTGCGCGAAACGCGGCTGAGCGATAACGGGGAGGAAAAACGATGAAGAAATATTTTGTAACCGGCGGAGCGGGATTTATCGGCTCGAATTATGTCGCCGACCTGATTCGTAAAGGGCAGGACGTTACGATTTACGATAATTTATCGCGCGCCGGCGCGTATCACAATATCGAATGGCTTACGCAGCAGTTCGGAAAGGACGCGTTCCGATTAATCGTCGGCGACGTCCGCGACGGCAACAAGCTCGAAAAAGAAATCCGGAAACCGGACGTCGTCGCTCATTTCGCCGGACAGGTCGCGGTTACGACTTCCGTTCTGGATCCGCGCGAAGATTTTGAGATTAATGCGCTGGGAACGTTCAACGTTTTAGAGGCGGTTCGAAAATCCGGAGCGCGTCCGATCGTTTTATATACCTCGACGAATAAGGTTTACGGCGGAATGGAAGACGTCCGCGTCGAAGAATGCGAAACGCGTTACCGTTACTTGGATTTTCCGAACGGGATCCCTGAAACGCGGCCGCTCGATTTTCATTCGCCTTACGGCTGCTCGAAAGGTACGGGCGATCAATATATGCGCGATTACGCGCGCATTTACGAGATCCCGACCGTCGTCTTTCGTCAGAGCGCGATCTACGGAACGCGCCAGTTCGGAATTGAAGATCAGGGTTGGGTATCCTGGTTTATTATCGCCGTCCTGATGAATAAACCGCTGACGATTTACGGCGACGGGAAACAGGTCCGCGATCTGCTGTTCATCGACGATCTGGTGCGCGCTTATCATGCCGCGGTTGAACGTTCGGAGTCGTCCGCAGGCCAAATTTTTAATATCGGCGGCGGTCCCGAACGCGTTTTATCGGTCTGGAAGGAATTCGGTCCGATTCTGGAGGAATTAGCCGGACGGAAAATCAACGTCGGCTACAGCGATTGGCGGCCGGGGGATCAGGTTATTTACGTCTCGGATATCGCGAAAGCGAAAGAAATTCTCGGCTGGGAACCGCGCGTCGGCGTTCGCGAAGGCGTCGAGACGCTTTGGCGCTGGG
The DNA here is from genome assembly GCA_029983925.1 of Flexilinea sp. Lineage (GTDB taxonomy): Bacteria > Chloroflexota > Anaerolineae > Anaerolineales > Anaerolineaceae > Flexilinea. The sequence goes on from JASBYO010000033.1 coordinate 23,090, forward strand.
CTTCGGAGAATAAGAAACTTTTCAGCTGAGAATCATGATGAAGATCTTAGTCGCGGTTACGTATTACAGCCCGTACGTCAGCGGACTGACGATTTATTCCGAACGGATTGCGAAGGCATGGGCGGCGCGCGGCCATGACGTGACGGTTTTAACGTCGTGGCATGATCGTTCCTTACCGCGCGAGGAAATTCGTGACGGCGTAAAAATTATCCGCTGTCCGATTTGGCTCCGGATCAGTAAGGGCGCCGTTATGCCGTCCTTCTGGTTTTACGCGTTGACAAAGATAGGCGAATATGACGTCGTGAATATTCATCTTCCGCAGTTTGACGCCGCATGGGCGGCGCTGACAGCGAAGCTTTCAAAAACGTTTTCCGTCCTGACGTATCACTGCGATCTGGTTATGCCGTCCGGATTCATTAACCGCGTCGCGAATAACGTTGTCTTGTGGATGAACCGGATGGCGGGAAAACTGGCCGACAGGGTCGTCGCTTATACGGAAGATTACGCCGCATATTCGTTTTTCCTGCCGGAATTTAAATCGAAACAAGCGATTATTCAGCCGCCGGTCGAGCTGCCCGACGTTTCCGACGCCGCGGCTAAGGAATTTGCGGATGAAATGAATCCCGACGGTTTTGGTCCGATTATCGGGATGGCCTGCCGTTTGGCGGAGGATAAGGGCGCGGAAATTTTGTTGGACGCGTTGCCTGCGATTGTCGCGAAATATCCGAAAGCCTGCGTTTATTTTGCCGGACCTTATGATAACGTTTTGGGCGAGCGTCCGTATTATTTGCGTTTGAAAGCTCGTTTTGACGAGATGATCGCGGCGAATCATTGGCGCTTTTTGGGTTCGCTGACCCCGGCCGACATGGCGAAGTTTTACCGCATGATCGACGTATTGACGATGCCGTCGCTGAATCGGACCGACTCGTTCGGCCTGGTTCAAATTGAGGCGATGATGAACGGGAAACCGGTCGTGGCGTCGAATTTGCCCGGGATCCGCGTTTCGGTGACGCGTCACGGAATGGGCCGAATCTGCGAGATCGGCAGCGGGGACGATTTAGCGGTTAAGCTTCTCGAAGTTTTGGACGAGAAAAAGGATTACCAGGATAAAACGAACGCGATCCGCGCGTATTATAGCCCGGATCATGTCGCGGCGTTGTATGAGGACATGTTGAGAGAAAATGGAATTGAATAAACCGAAACTGACGACGATCGAGAACTCGGATTTTCTATGGACGCAGATTTGCGAGCTGCCTTATTTTCGCGCTTTGCTGCGCGCGGTTGAATCGAAGTTTTACGTCGGTCTTGATTTAGAGCGGCCGGTATTGGATGTCGGCTGCGGCGACGGGCATTTCGCGTCGCGAACCTTCGCGCAGAAGATCGACGTCGGGATTGATCCCTGGGCGGAACCGCTGGCGGAAGCGGCGGCGAGCGGCGCTTATCAGGAAACGCTGCGCTCGGGCGGAGCGGAGATACCGTTTCCTGACCGGACGTTTCAAACCGTAATCAGCAATTCGGTCCTGGAGCATATTCCCGATCTGGATCCGGTCATCACGGAAATTTCCCGGGTTATCAAGCCCGGCGGCTTGTTCGTATTTTGCGTTCCGAACCATCAGTTCCTCGGAAATTTATCGGTGTCGAATTTCTTCGATCGGATTCATCTGACGCCGGCCGCGAATCTTTATCGCGCTTTTTTTAATCGGATTTCGCGCCATTATCATTGCGATCCGCCGGAGATTTGGGAACGGCGGCTGACGGAAAACGGCTTCGAACTGTTGAAATATTGGCACTATTTTTCGCCCGCGGCGTTCCGCGTTTTGGAATGGGGGCATTATTTCGGTTTGCCCGCCCTGATTTCGCGAAAACTCTTCGGGACATGGATCCCTTTTAAAAATCGCGCGTTGTTAGCGCCGATCGAACGGCTGTGCCGAAAGTATTATGACGAACCGTGGGAACAGCCCGACGGATCGTATACGTTTTATATAGCTCGAAAGAAAGGCGCGCAGCTTTAGTTCGGTTACGGTTTACGCGCTCGCGCTTCGAAGATCGGATATTCGGATGGAAGAAATCAGCGTATTAGATTATATTCGCCTCAAATTAAAACGCGAAAATTGGGGAAAGGAAATTTTACCAAGCGGCGAGGTCTCCGCTGCGATCTCTCCCGCGTCCGCGCGCGGCGCGGATCAGGCGCTTTCGATTTCAGAGCGGTTTGGAAATTGGATCGATACGCAATTCGATTGGACAGATGCGGCGGATCATTCGTTCGAACGCTGGACGA
>JASBYO010000034.1 GCA_029983925.1 Flexilinea sp.
TTTATCAAAGAACGATGAACCCTCAAGCATTGAAAGATTTTTAAAATATTCGGGTAATCGGGAAAAAATCAGTGAAGCCTTAGAAGAAATCAGTAAAGTTCATAAAATTCAATTGCCTTACCGTATAGGAATTGAGGATTTCATTTCATCGCAAGTTGATGGACAGTTAATTGTAGAAGGTATTTTCCCAAAAAAAATTGTCATTTCTGAGAAATGTAATGATCCGATGTTTGCCGTGCTCCATGAAGTCGGGCATCTAATTGACTATCTCTGTATTCCTGGTCGCTATGAATTCGCAAACAATAAGATAAAAAATATGCTCTCAAATTGGTGGAAAGCCGTAAAGAAGACCGAAGCATATAAAAATTTAGCGGGGATGAGACCCAAAAATGGTATAATTAAGAAGCGTATAAAATACTTGCTTACTCCTGATGAATTGTGGGCAAGAAGCTATAGTCAGTATATTGCGACGAAATCAAGTCATCCGCAATTGAGAAAAGAGCTAAGTGTAAATTTAAGTTCTTTGTACCCGAAACAGTGGAATGAAGATGATTTTAGAGAAATTGAGGTAGCAATAGATGAGCTGCTGAGGAGATTAAAGTGGAAATAAAAGAGATCGATAAATTATTGGACAAGGTTTTTACCGCTGAATTCGAGGCGCAGTTAAAGACCATGCCAATGGACAACGCCATAGAAGAAATATTAAGGCGAATTCCCAACTTCGGCGAAAGCGAGGCAAAGCAAATCGTCGGACTAATTCAAGGGACTTTCAAAGGCGACGTTGTATTTATTGAAGAAGAAAATGAGGAAGTCGGGGAATACGAAAAGGTTTTAGCATAATCAGCCATTACCACCGCAACGATATCGGGCAGAACGTTATATTCAAAGATTCCCGGGCAAAGTTACGCATACTATAAAAAAACTTTGCCCGTTTATTATTTAAACTGCGTTCTAAAAAATTAACACATCTAATAGAATTGTAAGCGTGAAAACGTGGACGGCGTTATCGATATGCGCCGAGCTGTAAAGCCTAACGGCTCAGATCAGCCCCGCTTTTCTTCTATGGCGGTCTCCATGACGCATAACAAATAGCCGCATCATTTGTTGTCAAACATAGTCCGCTCAGAACAAAGCCGGTTGAAAATTTCCGCCTTTTTCCTCAAAAGCGTTCAGGTACGCGAAAATTGCTTCCGGATCATGAACGATCCCATAACGCTCGCATCTTTGCCCGAACAGGGTCTCCCAACGCGCATGATCCGGGGCGGCGAGGACATAACGCTTCCCGTAAGTTCGGATATAGCGGTCTTTCAACCCGGGAAACGATCGATCGAGCTGAGCGTAAAAGTATTCGCGGTTCCCCTCTCGGAGCGTCAGCCCGGCGCCGAAATTGACGATTCCGTAAACGCCGGCCTCAGCGCAGCGATCGACGATCTCGATCATATTCTTTTGATCGTCATTGATAAACGGCAGAATCGGCGTCAGCCAGACGACGGTCGGAATTCCCCGTTCCCGAAGCCGTTTCAGCGCTTCGAAACGCGCGGCTGTGCCGCTGACGTTCGGTTCGACCGCGGCGCAGAGGGCTTCGTCCGCCGTCGTTGCCGTCATTTGTATCACGCACCTGGCCGTTTCGTTGATCCGCGCGAATAAATCGATATCGCGCAGCGCGCGGTCCGATTTCGTAATCAAGGTAAATCCGAAACCGTATTGAAGCGCGAGCTTCAGCGCGTTTTCGGTATGGCGGATCCGGTCTTCGAGCGGGATATACGGATCGCTCATCGCGCCGCAGCCGATCATGCATTTCCGCCGTCTTCGTCTCAGTTCGCGTTCGAGGATTTCGATCGCGTTTTCCTTGACTTCGATGTCTTCGAAATCGTGCGTCATTCCGTAGCATTTACTGCGCGAATCGCAGTAAATACAGCCATGCGTACAGCCGCGGTACAAATTAATACCGTTTTTCGCGGACAGGATTCCTTTGACGGTCGCGTAGTGCATGGATTCGGCGTTCCTCCGTATTTGACCTTTCGCTATTCACGATTTTACCGCGGCATGATAGAATTTTCAGGCTTTCCGTAAAATGGTTTTGTTCTCGCGGCGTCGGAAAAACGCGGCGGGAAAAGCTTATTTCCGGAAGAAAGTACGATAAGATTAGATGGGATCGAAAATTTTTGTACGCTAAATTATTTCATATCAACGGCGATTTTAATGAATAACGACGCTTTCTCATTTCTTCATAAGAATGAAAACGGTCCGTTAAACGACGGGAACGGGCGGATTAACGGCGATGTCAACGGGAACGGTAACGGCGATAACGGATTAGTCGAATATGTTAACGGGTTTCTAATCCGTCCCGGATTATTCCATCAGAACGGCGCGTACGTCGTTTCCAACGGCGTCAGCTTTACCGTGACGTCGATCGGCGCCGATCGGATTGAATTAGCTCTTTTCCGACGCTTCGAAAAAGAGCCGTTCGCTCTCTTGCCTTTTCCGCCCAGCTGCCGGATTGGCAACGTTTATTCAATGATCGTTTTCGATATCGATTATATCGATCTTGAGTATTGTTACCGCGTTTACGGTCCGTATGAGCCGGAGAAAGGTTTGATCTTCGACGGCTCGCGTTACTGCCTCGATCCGTACGGATTAGCGGTAACGGGTCAGAGCGAATGGTGCGGAAAGCGCGAACGGGACGATTACCGTTCCCGAATCGTTTGGACGAATTTCGATTGGCGGGATACGCATCTTCCTGAAATCCGTATGGAAGATTTAGTGATTTATGAATTGCATGTCCGCGGATTTACCCGTCACGCTTCTTCGGGCGTTCGATATCCGGGAACGTTCGCCGGGATGATCGAGAAGATTCCTTACCTGCTCGATTTGGGCGTTAACTGTGTCGAACTGATGCCTGTGTTTGAATTTGACGAGCTGCTGGACGAGCGATATTATCAGGGCGAGCGTCTGATTGACTATTGGGGATATAACCCGATCAGTTTTTTCGCGCCGAATACGTCGTACTCGTCGAATAAAGAACATCATCAGGAAGGATCCGAGCTGAAAAAGCTGATTCGGGAACTTCATCGGAACGGTATCGAAGTCATTTTAGACGTCGTCTTCAACCATACCGCCGAAGGCGATGAAAAAGGGCCGGTACTGAACCTGAAGGGTTTCGATAACAACGTTTATTACATGCTGACGCCGGACGGCAAATATCAGAATTTCAGCGGCTGCGGCAATACGCTGAACGCGAATCATCCGATCGTTCAGCAGCTGATCCGCGACAGTCTGCGCTATTGGGTCACCGAGTTCCGTGTGGACGGTTTCCGTTTTGATCTGGCGTCGATTCTCGGCCGTTCTGAGGACGGCTCGCCGTTGAATAACCCGCCCTTACTGAAGAATATCGCTTATGATCCGATTTTGTCGCATGTTAAGCTGATCGCCGAGGCATGGGACGCTGGCGGGTTGTATCAGGTCGGTTCGTTCCCGTCTTGGAAACGCTGGTCGGAATGGAACGGACGCTATCGCGACGATTTGCGCCGTTTCCTGAAAGGCGACGCGGATACGGCGCGGACGGCGGCGGTTCGGATCGCTGGTTCGCATGATATTTATCATCCTGACGCGCGCGGCAACAACGCTTCGATCAATTTTATAACCTGCCATGACGGATTTACGCTTCACGATTTATACGCCTATAACGAAAAGCATAATCTCGCGAACGGTTGGGATAATACCGACGGCGACAATCATAACCTGAGTTGGAACTGCGGCGTTGAGGGCGAAAGCGAGGATCCTGAAATTCTGGCGCTGCGGCGGCGTATGGCGAAGAACGCCTTGACTGTCCTCCTCGCCTCGCACGGCACGCCGATGCTGCGCGCCGGCGACGAAATGGGGAAAACGCAGCGCGGCAACAACAACGCATATTGTCAGGATAACGAAATTTCCTGGCTTGATTGGGATGATCTGCGCCGAAACGCGGATCTGTACGAATTTTGCCGTTGGATGATTCATTATCGAAAATCTCATCCGTCGCTTCGCAACGGGCAAAAGGCGGCGCACAGCGACCTTCCGCCCGTGAGTTATCACGGTCAGAAAGCCTGGTTTGTACCCGACGATCCTGAAAATCGTTTTATCGGCGTCCTTTTCAGTTCGCGCAACGCGGCAGATAATGACGACGAGTTCCATTATCTTGGAGCTAACGCGCATTGGGAAGCGGCCTGCGTCGAACTTCCTTCGCTCCCGGATGGTTTTGCGTATCGGATTGTTGTCGATACGGGCGCGAGGGTCGGCACGGAATACGGCGAGGGTGTCGATCAGTGCGTGCTCGCGGACGGCGAGCTGGAGCTCGCGCCGCGTTCGGTCGTTTTATTAGCCGCTGTTCGAACCGGTTCGCCGGAAAACGATGAAAAATCCGCTTAAATTGTGAAGTCTGCCTGAGTTGTGGTACAATCTGTAAAGTTCTTTTCAGGGGAGGTGCCGGAGTGGCTGAACGGGGCCGCCTGCTAAGTGGTTATCGGGGTAAAACCCGATCGGGGGTTCGAATCCCCCCTTCCCCGCAAAAAACCGCGTGAAGCGGTTTTTTTATTGCGAGGGTGGATTCGAACGCTGAGAGGACGAAGCGCGGGAGCGCTGAGGTTCGAGACAAACCGAAAGAGTTCAGTCTGACCGAACTTTTCCGCCTGAAACGAAATACGGTTTTCAGCGTAAATAAAATAACGCAAAATTAATGGAGGACTCCTATGCTGAAAATCTTACCAGCCAATCAAACCATGAAAGCGGCGCAGGAACTCAAGAATTCCGGCTGGCGTCAGATCATTATCTGTTACGTTCTTTATGCGGCGGTCATGTCGGGATCCATGATCCTCTTCGATCGAATTATGCGGATGGATCAAATTTTTGCAATGCTGATCGCGCAGTCAATCGCGGCGGTCGTATCCGTTTCGTTTATGCTGACGATCGGACGGCGGACGTCGGCGTCCTTGGGAATGGGACTGAACGGATTTTTCAAGCAATATGGGGCAGGCTGGCTGATCGCGGCGGTTTCGCTCTTCGCCGTCTGGCTCGTCAACGTTTCATTTCAAGCGGTCTCGACCGCGTTTAACCCGGATGTCAACGTCCTGTTTTTAGGCCTGATGCTGGTCGGGTTTATTTTTCAGGGCTTCATGGAAGAATTCCTGCTGCGCGGATTGATCATGACTCAAGTTGCGGTCAAGTTCGGCGTTATCGCCGGAATCCTCGCCAATTCGCTCCTCTTCGCGCTCGGACATCTCGGCAACAGCGGCGCGTCGCTGATCAGCGTCGTCAGCACGTTTCTGATCGGTCTCGTTTTCAGCCTTCAGTTTTATTATCACGATAATATCTGGCTCGTCAGCGGGTTCCATTCGGGTTGGAATTTCATCCTGGGTCCGGTTCTCGGAATCGCCGTCAGCGGGTTCCGGCTGCCGACGAGCCTTCTGGCGACGCGGACGGCTCCGGCGATGGCCGCGCTGAACGGCGGCGGGTACGGTTTTGAAGCCGGTTATCCGGCTATCGTCCTCAGCTTGGCGATTATCGCCGTGTACGTTCGGCTGATCCTGAAACGGAAACGGGCGGAGAACCTTTAACGCGCGCGTCTCCCCTTCGTCATGCGGTTTTCAAGTATGACGAAGGGGAAGGGAAAAATCTGAAGCGTTGATGAACGGCGAAAACCAATCGCGGTCGGTCTGACCCTTTTTCTTTTCGCGCTTACGGTCTCAACGCCAGCGCGACAAAACGGAGGAGCGCGCCGCCGGGTTCAGGAGACGCGGCAGGCGACGCGACATTCATAAACGCAATGACGCATACCAACAGGAAAAAGATGATTACCAGCGCGGCGAATCCGATTAAAACAACCTTGAGCGCGGTGGCGCAGCCGGACGCTTTGGCAAGGTTCGTGACATTCGGGAGCGATTCGGCTTTCGGCCCCGCCGGCTGCGCAAGGCCGGGTTTTCCGATCTGAACGCGTTGGGTCAGCGGGCTTGACGCGCCGCAGGAAGGGCATTTAGGGAAAGTCCGCAGGTAACTCGTTCGGCAGTAGGGGCAGGAAAGGAACGAATTCGCCGGGTCCTGCCCGCTGTCTGCGTTTTGCGGAATTTCTATGGCCGCGGTCAGCGAGTCGTAGGCTCCGCATTTCGGACAGCGGGTCAACGGGCGGTTGCCCGAGTAGCCGCATTTGACGCAATGATACAGGTTTATTTCACTCATCGTTTAGTCGATATCGCTTTCTAAAATCAGGCTCGTATCGCCTGCCTTTCGGCGGCGTTTCAAGCTGCGTTTCTTTTCTAAAAGGATAACCAATATCGCGTTTTTTTGGTAGGATACCGGATTAAATCCGGCCTTTTATAGCGGCGCGGATAACGGACGTTTTCCGTCGGCGCCGTCCGTATCTCGGGAGCGAAGCGGCGGCGCGCAGTCAGACATGATATAATAGCCGACATGGATCGGAACGATTGGCTGTTGGCAATTGGCGTGACGTTTTTTCTCGGATTGGCGTTTTACTTCCTGTTGCCTCCGTACGGATGGATCGGCGGCGTCGGTCTTGCCGTTTTTATCCTTTACCGCGGAAAAAAACGCCGCGATTTGGACCAAATTCAGTGAACGGCCGCCGCATAAACGGCCGGGTAGGACTTAGATCAAAATGTCGGAAGAATTATCGGTAAAAACGAACGTTGTCGTCAGTTTAGCGTACCAGCTGACGGTTGACGGCGCCAGCGCGGATCACGCGCCGACGGAAGCGCCGCTCGTCTATCTTCAAGGGCGGGGCAACCTGATCGCCGGTTTGGAACGCGAATTGGAAGGTATGAAAGTCGGCGAGACGAAATCGGTATTGATTTCGCCGGAAGACGGTTACGGCGAGTATGATCCCGAATCGGTCATTCAGTTGGAACGCTCGCTTTTCAGCGATTCATATCCGGTCAGCGTCGGCGGAACGGTTCATCTTCAGGATGAAGCGAATCATCATTTTGAAGCCAAAGTCGTCGCGATCGACGACGCGACGGTAACGGTCGATCTGAACCATCCGATGGCGGGGAAGGAACTGCTGTTTGATGTTGAAATCGTCGATTTGCGCGAAGCGACCGCGGACGAACTCGAAATGGGTTTTGTCCCGCCGTCCGGGTTCAGCGGCGGCTGCAGCGGCTGCGCCGGCTGTTCCGGCTGCGGATAAGTCGTTTGTCTGATGAATCGGATCGGAACTCGGCGCGTCCGGTTCCGGTCTTTTTGATTAATCTGTTTTACGAAAGAAACGATTTAGGGAGGGTATCACGTTGAAAAATTATCGTATTCCAATGATTCCGGGCCCGGTTCGTTTGAATCCGGTCTGTTTTAAGTCGCTGACGGCGGACTTCGGCGCGAGTTACCAGGAAGATGATTTTTATGAATTGTACGGCGCGGTCGGAAAAAAGCTGGCGCGCTTAATGGGGACGGCGAACGAGGTTATGATTCAGCCGGGCGAAGGAATGGCGGTTTTATGGGGCGCGGTTAAGAGCGTTCTCAAGCCGGGGGAGACGCTTTTGGCGGTCGGGACCGGTTTCTTCGGCGACGGTTTCGCCGAAATGGCGACGCTGGCCGGAGCGAACGGAAAAGCCGTCTCTTTTCCGTATGATGAGACGCTGAATGACCTAAGCCGGGTCGAGGAAGCGATCCGGAAATACCGTCCCAAGGTAATCACGGCGGTTCATTGCGAAACGCCGTCCGGAACGCTGAACCCGTTGGAAGGATTGGGCGCTTTGAAAAAGGCGTATGACGTGCCGCTGCTGATTGTCGACGCGGTTGCGTCGATCGGTAGTACGCCGGTAAAGGGCGACGCCTGGAACGCGGATATCGTTTTAGGCGGAACGCAGAAAGCTTTGTCGCTGCCGCCGAGCCAATGCTTCGCGTCGGTCAGTCCGGCGGCTTGGGACGTTATCCGATCGGTCGGCTATGTCGGATATGAGGCGTTCCGGCCGTATGAAAACATGGTCCAAAGGAAAGATCATCCGAATACGCCGGATTGGAACCAGATGGCGGCGCTGAACGACGTTTTGGACGATCTGATCGATCGAGAGGGGATTGAAAACGTCTTCGCGCGTCATGAAGCGGTCGCGGCGCTTGTCCGCCGAGGCGTCGCGGACGCCGGCTACCGCTTATTCCCGAAAGACGGCGCGGTGTCGGCGCCGTCGGTGACCGCCGTTTACGTGCCGGAAGGCCGCTCGTTCGCGGCGTTTAACGACTCGCTGCGCGCCGAGGGGTTGGGCGTGGCCGGCAGTTTCGGAAAAATCGCCGGGAAGATTTTCCGTCTCGGTCATATGGGCGTCCAGGCGACGGTCGAAAACGCCGAAGCGGCGTTGGAAGTGCTGCGGAAAGTGCGCTGATGCGCGCCGTGAGCGTCGCCGTCATCGGAGCCGGTTTAGCCGGTTTAGCCGTCGGGGTCCGCCTGGCTGCGGAGGGCTGCCGCGTTCGCGTTTTTGAAAAAAACGAAAAAGCCGGCGGATCGTTAGGTTCGATCGTCCGGAACGGATTTTTATTCAACCAGGGCGCGGAAATCGTTACCGCGCCTTTCCTGCTCGACCAGCTCTTTGAGACGGTCGGACGCCGCCGCGTCGATTATTTCAAGCTCGTCGATACCGTCCCGGTTTTTCAAGCGCTGTTCCCGAACGGACGGCGTTTTGCGCTGTACCCAACGCCGGAGGAAACGTTGGCGCTGAATACGTTCTGGGATGAAACCGATAAGCGCGCTCTAAGCGAACTCATCGAACAGAACAGCGCGATTTTTGACGAATTGTTCTTTGATTATTGCGGCCGGCCGGTCGACGACCGTTTTTTAGCTTTCCGAAATAACGCCTGGTTCCGCCGTTTTGACCTGACCCAGACTTGTTACGATCTGAGCGAGCGGACGTTCGCCGCGCCCGAGCTGCGCCGCTTATTTGGGTTTTGGCCGCTTCTTGCCGGCGCTGACCCGCGGCGGTCGAGCCAGCTTTTCCGTCTTATTCCGCAGCTTTTTTTCCGCTGGGGCGCGTCGGTTCCGATCGGCGGCATGGAACGGATCGTTAACAGCCTGACGCAGCTTCTTCGGGAGATGGGCGGCGAATTGAACTTGAACGTCGCGGTTCAGAATATCCAAATTTTTAATCATCGCGCGACCGGCGTCCGGCTCCAGGACGGTTCGATCCAGCAGGCGGACGTCGTTATTTCCGGCGTCGATTCGATCGCGACGTATCGCGACCTGATTGATTCGGATCGAACGAAATACGAGAGCGTTAAGACGGCGAAGGAGCGGATTCCCGGGATCAGCGCGTTTATTTATTTTATCGGGTTGAATGAAATTCTTCCAGAGCGGATCTCGCTCGCCGGGACGAATATTCTTTTCCCCGAACGCTACGAAGATTATCTGGACGACCTCTTCCGTTGGCAGACGCTTCCGGCCGATCCGCTCGTCTGGTTCAGGATCCCGACCAAAACGCTCCCGGACCAGGCGCCGCCGGGACACGAATCGATTATCGCGATCGTTCCTGTTCCGAACACGATCGGCGGACGGATCAACTGGGGTCAGCAGTCGTACCTGTACCGGCATATCATTTTGAACCGGCTCAGCGCCGTTTTCAACGCCGATATCCGTTCGCGCATGGTATCCGAATATTTTCTTGATCCGCCCGGGCTCGGGCGTTGGCTCGGCTCCTACGGCGGCGCGCTGATGTCGGCGCTGCCGATCCTGCGCCGCGACGGCCAGATTCGCATGCCGAACCGCAGCCGCGATATTCAGCGGCTGTACCTCGTCGGTTCCGGCGCTCATCCGGGCGGATCGATTCCCGGCGCGCTGCTTGGGGCGGAGAATACGGCGGAGCTGATTAAACTCGATTTCGCTTGAGATGATTTCGCTTGAGATATTATGAAGCTGATTTCGGCTTCAGCCGCAGGAAATCGCCCAGTCCGCGCGGCTTGACTTTTATCTCCGTATCGTATTCGGCGATAAATTTTTCCAAAACTGAAAAAAGAATTTCGAGTTCTTCGGGGCCGGTTTGATTTTGATGCGCGACGACGAAATAGTCTTCGGCAAGTTCGTCAGGACAATCGCCGAGGAAAACGCCGTACGCGGCGCAGTAATCGATCAACGCGCGCGTCGTAAAAATCGCTTTCCGCTTGATCACGGTACTGACGTTCGCGGCGCAATCGGCTTCCGCCAGCGTCGTGAATCCATTTTCCGCGGCCCATTTCCGAACCGATTCCGCCATCTCGTTCAGGCGTTTTTCCCGCCGTTCGAGTCCTTCGAGATAAATCAAATCGAGCTGCCGGCTGAGCGCGTTCAGCTGCGGATATTGGCGCGACGCAAATAAAAGGCGGTTCTCGTTCTGCTGTTTCTGCCGGTTGAAGTTTAATGTCAGCCCGACGCCGCCGGCGCTGAACGTTTTTAAATTCGCGCGTTCGCTCAGCGCGACGATCGATAATCCCGCGGGAATTCCGAACGAACCGTCCAGCCCGGCGAAGACGACGTCGGCTTCCTCGCCGATTTTAACCGGCGGGCCGCTTCCGAGCGATGACGACGCTTCGACAAAAAGCATGGCGTCAGGCTGTTCCTTGCGGATCTGTTCACTGATTTCGCCGATTTGGAGTTTTACGCCGCTGTAAGGGTCGTTTTCGACGAAAAAGGCGGCGCTGAAAGTTTCCTGTTCAAGGATCTTAGCGATTTGGGCCGGGCGGAAGGCCGAGCCATAATTAATATCGAGGATCTCGAAGTCTTTGCCGAGCGCTTTCGCCGTCTGGAGAAGCTGGTTCGAGATCGGACCGTTTACGCCGATCAGGATCGGTTTGGCGTCGGTGAAGCTGTTAAAGATAAGTTCAAGGAGCGTTTCCCGCGCCAGCGGCAGTAGCGACAGCCCGGCTGCGTCGGGAAAAAAGATTTCCTGTATGCGGAGTTCGTTAAGTCGGACGAGTTCGTCGGCTTCCGCGCCGTAAGGCTTCGCCATCGCGGCGAGAACGGCGGGGGCGACGGCGCCCGGGAATGGCGTAAACGTATATTTCATGCGATTAATTTTATTCGAATTTGAATCGGGCCGCCTAAATCAAAAAAGCCAAGTCCGGCGCGCGGCTTGGTTTCTTTTGTCAAAGTTCCCGCTAAAGGACGAACGAAAGCGCGACTAAAACGCCGATGAAAATTACGGCGAGAACGCCGATGCGTTTCAGGTTGCTGACGACGTATGTGTAATCAGGGTTAAAACCGGTCGTCTTTTCGACGGTTTCGCCGGAAGCCGAGAAGCTGCGTCGAGTCTTTTTTGCCATGTTGGGTTTCCTCCGTTTTTACGCCGCGCGCCCGGTTAATCGTACTTGGCGGTCACGACGATGCGTTTATTGTCGATCAGGTAAGGATAACAAGAAATCAGGGTTACGGTCGCGTCCTGCGTCTGACTCATGACTTCCACCTGGTTCGGTTCGACGATTTTCGTCTCTTGAACGATATAAGCGTAGGACTGTTTTTCGGTCAGCAGGACGATCTCATCGCCGGGCTGCAGCTGGTCCAAATCGCGGAACAGCTGGCCGAAGATATCGTTATGAGCCGAGAGGATCAGGTTCCCGTTTTTCCCCGGGTCGCCGCTCGCGGCGTTTTGGCCGATTCCTTTTTTTAGCGATTCCCAGTCGTCGCCCCAAAGGACGGGCGCGTCGACGTTGATCGCCGGGATGCGGGCGCGGATAACGTGTTCTTTGCCTTCCGGGATGCGGAGGGGCTGCCGCGCGTTTTGAATGACGAGCTGGCGGAGGTGGGCCGGAATTTCGGCTTCGTTAAAGACCGCCGCGCCGGCCGCGTCGGGCGGCGTATGACCGCCGGGAAGGACGACGGCGCTGATTAAAGCCGTCGGCGTCAGCGTCGGGAGGATCATTTTGTCGGCCGATTCGCGGTTGATCCGGTTCAGCGTTTGGACGCCGTTCAGAAAAAGCCAGATAACGCCGACGACGGCGAGGATTTCGACGCTTAACAGGATACGGTCGATTTTCCGCTTCGGCCCGCGCGCCGGCGCCGCGCCGCTTTTTTGATTCATTCCGCGGCGGGCGAGATCTTGATAAATCGGCGCGTTTTCCGCCTCGGCAACTCTGCCGTTTGCGCGGTATGAAGCGATTCGGGCGTCGCGTCCGAGTATCTTTTTTTCCGCGAAGCGGTCGCGGAGTTCGTCTTCGTCTAATTCGTCAGCAAACTTTCGTTTAGCCATGCGGCTAATTATAGCGAATATTGAACGATTTCTTGAGCTGTTTTCATGAGTTTTAATATGCGCAGGACTTAATAAACGAAAGAGACTATAATTGAGTTGGGTACGGGTTGATTATATGACCGTGCCAAACCGTTTATGGACGTGATTAATGTTATGACGTCCGCATGGAGGAGAATGATGAAGAAAGTTTTATTAGTCGTACTCGCTATTCTTGTCTTGTCGGTTTTCGCTCTGAGCGCTTGTTCGAGCGGAGAACCGGCGGCTGAACCGAACGGCGACGCCGCTGTTGAAACGGTTGTCGTTGACGGCGACGCCTCTGGCGCTGGCGCTGGCGACGGCGCGGACGCGGCTGAAGTTACCGCCGCTCCGTAAAATTTCGGCTTCTGTCGAAAATGATCAGCTCGGCGGCGGTTCGATCTTCGGCTCGCCGCCGCCGTCATATCAAAAAAATCCGCGTTCCTCGCGGTTTTTTGATTAATTTGCGTCTATTCGGTTCTCTCCGGTATAGATACCTTACAAGTAAGCGAAACGGTCATGAAAATCCTTTTGATTAATGGCAGTCCGCGCGGGAAAAACAGCGGCACGCTGAAATTGGCCCAGGCTTTTTTATCCGGTTTCCAATCGGTTCGGCAGGACGCGGAACTCGGCGAGATTACGGTTCGGGATCGAAAAATAAACGATTGCGCCGGATGTTTCCGCTGCTGGACGGAGACTCCGGGCGTTTGTGTTTTTAAAGACGATATGAAGGATATCTGCGAAGCGCTGGTCGCGGCGGACGTAATTATCTGGAGTTTCCCCTTATATTATTACGGGATGCCGTCGCGCGTTAAAGCGCTTTTGGATCGGACGCTGCCGCTAAGCCTGCCGTTTATCGATAAACGGGCGGACGGGACCGCGGCGCATCCGCAGCGTTACCGTCGGATACCCCCGCGCGTCGTCCTGATTTCGACCGCCGGGTTTTACACGCTCAAGCGGAATATTGACGCGTTATCGCTGCAGTTTGAGCTGATGACGCCGGAAGATTCGCTGACGAAGATTTTCTGTCCGATGGGAGAACTTTTCAATCAGCCCGCGCTGAAAGAAACGACCGACGCTTTTTTGGATAAAGTTCGGAAGGCCGGTTCGGAATACGCGTTATCGTTCCGGATTTCGCCCGAAACGCAGGCCCGGCTTGCTCAGCCGCTTATGCCGGCCGATATATTTATCGAGATGGCGAACCAAAGTTGGGGCGCGGCGGATCCGCGCGTGTGCGCGGAAGAAACGCCGTCGGGGATATCCGCGATCGCCGATGACCCTGCGCAAGGCGAAAATCCGCTGAACGAAGCTCAGCTTGAAGCGCTTGTTTTTACTCGAGGGATGGGCGCGGCGTACCGGGCGGACAGCTATCAGGGCAAAGAGCGTGTGCTCGAGATGGTCTATACCGATTTAGACGCTTCATTCAAGTTAATTATGGGCGCGGAAGGCTGCGAAGTCGTTCGCTTCAGTCCGAAAGCGGCGACGACGCGGATCGAAACTCCTTGGCAGGTCTGGAAAGATATTTCCGAAGGGAAGACGGAAGGCGCGGCCGCGCTGATGAAAGGATTGTACCGGGTCCGCGGAGATTTCGATCTGATGATGAATTGGGACCGTTTCTTTGCCGCGTCCGAAGCGCCGGAGCCGCTTCCGGATAAAATATCGGTGGCGGAACCGAGCCCGATCGTTTCCGCGAAAACGAGTTTCCTCTTTCTGTTGGCGCCTTGGATCGTCTTTTGGGCCGCCGTCCCGGCTTTGGGAAATTCGGGCGCGTTCGCTGCGGTTCTTGCCGCGTCGGCGTTGCCGCTGGCCGGTATACGGGCGCGGCTGACGGTTTTCGATAAACTGTCTGCGCTGCTGGTCGGCGGGTTGTCGGGCGCAATCCTGACCGGCGTCCCGCTGCCTCCGGCGATTGTCGTTTCGTACGCGCTGTTCGGCGCAATGTGGCTTGCGAGCTGTCTGCTGCCGATCCCGATTACGGCGTATTATTCATCTTCCGGACATGGCGGCGATCGCGCGTTCCGCAACCCGATCTTCATGGCAACGAATCGGATTTTATCCGCGGTCTGGGGCGTTTATTACCTGCTGGCCGCCGGTTTTACCTTTTTCCTTTACCGTGCGGGACTCGGATCTGTCAGCGGATTGATCAACATGATCGGACCGATTCTGATCGGGGCGTTTACGGCATGGTTTCAACGCTGGTATCCGGCGAAGATCGCGCGCGGATAGTTATTCGAGGCAAAATTTTATATATTCTTCCGCCATTTTCTCGACGCGGAAGCGTTTCAAGGCGGTTTCGCGCGCGGCGGCGCTGAAAGCGCGGCGATTTTCCAGGACGCGCCGGGCGGCGGAAACGAGCGCTTCGAAATCGGGCGTTTCCAGCCGGCGGAAATCGGCACCGTAGGGCGCGGCGACGCCGCCCGGACCGACGACGTCGGCGAGCGATCCGGTATCATATCCGATCACGGGCAAACCGACGCTCAGCGCTTCGATCACGGCGTTCGGACAGGCGGGCTGCGGTTCGATCGAATTAAATATCGTCGCGTCGCGTTACAGCTAGATCAGCGCTTCTTTCGAGACGACTCCCGACCACTCGAGCCGGACGCCCGGAGCAAGACGGGCGGCCTGCGCCGACATTTGTTCGCGAATTTCGTCCGGTACGTTTCCGGCGATCGTCAGTGTGGCCGCCGGCGCGTTATATTCCGATTTCAGCCTGGCGCAGAGCCGTACCGTTTGGCTCAGATGAATTTCGGCCCCTTTTTGGATATTTCCTTCGGCGATCAGGACGCGTATGCTTTCGCCGGAGCGCCAATCGCTTTGAGAATCGCCGCGCGGCGAGAAGATATCGGTATCGACGCCGTTATAGATCAGCTCCGAACGTTTCGAAAGCGCGCCGTAAGCCGTATTCCAATTTTCTTCACAGAATCGGCTCTGGTAGACGATCGCGCTCGCTAAATAGCGCCGGGCCCAGGCGATGCGCCGGTTGGCGAGATCGGCCTTCAGCCCGTAAAGCCGCCCGGTTGGAAGAATTTTATGGAGCCAGTTCATCCCGTTCAGCCGCTGGATCACGGGGATTCCCTTCAGCCGCGCCCGGACCAGCGGAGCGAGTCCGTTTACGGGCGCGCCGATAACCAGGAACGCGCCGATATCGTTCCGGTTCGCGTCGTAGTGGACCGGAACGCCATACCGCGCGGCGGCGCCGATCAAGCGCTTTTGGAAAGACGCCGGACCGCCGACCGAGGCGATTTTTGGAATCAGACAGATACTTTTTTTCATGCGCCGCTTTCTCCCGAGCCGCCGCCTTCGCTTTCGACGATTCGGTTTTCAGGATCGCTGCGCTGGAACCATTCGTAGGCATCGCGCAGCGTTTCGTCAATTGAGCGCGGCGGAGATAATTTTAACGCCAATCGGGACGCGCGGTTATCGAAATAATAATATTGTCCGGCCAGCCTCGCCGGATCGTTATCCGTCCCGCCGACGGGGAAGATATTGCGCGCGCGCTGCTTTAGTCGGAAATAGCGGTTAACGGCTGAAGCGCTGAATTTTAACGCCGGCGCGGGTACGCCGGTCAAATCCGCTAATTTCTTATAAAGGTCAAAATAGCTCAGGTTCGTTCCGGTCAGCAGGTAGCGTTTCCCTTTTTCGCCGTATTCGATCGCGCCGATCAGTCCGGCAACGACATCGCGGACGTCGACGTAGTTCAAACCGCCGTCAAACCAGAATCGCGGCGGATTTTCGATAAAACGCGTAATCGGGTTTAGCCTGCGGCGGTAACGGTCGCCGGGGCCGAGAACGACCGCGGGATTGACCGTCACGACGTCCAGCCCGTACGCCAATGCCCATTGCGCTTCGATTTCAGCCGCTTTTTTGGACGATGCGAACGGTTCGTCTTCGGGAACGAGCGCCGCGCCGCCGCTTTCGGTAATCGGAATAATCTTTCCGCGCGGCGAATGCGCCGGACTCGGTCCGATTGTCGCCGCGCTGCTGACCAGGACCACACGGCGCACGCCGGCGCGGAAAGCTTCCTGGAAAACGACGCGCGAACCGGTCACGTTGACCGCGTAAAGCGGATCTAACGAGCGGGCGGAGAGTTGCCGCGCGGCGAGATGGACGACGGCGTCCGGATAATGCTGCATGGCGTTTCGGATCGACGCTTCATCGGTCAGATCGCCGATCGCGCGCTGAATCGGGAGATCTTCGATTCCGCGCAGCGAACTCGAATAGCGATGGAACGCGACGACATGATCGCCGCGGCCGACAAGCGCACGGCACAGCGCCGCGCCGATGAACCCGGTCGCGCCGGTGACGAGGATAATCATTGCCGGACCGCCTTCCGCTTTCCGCCTGCGCGCGTTCTCATATTCCGCATCCGTTCGTTCTTTCCGCTTTTTCGCGCGCCCGTATTACGCGGAACGCTTTTCCTTGAGGAAATAGTCCAATTCGATCATGCCGCGCGCGGCGGAGAAGTAATCCGACAATAAGTCGGTCAGCCAATTGCGTTCAAAGCGGGCGGCGCTGCTGCGCTGCTGCTGCGCCCAGACGATAATATTCCCGCTGTCGATCAGTTCGGAAATTTTGCGCGGATCCTGAAAGAGCGACGTGAACCAGTTGGAGGCGGTCGTTTCCTGATATTTGGCGACGGCTTCCTGATGTTTATCGTAGACTTCTTTCAGGAATGAATCGTCCTTGATAACCCGGTATCGTTCGATTTTATACAGCTGGGCCGCTTTTTCAATCCCGCGCAGCGTTTCGAGATCAAATATTTCCATCAGTTTCTTGTGATAACCCGGCGTGAAATAATAGAAATATCCGTAAAGTTTGCGGAATTCTTTTAATGAATCGTAATAACCCATCTGAATATTCCGTTCCATGCGTTCGCGGTCAAACTCGAACAGCCCGCCCAAGTCTTCGGTCAATTCGATTCGCTTGATATAAACGTCCGGATCGTCGATCGCCGGGAGCTGTCCCTGACCGGCGATATCGACGGCGATAATTTTCCTGAACCCCTTTTTGATCATCATGTTAATCGGCATGTTGTCGCGGATTCCGCCGTCGACGAGTTTTTTATCTTTCGTCTCGACCGGCTTAAAAATCGGGAAATTCGCCGAACTCAGGATATAGTCGACCAGCTTTTCGCGCGGTACGTCCTCTTTAAAGATTTCGACCGGTTTCAGCGTTTCGGCGTCGGTCGTCATGATCCCGAATTCGAGCGGCGACTTGTAAATTTTGTCGATGTCGACGTGCTTGACGATCAGGTTTTTCAGCGCTTCGTTCGAGAGTCCGCGTTCCTGAATAAACGTCCCCATCATGGCACGGATATTATCGAACGATAATAAGTCTTTTTCGCGGTCGACGCCCTCGTTTACGACGACGACGTCGTCCATCGAGATATTCAGGTAGATTTTTTCAATCGTCTTAATATCGTTGGACAGGAAAAGTCCCGCGTTGATCGCGCCGATCGACGTTCCGCAGATACCGCCGATCGGTATCCGCAGCTCTTTTAAGGCTTTCAGGACGCCGACTTCATAGGATCCGCGCGTTCCGCCGCCTGAAAGAACCAGTCCGTACGAATTTTCCGGCGTTAATTTCGCTCCGAAAACGGTTTCGCTCACGTTCTTCAATATCGTTTTTTTCATACGTCCCCTTCGTATATGACTATGCTGACGTTTAATTTCTCTTGACGCAAGTCATTTCGCGTTCAGGTTTATTATAATAAAGATGGGTTTGGCGAAACTTTATTCTCACTGAACGAATTTCTCAAAAGTTAACGCGGCGGCCCGAAGAACGAATCATGAGCGAGGCGGGATGACGAAATCATCCGATCGGGAAAACGAAACCGCTTTCAAAGCCCGGCGAGAAAGGCGGCATGTTCGGATCGGTTTTTTACTGATCTTTACGATAACGGCGCTGTATACGCTGTTTTTCGTCGCGTACCGCTTCCCGGTTAATTCCGATAATATGTACTTTATCCTTGCGGCGGAGGATATTTTAGCCGGGAACCGGCTTCTATCCGGCTGGCACGGCGGATTTTTCTCAGCGCTGACCGGGGATATTCTGCTGGCGCTGCCGTTTTTGGCCGTCGCCGGCCGCAAGGCGGCGCTGTACCTGATCGGGCCGGTTTGCTGCGGGCTGATCGCTGCGTTCGCTTTTTTACTCGTCCGGGGCGCGAAGCGGTCGCCGCGACCTTTGGCGTTCTCGATTTTGACGCTGGCTCCGATTTTCTTTTTCCCGGCGGCGTTTTGGTTCCCGCTGACGACGGTAGGTATGCATGCCGTCGCGATCGCGCAGATCATCGTTCTGATCTGGCTGACGGATCGGCTGGTCGATCCGGACCGCGCTGACGCGAAGCTTGCCGGATGGATCGGCTTCGCGCTGTGCGTCGCGTTCGGCTGTATCGCGGACGGATACGTTCTTTATTTTTTCGCCGCGCCGCTGCTGCTGATCGCGCTGCTTGACGGCGTCTTGCTGCGGCGGAAACGCTGGCTGAAAGCGGGTTTAGCCGCGTCGGGCGGGATCGCAGTTTCGAAGATCTTTCTGGCGGTTATCGAGAAATTCGGCGGTCTGATGCTGAATCCCGGGGAAGCGCGGCTGATTGCGCCCGATCAGTTCGGCGCCTATCTCCGCAACGGATTCGAAACCTGGGCCCGTCTTTTTACGCGGACCCCGCTTAAATCTTTCGCGGAAATGACGGCGTTCGAATTCGCTCCGATGATCGGGCTGGCGGCGGCGGCGGCGCTGACGGTCGCGCTGCGCGGCTGGACGTTGGTCCGGGGTTGGCGCGAGGAAGCGGCGGCGGATAAAATCCTTTTTCTTTCGGGCGCGTTCGTCGCGGGAAGTTTTATCCTGACGCGGGTAACCGGCGCGGAGCCGGCGTTCCGTTATTTTGCTCCGGCGTATTTCTGCTGGTTGATCCTGATCGCGCGTTCGGTTGGGGCCTGTCCGCGGACCTGGTCGCGCTGGGCTGCGGTTCTGATCCTTCTTTGCGTCGGGGTCGGGAATCTTTCGTTTGATTTCCGCGGAAAAGCGGCCGGCGACGCGCGCCTGGTCGGGATCGCCGACGCGCTGAAAGATCGCGGCGTCGAACGCGTTTACGGAACTTATTGGGAAACGCTGGCGTTAACGTATTATTCGGGGAATCGGATCCAGGCGGCTCCGGTCGTTTTCCGCGATGGAACGGTTCAGGGTTATCTGTGGTCGGCGCGCGAAGATTGGTACGCGCGCGGATTCGGCGCGCGCTGCCTCGTCGTCGGCGAAGGCCGGCGCGACGGATTGACGCCTGAACGGATTGAAGCGGCGTTCGGTCCGGCCGACGAATTCCTTTCATATTATCAGGCGGAGATCTACTGCTATGATCGCGATTTATCCGAATTTCTCGGGCGCTGAGCGCCGCGCTTCAGGCTGAAGACGAACTTCTTGAACGAAGTAATAAATTGGAACGGTGACTTATCAGAATGAATTCAGGGAAAAGAGATTCCGGACGCGGCGCGGCGACGCTGAAACGTTTGGCTGTGATTCTGATCGGCGGCTGCGCGCTGGCGATCGTTTTCTTTACGATTTTTGCGCTGTATACGCGGAACGCGTACCGGGATAAGATTTTTCCCGGCGTCCGCGTTTCGGGCGTTTCGCTGAGCGGGT
The DNA here is from genome assembly GCA_029983925.1 of Flexilinea sp. GTDB lineage: Bacteria > Chloroflexota > Anaerolineae > Anaerolineales > Anaerolineaceae > Flexilinea. The sequence goes on from JASBYO010000034.1 coordinate 19,830, forward strand.
TGACGAAAAGCGAAGCGGAATCGCTGCTGCGCGAGCGGCTGACGTTCCCGTTCGCGCGGGCGTTCGCTTTTCACTACGGCGACGATGTCTGGCATGGGATCCCTGACGATTTGGGGATGCAGATTCAATATACGGCGACGGTCGAAAATGCGTTTAAGTACGGGCGCGGTTCGGACGAGCTGCTGAACATGCGCCATCAGGTCAAAGCGCTGATGATCGGGAAAAATTTCGAGCCGGTTCTATTATTCGACGAGCGCGTCGCGTTTAATTTTATTACCGGCATGGCGCAGTATATCGATATTCCCATGGAACAGCCGTCGATCACGCTTCAAGGCAAATCGGTTGAAATCGAAGCGGGAAAATCAGGGCGTTTGCTCGATCGGGCGATGACGATGACGATGCTGGAGATGCTGGCGAAGTCGATGCGGACGACGGATCTTGATTTACCGGTCGTTACGCTCGAGACGACGGCGGATAATCTGGCCGAAAAAAAGGCGCAGCTTGAGCGTATCCTGACGAACGATTTCACCTTATATATCAGCGCCGGGAACGGTTTTCATCCGGTCGATACGATTTCAGGCGAGCTCTTAGCCGGTTGGATCGATTTTACGCCGCTGGTTCATCGCGGCGAGATTACGATCGAGATGACGATCAAGCGGAACCCGTTTTATAATCGGCTTGTCGCCCTCAGCGTCGATTTATATCGGAAGCCTCAGAACGCGCGCTTCATTTTTAATGACGACACGCGGATTATCGAACCGTTCGCCGAAGCGGTCGTCGGTCAGGAGTTGGATCTTGAAGCGTCGTTGAAGAATATCCAAGCGGCGATTCAGTCGGGGCGCAGCGACGCCGAACTCGTGCTGAAGATGACCGAGCCGGAAATCCGTTCGGACGCGAACGGCGCGGAGCTGGGGATTACGGAACTGGCGTTTTCGCAGTACACTTATTTTTACGGATCGTCGCCGGAACGGGTTCAAAATATCGTCGCCGGATCGGCGCCGTTTCACGGGATGCTGATCAAGCCGGGCGAGACGTTTTCGATGGCGGAGAATATCGGCGATATCAATATCGATAACGGCTTCGCCGAGGCGGCGGTTATCTACGGGAACGAAACGATTCAGGGCGTCGGCGGCGGGATCTGCCAGGTCAGCACAACGCTGTTTCGGACGGCGCTGAATTACGGTCTTCCGATTAAAGAGCGTCACCAGCACGCCTACCGCGTTTTTTATTATGAACGGATGGCGAACGGGAATATCGATCCGAATCTTTCCGGCTTGGACGCGTCGGTCTTTTTCCCGGTTCTGGACCTGAAATTTACGAACGATACGCCGTATTGGATCCTGATGGAAGTTTACGTCAACCGCGAAGCGTATTCGATCCAGTGGAAATTTTACAGTACGAAGGTCAATCGTTACGTCGAATTAAAGACAACCGGCCCGACGAACTTGACCGAGCCGGAAGATCCGATCTACCGGGAAAACCCGAAGCTGTCGACCGGCGTTATCGAACAGGTCGATTATGAAATCAAAGGCGCCGACGTCGATATCGTCCGAACGGTTTACGAAGACGGTCTCGTTCATCTTCAGGACCGCTTCGTTACCAATTACCGCCCGTGGCAGGCGATTTACGAATACGGACCGGGTACGCCGAATATTCCGACGCCGAGGCCGCCGGATGAGCCGGGCGAATAACCGGCGCGGATCCGTAACGATCGCCGCCCTCGCCATGTCAAAAGATCGGCGTATGGTAGAATAAGGGATGAATCGGAACTTTTAAAGTCCGGAGGATAGATGATTAAACGGGAATTGATGGATATTTTACGCTGTCCGGCTTGCGTTAAGGCGGATAACGGAAAATTAACAAATTATAAAGACAGTTATTTAATTTGCGCAGATTGCGGACGGAAATATCCGATTGTTGACGATATTCCGATCATGCTGATCGACGAGGGAGCGAAGTACATTGATCTTGACGCAGAATCGCTCGAAATCCCGCCGGTTTTAGCGAAAGAATAAAAAGGGAGCATTAGAAAACCGGATGGAAAAGAATCAACCGTATCGAAACGTCACCCCGACGCCGCAGAGCCAACCCAATCCAGGGGTTCGCCAGCAGGCTCCTTACCCGAATCAGCCGAACGTCCCGTACCCGGGCGGTCAGCTTCCGCCGCGCGCGGGCGCTCCGGCCGTTTCGCCGGGGAAAAACGCCGGCGGCGCGAATCCGAAACAACAGAAACCGAAAAAACCGCGTAATCCGCGTACGAAGTTTATTGTGTTTGGCGTTCTGACCCTGTTAGGCCTGCTGATCGGGATCGTCCTCTTTCGGAATGTCAATTATTATGCGCGAACGCTGTCCGTCGTCCGTCTGCCCGGGCTGCCGGTCGTCGACGAGTCGGGGAACGTCAAGATTGAGGACAACGCCGATCCGGATGACGACGGATTCAGCGAGAAGTCGGTCTCGATGACCGACTTGGCGGATATTAATCGCGAAGAATGGGATGGAAAATCGCGGATTACCTGCCTGGCGATGGGGCTTGATTATCGCGATTGGGAAGCGAACGAAAAACATGCGCGGACCGATTCGATGATGCTGGTCACGTACGACCCGGTGACGAAACGCGCGGGGATGCTGTCGATTCCGCGCGATCTATGGGTTTCGATCCCGAACCATGGGTATCAGCGTATCAACACGGCGTATTTTCTGGCCGAAGCCGAAAATCTTCCGGGCGGCGGTCCCGAACTGGCGATGCAGACGGTTGAGCTTTTCCTCGGCGTCGATATTCAGTATTACGCGGTTATCAATTTTGAAGGGTTCATCGACTTTATCGACGCGATCGATAAGCTGGCGATTCACGTTAAAGAAGATATTACCGTCGATCCGATCGGTCCGGCGAATACGGTTACGCTCCGCGCCGGCGTTCAGGACCTCGACGGCGCGACGGCGCTCGCGTACGCGCGCCATCGTTATACCGAAGGCGGCGACTTTGAACGCGCTCAGCGTCAGCAGGACGTCTTATACGCGATTTATGAACAGCTGATCTGGCAGCTGCCGAAGCTGTTAGCCAATCCGCAGCAGCTCTACGACGCGGTCACCAAGGCGGTTAAAACGAATCTCTCGATCGGCGATATGGTGAAGCTGGCGTGGACGGTGACCGATTTGGAACCTTGGCAGATTTCGCGCGCGGTTATCGCTCCTCCGTATCAGGTCGAACTTGAAAAAAGCCCGAGCGGCGAAGATATTTTAGTCCCGATACCGGATAAGATCCGCGAAGCGCGCGACACGATTTTCGGTTCGTCGATCGCGGCGTCCCCGGCGACGCTCCTTGAGGAGGGTCAGGACGAATCGGTCCTGATCGCGAAAGAAGGGGCGCGGATTACGCTCCTGAACGGGTCGTCGAATCCGGATATTTTCAATAAAACTGTCGCATATTTGCAGGGTTACGGGATCACGATCGTCAATCAGGGCCCGGCGCAGAATTCGTATGCCAACGGATTGGAGATTATTACCGGGAAGCCGTTTACCGGAAAATTCCTGAAAACGGTGATGAATATTCCGATTGAGGCGGTGCGGATGAATTTTGATCCGTACAGCGATATCGATCTGGTCGTGACGATTACGGACGCATGGGCAAACAACAATCCCATGCCGTAATTTTGGAAATAACGCGGGGAGGATTCCTTCCCGCTTTTTCAAATATTTCGCTCGCGCTGCCGGCCGTTTAATCGGCCGCGCGTGAGTTTTATTCGGGAAAGCCCGATAATTATCAAAATTTGTGAGGTACAGATGGAAAAACCTTTAGTACTGGTCGTTATGGACGGCGTCGGCTTTGGTAAGGATGAGCAGGGCGACTGCGTAAAAAGAGCCTTCACGCCGCATTTGGACTGGCTGCTTGAAAATTGCCCGAACGTGCGTCTAAAAGCGCACGGAACCGCGGTCGGTTTGCCTTCGGACGACGACATGGGCAACAGCGAAGTCGGCCATAACGCGATCGGCTGCGGCCAGATTTATTCTCAGGGGGCGAAACTGGTCAATGAGAGTATCGCCAGCGGGAAGATGTTCGAATCGGCGGTCTGGAACGAACTGATCGCCAACGTTAAGACAAACGGATCGGCGCTGCACCTGATCGGGCTTTTCTCCGACGGCAACGTCCATTCGCATATTAATCACATTAAGGCGATCGTCGCGCACGCGAAAGACGACGGCGTCAAAACGGTCCGGCTTCATGTCCTGCTCGACGGCCGGGACGTTCCGCCGACGTCGGCGCTCGTTTACGTTGACGATATCGAAGCGTTTTTCGCCGGATTGAACGACGCGTCGTTTAACGCGCGGATCGCTTCCGGCGGCGGACGGATGTATATTACGATGGACCGCTATCAGGCGGATTGGCCGATGGTCAAGCGCGGTTGGGATACGCATGTTCACGGGATCGGGCGTCCGTTCGCGTCGGCGACAGAAGCGATCCGGACGTACCGCGCTGAGATCGATCCGCTGATCGATCAGGATATGCCGGAATTTGTAATTACGGAAGACGGGAAACCGATCGGAAAGATCGAGGACAACGACAGCGTTATTTTCTTCAATTTCCGCGGCGACCGCGCGATCGAATTGAGCATGGCGTTTGATTACGACGATTTCGATAAATTCGACCGCGGACGTCGCCCGAAGGTGCGCTATGCCGGAATGCTCCAGTATGACGGCGATTTGAAGCTTCCGAACCGATTCCTCGTCGATCCGCCGGCGATCGAAAATACGCTGACCGAGTTTTTGGTAAAGAAAGGCGTAAACGAGTTCGCGATCTCCGAAACGCAGAAATACGGCCACGTCACCTATTTCTGGAACGGGAACCGGAGCGGAAAGGTCTGCGACGAACTCGAAACGTACGTCGAAATTCCGTCGGATAACGTCACGTTTGATCAGCGCCCGTGGATGAAGTCGGCGGAGATTACCGACGCGACGCTGGCGGCGATCAAATCGGGAAAATACGGTTTTATCCGCTTGAATTACCCGAACGGCGACATGGTCGGTCATACGGGATCTATCGAATCGACGATTATCGGCGTTGAATCGGTCGACCTCGGCCTGAAACGATTGCTGGATCTGATGGAAACGGTTGACTTTACGCTTGTCGTCACGGCGGATCACGGCAACGCCGACGATATGCTGATGAAGAAAA
>JASBYO010000035.1 GCA_029983925.1 Flexilinea sp.
CCGCTCGGCTCCCTGGCGCAGGTTCAGATTATTCTCGATTTCCTGAAATAGGGCTTTTTCGATTTCGATTTTCACGCTTCCGGAAAGAGAAGACAGGAATCGGAGACTTATACTTCGTCGAAAGAATCGACAATCGGAGGTATCCTGATTATGAAAAGAACCCTTGCGCTCATTCTGGCAGTAACCTTCGGCATTTGGGCATGCGTGGCGAGCAAAGCTGAAGCGGGAACCGATTATCCGGAAATCAGGCGGCAGTTAGCGGAAGACGTTAAGAAATTACGGATTCCCGGCATGGCGGTTGTCGTAGTCGATTCGGAAAAAGTCCTGTTTGCTGAAACGTTCGGAGATTGCGAAAGTATCGATACTCCTTTTATCATCGGGTCGATCAGTAAATCATTCACGGCCCTATCAATCATGAAGCTCGCGGAAGAAGGAAAAATTAACCTGGACGCGCCGATTGCGGATTACCTCGACGCAGCTTCATATTTGAAAAACCCTTCAGACGGAGAAAAGATTACCGTAAAACAATTATTAAACCATACAAGCGGCTTAGGCGCGTATCAGAGATTCGGCGACGCAAAGATAACCGAAGCGTATGGGAAATATCAATACGCAAATGTTAACTATGGAATTCTCGGAAAGATCATCGAAACCGTCAGCGGAGAAATTTACGCCGATTTTTTGGATCGGATTATCTTTAAACCGCTTCGAATGAATCATTCCGCCGCAACGTTGGAAAAAAGCAAAGAAAACGGACTGATCAAAGGATACAGAAATTACTTCGGGATCCCCGTTCCCGGAGAGCTGGATTACCCGAACGAAAATTCCTGGTCGACTGTTCCCGCCGGATATATCAGCGCAAGCGCCGCGGATATGGGAAAATATATGCAATTGTATCTCAACCGCGGCATGCGGATTATCAGTCAAAGCAGTATCGACGCCATGTTTTACGATAGTGTTCCGCAAGATGAAAGCGGATTCAATTTCTATGGACTGGGTTGGATGCGCTCGAATCAATACAGCCGGCCCGTAATCATGCATGCCGGGCTTGTCGAAAACTACGCCGCGAATATATTTATCATCCCGAGCGAAGGACTGGGAATCGTATTCCTGATTAACATGAACGACTATCTGGTTGCGAATCGGTTGCTCGAAAATATCTCGATGCCTTTACTTGGGGAACCCAAACGGGAAATCCCTAACGATGCGTACTTCAAATTTCATTTATTCACCAATCTGATATATTTGGGGATATTCATAATTTCGCTCATCCCCGCGCTCTTTATCGGCCGTTGGAAACGAAAGCGCAAAACAAAAATAGATTTGTTATATGATATCCCGCTGCATATCGTACTCCCGCTCGTTCTTCTCGCGACGCCGTATTGCTTCGGCGTACCGCCTTGGGTCGTATGGCGCTTTGTTAAAGATTTATCCGCTGTTCTTATTGTCAGCGCGACGATATTGCTGGCGACCGGAACGTATAAACTTATATTTATCCATAAAGAAAGATTTTTACCCGCAGCCCGACCGGAAGAAACGATTCATACTTAGGACGGATCCGTTTCGAAGAGCCTCATGATTCCATGGCACAACTATCTGCTTGTGAGTTTTCCATAGCTTCGATCTAAGTTTAAAAAAAGAGCGGGAGACCGGATTCGAACCGGCGCGTGTTAGCTTGGGAAGCTAATGCCTTACCACTTGGCGACTCCCGCATGAACCGCAGCGCGATCCCTGCACTCCCAAATTCTACCACAACCGTCTTTTTTTGCAAATGAGAAGAGCGTCCGTTAAGAAAATTCCGCATCTTACGAAGATTCCCCGTTTGAACCCCGGCTCAAAATAGGTATAATAAGATTAGACATTTTTGCGAGTTAGATAAGACACAAGTTTCAGGAGCTTTATTCATGACGAAATTCAGCAGCCGTGTCTCACAAAAAAAACAACGTTTCGCTTCGGCGTTGTCGGTTGTTTTCATTCTCCTATTAGCTGCCGCCTGCGGTCCGAATGAAGCCGAAATCGAAGCGCTCGTTTCGACAGCGGTCCAATCGCGGCTTGACGAGATGCCGACCGCCACCGCTTACCCAACCTATACGCCGGAAAATACGCATACTCCTTTTTCTACGTATACGCCGGAGCCGACCGCAACGAAATATCCGACCCAAACGGCCTACCCAACTTATACCCCGTTTCCTACGTATACGCCGCACCGAACCGCGACGAAATATCCGACTCAAACGGCCTATCCGACCTATACTCCCTTCCCAACGGCGACCAAAACCGTCGTAAAATCAGTCACGCAGACTCAGGCGGCGACGCCATATCCGACGTATACCGCGCTGCCGACGCTGACGCTTTACCCGACCTATACGCCCTTCCCGACATTGGAATCGGCGGTAGCTTGGAAAATCGTCACCGCAACGAAAGACACGGATATCCTCAAAGCCGATAAAAAAGACGGTTTCTATTTAGTCGGCGAAGATATCGCGACCGGAACATGGCGGATTCTGGACGATCAAAGCTATACGAAGTGTTATTGGAAATTAACAGACCGCTCCAATCAAATCGTGCGGAATTATATCGGCGTTGCCGGCGGCGCGTTCACGATCGACGACTCAATCCTTCAGCTGGAAATTCACAACTGCGGCGTTGCCCAATACGTTGGCGAATAAAAAAATCGCAGGAACGGGAGGTTCAAAATTATGAATAAAAGAATTCTTATTTTATTCGTTTTGCTTGTATCGGTTGGAATTCTGTGCGGATTCGAAACCATGAGACAAAGCGGCGCGATTGAAGAAACCGCGCTTAAATTGAATTCACGAGGAATCGAAATCCCCGCCGTCGTTAATTTTCCGAACGGAGATCAAACCGCACTGCCGTTGGTCGTCCTCGTCCATGGGCACGGCGGAAGCAAGGACGAAAATATCGGGTTTCCGGCAATCGCCGCGGAATTAGCGAAACGCGGTATAGCTTCCATTCGTATGGACTTTCCCGGCTGCGGCGATTCGATCGAAGATTTTACGAAAAACCACATGTCGAACATGAAAGAAGACGTCCTATCCGCGACGGAATATATGACTAAGACGTATAATATCGATCCGGAGAAAATCGGCATTTTCGGTTATTCCATGGGAGGACGAATCGCGCTCGAACTGCTTGCGGAGGAAGCGTATCCGTTCGCCGCCGTCGGGCTATTGGCCCCGGCTGCGGACACCGATGATTTGAAGAATCTCTTCGGCGGGAAAGATGGCTGGGATTCGCTGGAAAAGACGGCGAATATCTCTTCGGACGGGTACGCGCCTTTTACAACGATTTATGGACAGGATCAGAAACTATCAAAAGAATGGTTTTCCGATTTGGAAAAGTATACCGCTGACGCGTTGATTACCGCAGCCGCGGAAAAATACGCCGGGCCTTCGATCGTAATTTACGCCGTCAACGACGAGGCTGTCAGTCCGGAAGTCAGTATCGCTGTTGCTGGGAAGCTTGCGGCTGATATTGTCGCCGTTCCGGAAGACGGCCATAGTTACGGATTTTACAGCGACAAGAAGGAAATTTTAGAGTTGGTCTCGGACTCCGCCGCTGATTTCTTCGAGAAGAAGCTGAAATAAACCCCGCCATACTTTTACAAAATCAGATGACACCGGGAACGATAATTGAAACTTCGTTCCCGTTTTTTTATTCAATTCGATCCTGAACCAAGTCTAATTTACGGAGCAAGCAGGATCGGCTCATCCGCCGGCGGCAAGAAAATTTCATGCAGTTCCGGGTCCGGCTCAATATACAGCATCGGCTCGGCGGTCGGGATTTCAAACGGCGCGCGGTCCAACCGGATCGGGACGCGCGTTTCCGCCGTCCGGCCGCTCGAGTTCACAACGATCAGCCGCAGCGTATAATCGCCGTTCTCCAACCCGCCGACATGCCAGAACGCCAACGATTGCGGCGTTTGCGTCATGAACCCGGACAAATCCTGGATCACGTACCATTCATTCGGCTCGAACCCCCGTCCGAATTCAAGCGACGCGGACCGAAATCCTTCGGGCGCATAGAAAACGCCTTCAATCTCAATCGAATCCGAACTGACGACCGCCATGTTCGAAACGTTCGTAATCGAAAGCGTCGGGCCGCCTTGCCCCGCCCCGCAGCTTTCCGACGGCGTAAAATAAACCGGCTGACCGTCGCGGATCAGATCGTTCGCGCGCGCCCACTGATTTCCTTCCGCGCTCGATAAAATCCAACGGCGCGCCGATTCATCCTGAATATTTACCGTCAGGATTTCCTCGTTATTATCCGGACAGTTTTCATTCGCGCGCAATCCGGTCCAGGTATTGATCCATGTCCGCTGCAGCAGGTCTTCGCTCGCAGGCTGCGGCAATTGATACGCCGCAAAAAATTCCATTTTGCGTCTCGAACAGCTATCCGACGGAACAGTTCCCGACGACGCGCAAATCTGCAAATCTACGATTCCCGCAGGGCGGCGGAAAACGCCCGAGATACCGGATCCCGTCAACGACTCCGCGCGGTTCATAAATTCGCTCCAAATCGGCGCGGCGCCCGTCAGTCCGGTCGTCGAAATCATCGGCGTATAATCCGGATTCCCGACCCAAACGCCGGCCGTCAATTTCGGCGTATATACGACGGTCAGGTTATCGCGGAAATCGTTTGTCGTTCCCGTCTTGACCGCGGCGTCGAACGGCAGGTCCAACGCAGACGACGCGCCGAACATCGGGGCGCGCGCGCTCCGATCCGAAAGGATCGACGTAATCTGATATGCGTATTCTTCCGCTAAAATGGAGGTCCGCAACGGCTGATCGGCCTCAAATACGGTCACGCCGTTCTGGTCGACAATTTTCAATATCGTTTGAGGCCGAACGTAAACGCCGTTATTCGCCAGAACGTTATAAGCGGCCGTCATGTCCAATAACGTGACCTCTCCGCCGCCCAAAGCGACCGAAAGCCCGAAACCCGGTTTATTCAGCGACGATAATCCGAACCGCTGCGCAAAACTGATAAAACCCTCTCGCCCCGGCTGATTCGGATCTTCATAAAGACCGACGTATTCAAGCGCCTTAACCGCCGGAATATTATAGGAATTCGCTAAAGCGTCGCGAACCAGAACCGGACCGTGAAATTTACCGTCATAATTGACGGGGACGTAAGGCGGCGCGTAACTTAAATCTTCCTTGCGTCCTGTCGGCGAAAACTCGCTCGGGACATCCCAAATCAGCGTCGCCGGCGTCCATCCTTTTTCAAACGCGGCCGCGAAGACGAACGGTTTAAGCGCGCTGCCGGGCTGGCGGAGCGCCGCCGCCATATTGACCTGACCGCTATTCGCTTCGCTCGCAAAGTCCGGCGACCCGACCATCGAAAGAATCTGACCCGTTTCGACGTCCATCGCGACCAGAGCGCCGCCGTAGGCATGATTCGCCGCCATCGCCGCTACCTGACGGGTGACGATCTCCTGAGCCGCTTCCTGAAGTTTCGGGTCGATCGTCGTGTATACCGTCAGCCCCAGCTTATACAGCGCCTGCGCGCCGTATTCCTCTTCGAGCTGGCCGCGGACCATCGTCACCCAATGCGGAAACTTGATCGAAAAATTAACCTCTCGGAAATTCGTCGCAGCAATTTCTTCAATCGCGTTCGAGACGTCCGTTTCGCGAACGCAGACCCGCGAACTGGAATTTCCGACAGAGATACAACCCTGCTCGCGGCTGACCAAATACATTAAGGTAATAACGGTTTTCTGACGTTCGATCGTCGCGTCATAATTATTGTAGACATCGTAAACCGACGGCGCCTGCGGGAGACCGGCCAGGAACGATGCCTGAGCCAAATTCAGGAATTTCGCCGGAACGCCGAAATACGTCATCGCCGCGGCTTCAATCCCATACGCAAAGTTCCCATAATAATTTTCATTTAAGTACAGTTCGAGAATCTGATCTTTGCTGTAACGGCGGGTAATTTCCGCCGACAGGAAAATTTCCTTAATCTTGCGCTCGATCGTCCGCCGATTCCGCTCGTCCGCGTCAAGAAGCAAATTGCGCGCCAGCTGCTGCGTGATTGTCGATGCGCCTGAAACCGTTTCGCCCGCGGAAAGATTTTGGACCGTCGCGCGCGCGATCGCGAACAGATCGAACCCCGGATGGGAATAGAAATCCTTATCCTCAGTCGCGATAATCGCCGCGACCATAAACGGAGAAATATCCGAAATCTTGATATATTCGCGCCGGCCGGCGTTCGGATCGATAATTTCGTAGAGAAGATTTCCCTCGCGGTCTAAAATCCGCGTCGTCTCGAATTGCGACGCGTGCGATTGAAGATCGTCGACGCCCGGGAGCGTCGCGGCAATCCGAAAATAGAAAAAAAGGACAACGCCGACGGCTCCGATCACTCCGACAAGCGTCAATATTCCCAAAAAACGAAAAATCCGCCGCCAGACCGATCGTTTCTTCCGAACCGGACGGCGCGTCCCGCCCGAAGCGTTCGGCTCTGATTCGGAATTCGGCGTCCGAAATTGGGAGCCTTGCGGCGGTTGAGTTATCATGTTCATAAAGTTCCGTCAAAAACCCCGTATTCTTAAACTATCGATCGGCTTTTCGTCCTGAAAAGCGCGTCAATAAATCAAGTATAATTAGAAAAACGAAATCTTGAAAAAAATCAGAATCGAGAGATCACGATATGAGTCCGAAACCTGAACAAAAAATTTTACTCGCGATCATCCAGAGCCAGGATTTGGATTTCTGCGTTGACGCCTTAAATGAAGCCAGAATCGATTCGAACCGGCTTCCGAGTATCGGCGGATTCCTCGGGAAAAGAAACGCGACGCTGTTGATTCGGGTTGACGAGGCGCGGATCGAAGAAGCGACGCGGATTCTCCATGATACCTGTAAAGAGCGAATCGAATATATCGTCGTTCCGCTGGAAAGCGCGTCGCTGCCATTAGCGACGCCGACGCCGGTTACCGTAGGCGGAGCAACCGTTTTCGGTCTTGATATTGACAGATACGAGGAGATTTAATCATGAAATTGATCATCGCCATTATTCCGGATACCGTTACCGACGACGCATCATTGGCGCTGACCGGCGAGGGCTACCGAGTAACGCGAATTGCCTCGACCGGTGGGTTCCTGCGCCGCGGAAATTCAACGCTGTTGATCGGCGTTGAAGACGAACAAGTCGATAACGCGATCGCGACCCTCAAAAAGCATGTCGACGCCAGCGATTCCGCCTCAAAAGGCGTTCTCTTCGTATTAAACGTCGCGCGTTTTATTCATTTCTAAAATAAACGCTTAAGCTGTTCGATCCTAATAGCGCAATTTGAATCCTTTTGCGAAATTGGGCGTATATTTAATTAGATTAAAAATTGGTTGCTTTGAACGGAGGAAAAAAATGGATATTTCGAAATCGTTTATTTTCATACAGGAAGATCAAAATTGGATCGTCAAGTTGCTGATCGTCGGCTTAATCACGATGATTCCGATCGTCGGCCCGCTTTATTTATACGGCTGGATGATGGAAATTTCAAAACGCACCGAGCTTGGAAAAGGCGGGATTTTACCGGATGTCGATTTCTCGACTTTCCTTAGCTACGGATTTAAATATTTTATCGTCGAACTGATTTACTCGCTTCCGTTTATTTTGATCTGGTTCGCGATGATGTTCGTCGGAGCGGCCCCGCTCTCGTCAGACAACGCGTTTATCAACTTTATCGGAATGATTTTCATGCTGGCGCTGACCGTCGTTGTTTTGGTCTACGCCGTCGTCATGAGCGCGTTTTCTTCCGCCGCCTATATCCGCGTCATGGATACCGGTTCGATTCAGAGCGGCTTGGAATTCGGAAAAATCGCTGACGTGATCAAGCGGAACCCGCGCGATTTCCTGATCTTAATCGGAATGTCGATCGTTTACAGCTTCCTCGCTTCGTTAGGAGCGATCCTGTGCTGCGTCGGCATCCTATTTACGCTTCCATTAACGTCGGCCGCGTTCGCAAACTTAATCGGACAATTGTCCGCCACGATTAAGCGCGGCGGCGAGCCGTCGGAGACTTCTTACGCCGCGCCCAAACCGGTCCAGCCGGCCGCTCCGTCCGCTCCGGTCACAATTCCGACAGAAATCGAACTCGAGCCCATGAAAGGCAAAACGGCCGAAATTAAGCGGGAGGCGGCGGAAGCCGCCGCCGAAGTCAGCGAAGGAATTCAGGACGCGGTCGACGAAATCAAAGCTGAAGTTTCCGAAGCCGCCGCGGAAGTCGGCGAAGGAATCGACGAAGCGGTCGAAGAAACCAAGCCGGAGACCGAAGACAACGAGAATCTTGAATAAAGAAAAAGAAATATGGCGGCGGATCAAGAGTCCGAATAAAACCGCGATCCGCCGCCAGCATAGTTTTACTTTTTCCGGTTGATATACAGCCGGCGAGACGGAGAATTCGATCTAAGCGATTATTCCGAGGGAATCCGTCTCGCCGGCTGTTCGTTTATTAAAGAAACGCCCGTCCTAAAAGTCGGAAGTCCAAAATATGCTTGAGAATATAGTCAAAGCATTTTCTTTTTGATTTAGCGTGCGCGCGCTGCGGCTTTTGCGAATGACTTGAAAACAGTACATAAAATGATTCAAAGTCAGTGGTCCCAGCGCCGAAACGCGTAAGGCAAGCGGTCCATGCGCTGACAAAGATGCGGGTGAATTTCGTGACAATAGAATTCGCTTTGAGCCTCTCCATTCGGTCAGATCAGAACCCTCGCGATTTCGACATAATTTCCAAAGCTGCGCGAAACTTCAAAAGATTAACACGCCGAACCCGTCCAGCTCCGCATACATGTCCGGATAGAGACCGAGCGCCAAAGCGCGCAAATCGTCCGCCAGGAAAACGTAAAGCGTCCTTTCCTGAAATAAACCGCTGCGCAGCCGTTCCTCGACCGAAACCGAATCCCCTCCCAAAACAGCGCGAACGCCCCGCGCGTTGGCATTTTTATTGATCGTCCAGCCAAGATCGGCCGCCAGCAGCGCGAATTCGTCTTTCAACGCTGACTCTCCGTCCGAAATCTCGAGATGGTCAATATTCTGACGCAACTCGTTCCAGACCGCGCGGTCGAGACGCGGCTCAACGTCGGCAGAAACGACCGTCCGAACGCGTTCGGAAATCGAGCGGTAAAACGGCAGCAAGTCGCCGTACTGAACCGCGGCGGCCGCAACCAAGGCGATCATAAAGAACCGGCTTAAAACGGGCTTCCGCTTCGATTCCGAATAAACGCGGAAAAAAACGCTGAAAATCCAAACCGAAGCCAGGTAATAGATCGGCCAGGCCATGCGGCCGGACGAACGGAATATGGAGGCAAACGATAAAACCGCATCCGGCAATTCGAATTCAATTAAGAGACGCCTGTCAAACGCAATCCGATTCGACAGCGCGAACAAAATCAGCATGAGCGCGGGGAAAACGGCAGGAACGATCTTCCGATAATCATCCCGACGGGCCATAATCAGCGCGGCGGCCAGCGACAAAATCATCCCCAGCCCCCAATAGTTAAATCCCTCGTATTGGAGGGGGAACGTCGGACGCGCAGAGATAAAAAGAGACGCGCCGTCCGGGTTAAAAAAAGCGTTCAGGTTCATCGACAATTCGCCGAATCCGGCCGACTCAGGTAAGATCAGCCCGTAACCGAAAATGAAATACCCGGCCGCGGCCGCCGAAAGGGCGGTCGAAATTAAAATTATGAACTTTACCCGATCCGCACGTTCGCGGATCATGCTTAAAAATTGAATAAACAAGACAGCCAACAGCATCGGCAGAAAATATAAATGGATTCCGATCGCGACGAATATCAAAACGCCCCAACCGATCGCGTTCCGCCGACTCGCGCGCGTCAGCAAAAGATATATCGCGGCCAGAATCAGCCAATGCCCTGCCAGGGTATCATGGATAACGGCTCGCTGAACCGGAACAGGATTGCCGAGAACCATCGCGGTAAAAATCAAACTGAGACAGAATGAATTCGTGATCCGATATCCGATACATCCGGCAAAAAAACCGCATAACCCAAACGACAGCAGCAGCCAAATTCCGTTATACTGAAACGCGTCAGGAAGAACGCTATTAAAAATTTTGAAAAACAGCGCGAATAACGGGTTTGAATCGGTAACGACGGTCGTCGTCCCGATCGGGTAGTTTAAATTACGATAAAACGTCAAATAGCGGATCCAAGGCGCGCCGCGATAAAATCGCCAACCGATATAATGCTGAAAGTTGTCCCCGCCGCCGAACCGGACCCAACGAGTTTCGAGCGGGTTCAATATCCGCGCGTCAAACAATAAAAAGAAAAATAAAATTCCAACCAGCGCGCAGCAGGCGGCAGCCCAAATGCGTTTATTTTGTTTGAAAAATTCCATTTCGCGAATCCTCTTTACAGCGCTCTCAATCTATTATAATTAATTCAGTCTCGCTTTAATTCACTCGCAAGATCAAGTCGCTTGGAAAGGATGCCCCATGAATATCAAATCATACTTCACAGAAATCTGGCAGGAAAAGTACTGGTGGAAATCAATCTTATTAACCGGGATTATCGCAATGATCCCGATCGTCGGTTGGATCTATTTACTCGGCTGGCTTTTCGAAATCTACCGCTGGAACCATACCCCGAAGGGGACCCATCTGCCGTTCCTTCCGACGTTTGATATCTTCAAAAACGGACTCTTTTTAACGATCGGGTTATTGATTTACGCGATCCCCTTTTTGCTTCTGGCTGCGATGATATCCGGACTGCGCGGCGTTTTTACGCTCGCGGACATGAACTGGCTGACGGTCCTGCTCGTCAAGTTGTTCTCTTTTCTGGTCAAACTGACGCTGCTGACCGGTATCCTGGCGTTGATGTTCGTGTTTCCCGCCTTGATTATCGTATACGAACAGGATACGCAAATCGGCGACTTCTTCAAGATTAACCGGATTATCAGGTCGGTCGCCCAAAATATTCAAACCTTGTCTACCTTTTTCGTTCTTTCGATTCTCGCGGTATTTATCGGCTCGATCGGCGGTTCGTTCTTGATGATCGGATTCATTTTTACCGTCCCGTTCGCAGCCGCCTTTTACGCGAACGCGCTCGGTGATCTGAACCTGATTACGGTCAGTTAGACCCGTATCCTCCGGAAGAACGTATCAAAACCGGCCGTAAAAAGATGAAGCGCCGGTTTTTTCTTATCCAAACTCGGACGGGAGGATCATCCTTGGGAAGCGCGGGCGATTCAACCGGTTTCTTTCCGGTCCTAAAAACTTATTTTTTTCTAATACGGATCGTTTATACTTGAATGAGAGACGTTTATGAAAAAAATATCGGTATTCAGAGCCATCTTTACGATCCTCGCGACGGCGTTATTCGCGGCGGTGTTCCTGCTGTATTTTTCCGCGGATCAGAATTTCCGCTTCCTATCCGCCGAACCGGAACAGACGCTGCCTGAAATTCTGCCGACGCTGCTCCCGAACGATCAGAACCGGATCGGCATCGTCGCCGGACATTGGGGATTCGATTCGGGTCATACCTGCGCGGCCGAACTGCATTCTTTACGGGAAGTAGACGTCAATCTGCGGATCGCGACCTACCTGCGCGACATTCTGACGCAGCGGGGGTATCAGGTCGATCTGCTGCGTGAATTCGATCCGGCGTTGGCCGGTTACGTTGGGATCGCCCTGATCGCGATTCATAACGACAGCTGCGACTATATTAACAGCAACGCCACCGGATATAAGATTTCGTCGTTGGGCGAAGTCGCTTACCCGACGGAAGCCAAAAACTTGCTCGGATGCCTGAACGATCGGTTTTCGCGCGTCACCGGGCAGCCCTATTCGGGGAACGTTATTTCGTCCGACGCCGATATTTTTTACGATTACGCGGCGATCGACCCATATACGACGGCGGCGATTATCGAACCCGGCTTTATGAACCTTGATTATCGCTTCCTGACCGAAAAAACCGAACTGATTGCCCGCGCGATCGCTGACGGTCTGGTCTGTTACGTGCGCGGCGAATCGACCGGAAAAAAGGCGGGACAGGTCTACATCCAAAACGATCTGCCTAAACATTTTTTTGACGCCGCGCCGAAGGAAAACGGGAAATTTATCCTGCCGGGGATTCCCGGAATAACCGATTAGGAACGAATTTGAAGATTAAGGAAAACCATGGCACAACATCCTCTTTTTCCCGGATTAATTTTCGATGAAAACGACCAGCCGCTCGAAACGGAAACCGTCGGCCAGGAATCATTCTATATCGTGAACGACGCCGGGTTTCGCCGCTACGTCCCGTCCGAAGATATCGACCGCCAAATTTGGAATATTTTTACGAAAGGGATCGAAGGGAACGAAGACTTTCTATCCGCTAAAACCGCTGAAATGATGGGAAATGACGATCTGCTGACCGTCGCGATGCTCAAGTCGGCGATGAAAGATTTCGGAAGCCAGATCGATCAACTGTTCAAAACCGGATTGCCGATCGACGCCTTGAAGATGTTCGGGATGATGGGCTTTAAATTTATCGTCGATGTGCATGGCGATATCGTCGATATGAACGCGCCGGCAGCAAGCGACGAGGACGACGAACTGTGAGACCGGATATTATCGAAATTGACGAGTTCAATATACAGGAGGAGGTCATCGACTTCTCGATTTCGTCGATCGTGATGATGATGTTCTGGGCACCATGGTCAAAAGAAAGCTTACGAACCAAAAAATCGCTCGAGGACATGATGGATCATATCGCCGGCCCCGTTCGTTTAGCGCTCGTCAATATTGAAACCAGCCCGGTTATCACGTCCCAATTCGCCGTTTTCAGCGTGCCGTCGGTCAAATTCGTATTTCAGGGTCAAATCGAAAATACGATTATCGGGCCTCACGCCGTTTCGGCCTACATCAGCGCGCTGCGGCGCATTAACGCGGTTGACCCATTGATGTTGACGCTCGAAAAAGCGGAAGCCAGTTTAGAAGCGAAAGAAGCGGTCGAAGCCGAATCCCTGTTTCAGAATTATTTGACCGACCGTCCGAATCACCCAAGGGCGCGTTTCGGGCTTTCGATCGCCTATTTGAATCAACGCCGCTGGGCCGACGCGTATGAATTATTGAAGGATTTCCCTCCAAGCGCACACTACTATGAAGCCGCCGAAAAAGTCTTGCCGTTAGCCGGCATGCTGCGGGATTTTGAAGCCGATCGGATCAGCTTCGACGAAACCTCCGGCGAAGACCGTCAATTCCGCTCCGCGCTGCGCTTTTTCACTCAGGATAAAAAAGAGCTCGGGATCGAATCGCTGCTCGAGCTGCTAAAGATCAATCGGGATTACCGAAACGGAATCGGGAAGAAACTTGTCGTCGCCGCGCTGGAAACGTATCCGGAGAACGAGCCGTTAAGAGATTCCTATCGCGCGGAACTGGCGAAAATTCTGTTTTAGCCGAGCGGAACCGAAGATCGAACGAGCCGAACCGGTTTCGCAGCGGAACCTTCCGCAGTTTCATCCGGCTAACGCTTATCATTCGCCCGCTTTTCCCTGAGTTCAACATCTTTTATAATTAGCAGCGGAGAATAAAACATGATACATCGAATTAACAACTCCGCGGTTTTTAACCCGATCCGCCGTTTCGCGATCGCTATCTTTTTCTTCAGCGCGCTCCTAAGCGGCTGCAACGTTCCGCAACCGGACGTCGAAACCGCAGACATGGAACCGACGGTTTCGAGCGAAAACCTGATGGCAACGGCCCAATCCGAGATTGCGGCATCGATGCCGACGGCCGTTCCGCCGACGCCGACACAATCCGCTTCCGAAACCCCGGCGGAGCCGACGCCCGACCCGAATTTGCCTCCGCCGGTCCTTCCCGAAATTTTTACTTCCGAATTGCTGAATCCTCGCGACGTTCCGCATACGTATGAACCCGACGTCTGCCGATTCCTGAAAAATCGCTGGGACAGCGGGAAAGCGGCGCCCGGAACCGTCGTCATGGTCATCATGTACCATTCGATTGTCAGCGGAGACGAGTCGGCGGTTCGTTATGACAATCAGGTATCCTCGGAAAAGCATAATCAGACGATGGAAAACCTGAAAGCGCAGGGATTCGAAGCCATCGACATGAACCAGTTCGCAAACTTCATGCTGAACAACGATTACATCCCTGAAAGATCCGCGCTGATTATTTCAGACGACCGTCATCATGAAGGTTACTGGCGCGATCATTTCAAGCCCTATTTCGAAAAATACGGCTGGCGCGTCGTGAACGCCTGGATCAGCGCGCCCGATACGACCGCGGATCTTTGGGCCGGGAACCAAAAAGTCGATCAGGAAGGCTACGTCGACCATCAGGCGCACGGCGTCGTACATAACATCAATATGAACGATTCTTCCACCGATGAATTCATCTACGGCGAACTTCAGGGCTCCGTCGATAAGATCACGGAATATTTCGGAGAGCGCCCGATCGGGATCATCTGGCCCGGCGGCAACTTCGGATTCCGTCCGATTGAAATCGCGAAAGAAACCGGTTATAAAGTCGGGTTCACGGTTAATCCGCGCGGGCCCGTCATGTACAACTGGATACCGTTGCTGGACGAAGACGATCCGACCCGCCCTTCGTTCCTGAAAGACGGGAACCAGGATCCGCTTTTCGTGATCCCGCGCTATTGGAATACCGACGCAAGCCAGCATATCGACACCGTACGTCAAATCGGGAAAGCGGCGCAAGATTATATCTACGCGAATCGCGAAACTGAGATAACCTATTACAATAGAATCTGCGAACCAAAATTAGGACCACTGAGGTAACTATATGACAAACGAACACAGCGACTGCATTTTTTGTAAAATCGCCGCCGGCGAAATCCCAAGCGACAAGGTATATGAGAACGAATTCGTATACGCTTTCAACGATATCGTCCCCAAAACGCCGACGCACGTTCTTCTCATCCCCAAAAAGCATATCGCTTCGCTGCACGCGGCGACGGACGAAGACAGGGAATTATTAGCCGAACTCCTGCGCGCGGCGACGAAAATCGCCGAGATTACCGGGGTCGATCAAAGCGGTTACCGCGTTCTGACCAATATCGGCGCAGACGGCCGCCAAACGGTCCATCATCTCCATTTTCATATCCATGGCGGACGAAAATTGGGCGTCGATATTTAAACCCGATCTTATGCGCCGAATACGGTTTCGGATTTTTTTCGTTCTCGCTTCGTTCTGCTGGGTTATCTTCGGATCGACCGGATGCGGCCTTTTCAGCCAGCCTGAAAGTTCGATCGCGACGCTCGATCTGAACATCCCCGTCATGACGCTCACGGCAGCGGCGCCAACCGCCGCAATCACCTTAACACCGCTCGCGCCGACCGGGACCGCCGCCAGTCCCGACGATGTCCGAATTCTGTTGATCCCGCTCGGCGACGACGACGGCGAACCGACGAAAATTCCGACGTCGACGCCGAAAACGGAATCAGTTTCGGAAAACGGCGTTTACCAACGAAACGGCGAACTCCCGACCCACCCCGATTTCCGTCTCGCTGAAATCCCCGCGCCGCGAAGCGAAGAAGTCAGCTATTCGATCGTATCCGGTGATACGATATCGGCGTTAGCGAACCGCTATCAGGTTCCCGTTTCCGCGATCGTTGAACGGAACCAACTGAAAGACCCTGAAACAATCCAGATCGGCCAATCGCTGATTATTCCGGCGATTGAACCTGAAAAGCTCGAAATCGCCGACCTGATCGTCCCTGATCATGAAATCATTTACGGCCCGTCCGCCTTCGAACCTGAAAATTTCCTGTCCGCCTATCCGCGAAATATCTTAAGCGGCTATATCGAGCCTACCCCGACGCCGATCCCGACCTCGGACGGGGACAGTGAAGCCGTCCCGACGCCTGTTTTTACGCCGCGCGGCGGGCTCGAGATCTTGAAAGAAGTCGCGCTCGAGAATTCGATTAACCCGCGCGTTTTGATGGCGCTGATGGAATACCAGACGCAAACGATCCGTAACGAAAAACCGAAAAACCTCCTGAACGAAAGTTATATCGGCTCGCTCGGTTGGCGGACTTCACTGGATCACCAATTAAGCTGGACGGCAAACACGCTGAATTACGGGTATTACCAATGGAAAAACAACCGTCTGAACCAGTGGATTTTAGCCGACGACAGCGTTATCGCCGTCGATCCGTCAGTCAACGCCGGCACTGCGGCGCTTCAGTACCTCTTCTCTAAACTGTACGGCAGAGAAGATTGGCTGAACGCGATCGGACCGGGCGGATTCCGCGAAACGTTTGAGTCGCTTTTTGGCGAAAATAGCGATTCGTCATGGACGCTTATCGACGAGCCGCAGGAAAATCCGCAGTTGGCGCTTCCGTTCGCGCCGGAGGAAGATTGGTATTACTCGTCGGGACCGCATTACGGTTGGTCAAACGGCAGCCCTTGGAGCGCGGTTGATTTTGTTCCCGGCGACGCGATCGGCTGCAGCCGCAGCGATTATCAAGTCACGGCGGCAGCGGACGGCCTCGTTATCTACGCCGACAACGGTTTGGTCGTCGTAGATTTAGATATGGACGGAGACGCGCGTACAGGTTGGATTCACCTATACCTGCACGTCGCGGAGCGGGAACGCGTCAAAACCGGCGTTCGTCTGAAGCAAGGCGATATTGTCGGCCACGCATCCTGCGAAGGCGGCGTCTCGTCCGGGACGCACCTGCATTTCGCGCGCCGGTACAACGGACAATGGATCCCGATTAGCGCCGAATATCCGCTGATTCTGAGCGGATTTGAAGCGTTTTCAACCGGAGAAGTCTACGACGGTTATTTAGTCAAAGACGATCAGGTTGTCGAAGCCTGGTATTTTCAAAACGATGCGAACCGGATCGTTCGCTGACATCCGGAAACCGGCGCTTCTTCTCGCCGGGTTCTGGCTGCTCGCCTGGCTGACGTCCGGTTGTACGCGCGTCGCGTCGTCTCCCGAAAAACTGACTCAAGCCGCGATCCGCTACGAATTGACGCTGATCAGCCGGCAAACCGAATTCCCGCCCGGTTCGGATCCGGTTCAGGCGCTCGTTCCGCATGATCCGTCGCCCATAGCCACGGTCGGACTGCGTCCGTATCCCGACCCGACCTCAGGACCGCCGACCGAGACGCCGATCCCGATTTACGCTTTTGATCCGCCGACGGCGGTTCCGCGTCCGACCGGAACGGCGCGGAAGATCTTCCCGTCAGATCTAAGCATTACCGTTGAAGCGACGCCGCCGCCGGACGATCCGTTCCTCGTCCCGGCCGCCGAGCATTTCGTCCAGCTCGCCGAAACAGCCGCGGCGACCGAAACAGCGCTGCCGGACCTGGAAGTCGGCGAAATTGAGCGCAAAATATATCTGACCCAAAACGGCGACACGCTCCAAAATATCGCGTCCCGATTCGGAACGACGCCCGACAGGATCTCGGCGCTCTTCCCGATTTCCGGCTCGCGTTTTTTGAATCCGAATCTGACGCTTTTTGTCGAGTCGCCTTCCGACCGCCAATATGAATCGGCGGTCAAGATTCTTCCGGACGAATATATCGTCTTCGCCTCGACGGCCTCGAACTATGATATCGAGAACGAAATCCTCGCCGCGAACGGTTATTTAGCGCGTTATCAGGAAGAAACGTCGATGGGGCCGATGAGCGGGATCGAAATCGTTCGGAAAGTTTCCCAAGACTATTCGATCAACCCGATGATTTTACTTGCGCTTATCGAATTCAACGGCCGGTGGCTATTCGGCGCGCCGCGGACAGCCGCCGAAACGGATTACCCGGTCGGATGGACGGAAGTCGCCAACAAAGGTCTCTACCGTCAATTAGCCTGGGCGGCAAATACGCTGTCAGCCGGATATTACGGCTGGCGCGGCGGAACGCTCAGCGAAATTCCCTATTATCGGAATCCGAAACCGATTCAGCCGATCTATTTCGATCCGTCGCTGAACGCCGGTTCCGTCGCGATCCAATACCTTTTCGCTCAAATCTACGATTGGCAGGATATCGACGCCGCAATTTATTCCGAAAACGGGTTCATCAGCGTTTTCACCGCCATTTTCGGCGACGTCTGGCAGGGGGCGAATCCGGAAGGGATCGGGTTGAACGCCGATTTGCCGCTCCCGGTCATTACGCTGCCGTTTTCTCCGACCGAACGCTGGGCGTTAACCGGCGGGCCGCATCCGGTCTGGTCGACCGGAACGCCATGGGGGGCGCTCGACTTCGCCCCGCCTTCTTCCCAAACCGGCTGTGCCAAATCGGACCGCTGGATCCTCTCCGCGACCGACGGCGTTGTGCTGCGCGAAGACGTCGGCGTTGTTATCGTCGATTCCGATTCCGATTTCAACGAACAGACCGGGTGGGTATTCCTTTACCTTCACGTTTCGTCATTTGAAAAAATACCGGTCGGGACGTTTTTGAAAGCCGGCGACCGTATCGGGCATCCGTCCTGCGAAGGGGGGAACGCGACCGGGTCCCATCTGCATCTTGCGCGCAAGTATAACGGGGAATGGATCGCCGCCGACGGGCCGATTCCGTTCAATTTGAGCGGCTGGACGCCGTTTAACGGCGCGTTCCCTTATCAGGGCGGAATGACCCGCGGGAGTCAGATTTCAATCGCCAATCCCTATGGTTCCGGCGAATCGCTGGTATATTTTTAATTCGTCCAATGGTGAAAATAGTAAGATTGATCGCGCATGAAAATATCGTACCGAAAAGAACCCCGATCGCGAAACATAGCCGCAGCGCTCCGAATCATACTCGGGCTGACGGCGTTGGTTTCATGCGCCCCGATCGGCCCGGTAACGCCGGAACCGGTTGAACCGACGCCGCCGCGTCCGGAACCAACCGAAAGAATCTTGATAGAACCGTTTCACTTTATTGACCGCGAGGATCCCGTTGGGATTGACCCCGCTCTTTTAGCCCAGGGCGGCGTTTCTTCGACCGCCGCGGCAGAATACGAATTTGAGCCGAGACCCCGCTATCTTCCCGGCGAGATCGTCGAATATATCGCTCAGCCGGGCGATACCGTTCCCGCCTTAGCCAGCCGTTTCAATACCAGCGCGGCCGAGATCATGAAAAACAACCCGATTATCCCTCGCGACGCGACGACCATGCCGCCCGGGTTCCCGATGAAGATTCCGATCCGATATCGAAACCCATGGGGCAGCCCGTTCCAAATCCTTCCCGACGCGCTTTTCGCGTACGGGCCGTACGACGTCGGGTTCAATCCGCGCGCCGAAGTCGACCGGAAACCGGGCTGGTTCAAATACTATTCAACCTATATCGGTCAGCAAACCCGCCGCGGAGGCGAAATCGCCCAGTCAATCGCCGACGATTACTCGATCAGCCCAAAGCTGCTGCTGGCGATCCTCGACTATTTAACCGGCGCGCTGAGCGAAAATCGTCAGCCGTCCGACGAGCGTCTCAGCGGCGTTTTCGGTTTCCCCGGCGTCAATTCCCAATCGATGAACGCGCAATTTAATCGCCTCGCAAATTATCTGAACGCCGCGTTTTACGAGTACCGCGAAGGCCGAATGCTGACGTATGAATTGCGCGACGGGCAACAGTATTGGGCGGACCCATGGCAGAACGCGGCCAGCGTCGCGTTGACGCAATATTTTTCACGTATATTAGAACCGAACGATTTCTTCAAAGCGATCGGGCCGGAAGGTTTCCGCCGCACCTATGAATCTCTTTGGGGAGAAATTCCGCCGAACGCGGCGACAATCGAAGGCAGCCTGACGCAGCCCGAATTCAGGCTCCCGTTTGAAGATAATCAGAGTTGGGCCTATACCGGCGGTCCGCATACTGCCTGGGGTTCGGATCAACCGTATTCCGCGATCGATTTCGCCCCGCCGAGCTCAAAAACAGGATGCGCGCCGTCCGATCTTTGGGCGGTCGCTCCCGCCGACGGTACGATCGTCCGAACCGATACCGGTCTGGCTATTTTAGATTTAGACGGCGATCATAACGAACGGACCGGCTGGAATATTTTGTTTCTGCACTTATTAACGACTTCAATCCCGCCGGTCGGAACCAAGCTAAACGCCGGAGATAAGATCGGTCATCCGTCCTGCGACGGCGGACGTTCAACCGGAACGCATATTCATATCGCGCGCAAGTATAACGGCGAATGGGTCTCCGCCGGCGGGATTATCCCGTTCTCGATGGACGGCTGGCATGTCGTTAATGGAGCGGCTCCGTACGCCGGATATCTCAAACGTCATTCGTCTATCGTTATCGCCAATACGTCCGCAGACGTAAGCAGCCTGATCCATCGCGGACCGGCATACGTTCCGACGCAGACGCCGACCCCCAAACCGCGCCGTTAAGCGAGCGAAACGCGCGCCAGCGGCCAGGTCGGCATCACGTCAAAATCAGATCCCTCAAAAATTTCTTTCAAAAAACGTTGGTACGCCGCCGCGCCGATCATCGCCGCGTTATCGGTACAATATTTCAACGCCGGAATAAAAACCGGGAAATCGCGCTGACCTTCAAAGAGGGCGCGCACGTCGGAATTCGCCGACACTCCGCCGGCAACGACAATCGACTTCGCGCGTTTCGTTTTCGCCGCCTCGATCGTCCGGCCGAACAGGGTTTCCGCGACTGTCCGCTGAAAACTCGCCGCTAAATCGGCGACCGGAAGCTCGCTTCCATCTTCGCCGGATAAGCCCTGAACCGTCCGTAAGACCGACGTTTTCAAACCGCTGAACGAAAAATCAAACGGATTATCGAGTTTGGCCTTCGGAAAATGAAACGATTTTGAATCGCCGTTTTTTGCAGCTTCCTGAATCGACGGACCGCCGGGATACGGAAGCCCGATCAGCCGAGCCGATTTATCGAAAGCTTCGCCCGCCGCGTCGTCGAGCGTCCCGCCTAACCGCTCGTAACGCAGATGATCGCGCATGAAGATAATTTCAGAATGACCGCCCGAAACGAGAAGCGCGACCAGCGGGAATTCCGGATCCGCTTTCCGTTCCTCGTCTTTCCCGACCAACCACGCCGAATAAATATGACCTTCTAAATGGTTCACGCCGATCAGCGGTTTTCCAGTCGCCAACGCCAATCCCTTTGCCGCGTTGACGCCGACGACGAGCGATCCCGCCAGACCCGGACCGCGCGTGACCGCGATCGCGTCGAGTTCATTAAAGTTAAGATGCGCCTTTTGCATCGCTTCCTTAATAACCGACGAAACAACCAGCACATGCTGACGCGAAGCCGCTTCAGGAAAAACGCCGCCGTACTGCCGATGCATTTCGATTTGAGAGGCGACAACGTTCGATAAAATTCGCTGTCCGTTCGATACGACCGCCGCCGCCGTCTCGTCGCAGGAGGATTCGATCGCTAAAATTCGTATTTCCGTTTTATTCATATCGTTTTCCGGCTCCTATGAAATCGGGAATTCGGGAACGTCGATCCCTAACCGGTACGGATATTCAACGAAATAACGCGCGTTTCCGGCGCCGTCAATATAAAACGTATCTTCAAGCCGAATCCCGAACGGGACTTCCCCATCCGGGTAATACAACCCCGGCTCGATCGTCAGCACCGTTCCGGGACGCAGCAGCGGCGAATTCGGGTTATTCAAACCCGACGTCGGCGCTTCATGCACATTCAGCCCCAAACCATGGCTGACAGAGTGCACATAACCGTTTGTCAGTTTCGGATCCTGACGCGTTGTCCGGTACCCCATTTCTTCAAACATATCGCAAGTTTTAACTTGCAGTTCCCGCGCGCGAACGCCGCTTTTCGCGAATTCGACGACGGCGTGATGAACCTGTTTTACATGATCGTACGTCTTTTGGAGCCAGGCCGGCGGCGTCCCGATATACCAGGTTCGCGTAAAATCAAAGAAATATCCGCTTGACTGGCAGGGGAAAAAATCAAAAACGATCGTCTTTCCCGCTTCAATCTGAGCCTCGTCATTCCCAGCGTTATGCGGAACGCCGGCGTCGCGGCCGATCGAAAAAATCGTTCCTTCCGGATTTTCCGCTCCGGCCTCGCTCAATTTCAAATTAATCATCTTTTTAATCGCGCCGATCCGAACCGGGGCCCCGTCCGCCGCGACTAATTTTCCGTCCTTAACGAAACAGCCGCGCAAATAAGCCTCGATATCGCCGACAATTCCGACCGCAATTTCGCCCATCGAACGGATCGCCGCCAATTCGCGTTCGTCTTTCGTATAACGCGCTTCGGTCAAAACCTGGTCGCCGCGATCCCCGACAATTTCAAACTCCGGGAACGCCTTCCGAAATGAATCGACGGCGTTCAGAAATTGACCGAATTCGAAACGACCGGAAATCGCGATAACGCCGCGTTCAAGCCCCACGGCAGACATGATTTTTCGCAGCGTTGCCGCTTCGCCGTTCTTCAAGACCGCGCCGTCGGCGCCTTTCATTTCGCCGGCCGGAAGATCGTCAATACAGATACGCTTCAGCCCCGTTTTCGCGGCCGTATCGCGTTCCATCGAACGGTGAAACAAGATCGGATCCTGATCCCTGGTAACGACGACGTACGCTTTCGTAAACATATTCGCGCCGGTAAAATAATTCATCGAGGGGTTATGCGAACTCATTCCGGTGATAATGATCGCGTCTAAATTATGTTTTCCTAAAATATCTTTTAATTCCGTTTTCATTCCTTTTATTCTTCCTCATCTTCCACGATAGCTGATTTACTTTCAAACAAATCGCTCATTCTCAATAGGAGCTCGACTAAAACAAACCCGCCAACGGTAAAAAAAATAATCGTCGGGGTCAAGGCGCGGCCGATCTGAAACCAGAGTAAAATCGCCGCCACAATTCCGACCGATAACGACTCGCGAACGATCGAAAATCCGTCCAACTCATCTTTCCGCGTAAAACGGCGGTACAGCCAGGCGATCAGCGGCAGCGCAGCGCCGGTAAAAAAAGTAATCACCAAAAAGTACATCAACCCGCGCTCCGGCAATTCAGGAAGCCGTTCCGTAACCAGCCACACTAAACCGTAAGCGGATAAAAACGTAAAAATAAGCCCTAAAATTAAGAACGAACTTACACGATTCATCAAGGTTCTCCGCTAAAAAACATTATAATCCTTCCTATAAGAAAGCTGCCGGATTCCCGCCGAAACCGAACATCGCCGAACAGCCGCGCAGAGAACAAAAGAAAGTCGGATCATGCTCTTAGGGATTGATATCGGAAATACCAATTTGACGATCGGGCTTTTCGCCGGGGACGAGATTATAATGCGCTGGCGAATCGCGACCCATCGCGATATGATGCCGGATGAATACGGAATGCAATTCCGTTTCCTCCTGGAACACAACGGCATCCAAATGAACGCCATCGACGGGATCTGTATCGCTTCAGTCGTACCCGGCGTGACCGGACGCGTCATCGACGCCTGCAACTATTATTTGGATCGTCCGGTTACGACCGTCAGCTACCAAGGCAACCTGACTTTTCGTATCCTGATCGATAATCCGCGCGAGCTGGGCCAGGATCGGATTATCGACGCGATGGCGCTGCGCCATCTTTACGGTTATCCGGCCTGTTTAGTCGATTTCGGCACCGCGACAACATTCAACCTGCTGAACAGTGACGGAGATTATATCGGCGGCGCGATCGCCCCGGGAATTAATACCTCGTCAGCCGCTTTGACGCAAAAAACGGCGCAGCTGCCGACCGTCGCGATCGCGCGTCCGCCGTCCGTCATCGGGACGAACACGATCGACTCGATTCAATCCGGGCTGTATTACGGATATATCAGCCTGGTCGAAGGGATGGTCAACCGATTCAGAAAGGAGATATCCCCATCGATAAAGATCGTCGCGACCGGCGGCCTTTCAAAAATCCTATCCAAAGATACCGATATATTCGACGACGTGAATCCGTGGCTGACGCTGACCGGACTCAGGTTATATTGGGAGAAAAATCAATGAACCCGATCACAAACAAACGGATCATTCTCGGCGTAACCGGTTCGATCGCCGCCTATAAAGCCGCCGAAATCGCCTCAACGTTGACCAAGCAGGGCGCCTTTGTCGACGTTATCGTCTCGGATGGCGGCGCGAAATTCGTAACGCCCCTGACGTTTCATTCCGTCACCGGGCGAGTCGCCTATACGAACGAAAGCCTTTGGACACGGGAGGATCATATTCCTCATATTACGCTCGGGCACGACGCGGATTGTATCGTCGTTGCGCCGGCTTCGGCCAACGCGATGGCGGATATCGCCCACGGACGCGGCGACACGCTGCTGCCGCTGACAATTTTGGCGTCCGACTGTCCGCTTCTGATCGCCCCGGCGATGGACGGTCATATGTACGGGAACCCGGCGACGCAGGCCAATATCGAAATCCTGAAAAAGCGCGGCGCGGTCTTTATCGGGCCGGAATACGGCCGATTTGCTTCCGGAATGACCGGACTCGGACGGTTTTCCGAATCGTCGAAGGTCGTAAGCGCGATCCGGCACCAACTTTCCCGAAAAAATGACCTGAGCGGAAAAACAGTCGTCATCAGCGCGGGAGCGACGCGCGAGGCGATCGACCCCGTCCGTTATTTAACCAATCGCTCAAGCGGGAAACAGGGTTACGCGTTAGCTCAATCTGCGCTCGACCGCGGAGCGGACGTCATCCTGATCACGACGACCGACGCCTTAACGGAGCCATACGGCGCGAGAATCGTAAAAGTCGCATCCGCCGCGGAGATGCTGAACGCCGTGCTGACGGAACTTCCCAATGCCGATGGACTGATCATGT
>JASBYO010000036.1 GCA_029983925.1 Flexilinea sp.
GTTTGAACCGGGACTGGATTACGAAGTGGTCGTCGATTTCATTCCCAACGAAGAGCTGATCCTGGAAGTTTTTTACCGCCGGCTGGAAGATATCGGCGTTTCGATCCAGGTCGGAGAAGGCGACGGCATGTACCGCATGCATATCCACGTCCCGACCGAAAACCTTTACGCGCCGATTAATTACATCATGAGTATCGGGACGGTCACGAATGTCGCGATCGAAAACCTGATGATTCAAGTCGGCGAAAACGGTCGGGCAACCGCCGCTCCGATCGCCTGCGAACCGGTCGTCCCGGGCCAGATCGGCGTCGTCGCCGTCGCGCCGGGAGACGGGGTCGCGCGCGTCTTAGCCAGCCTCGGATCGTCGTATATTATCCGCGGCGGTCAGACGATGAACCCCAGCACCGAAGAAATCCTGAACGCGATCAATTCGCTCGACACCGACAAAGTCATCATTCTGCCGAATAATAAAAATATCATTCTGGCGGCCAACAACGCGATTACCCACTGCGATAAACAGGTCGCGGTCATCCGCTCAAAAAACATTCCGCAAGGCATCAGCGCGCTGCTCCAGCTCGATCCGGAAGGCGACTTTGACGAAATCGTCGAAGCGATGAACGCCAGCCTGACCGACGTCCAATCCGGCGAAATTACCAACTCGGTCCGCTCCGTCGATCTGAACGGCGTTCAAGTCGAAGAAGGACAGGTGATCGTCATGCACAACGGCGATCTCGTCTTAGCGAGAGATTCCGTTTCGGACGCGCTGAAAGCCTTTTGCGACCGGATCGGATTGCAGGATTACGCGAACATGTCGCTCTTCTACGGCCAGATGGTCAGCGACAGCGAAGCGAACGCCGACGTCGCCGAATTGACGGCGCTGTACCCGAACGTCGAAATCGAGGTTCATCCCGGCGGCCAGCCCCACTATCAATATATTATCTCGGTCGAATAAAGCGGCTCCCGCTTTTTCGGCGCCATAAAAATAAGCGGGCGTGTCCTGATCCGAAAATTACGGATCAGAACGCGCCCGTTCCGTTCCGGAGCAGGAACCGGCCCGTCCTCCTCTAAACTCCACGCAGCCAACAGTTTGTCCAACAATGATAAAATTAGCCCATGAACCTTTTACAGCGCATCAAAGGCCGCGTCTGGGTCCTGATCATTATTCTCATCCTGGTCGGGATGGTCATCGATATTACGACGAGGATCTCAACGCTGAATTACATGAATCGGCAGTACGAGACGCTGGCGGCGGACGTTGACTTGCTGCAAATTACGCTCGAGGCGGCGGCGGACAAAATCGGTTACGCTGCATCCGATACGTCTGTCGAGGAATGGGCGCGCGTTCAAGGCTTGATGCAAAAACCCGGCGATATCGCCGTACTTCCGCTCCGGGGGACGCCGCTCGTCCCGACGGCGACGCCCGTTCCGGTCATTGAGCCGGTTGAATACGAAAATTGGCAAGTATGGTACAGCCTTATCTTTGATTAATCTCGAGACACGGTCAGACAGGACCGGAAAGCGAAACGGAAGAATGACAGCTACGATCATCGACGGCAGCAAAATCGCCGCAAAAATCAAATCAACCATCGCGGAACAGATCCGCAAACGGGCCGAAGAAGAGCTCCCGGCGCCGGGTTTAGCGACCGTCCTCGTCGGCGACGACCCCGCTTCGCGGATTTACGTCCGAAACAAGATCCGCACCTGTGAAAAGTTAGGGATCCGTTCGATCGCCCATGCGCTTCCCGCCGACACGCAGCAGCGGACGCTCGAAGAACTGATCGATTACCTGAACGCCGACCCGAAGATTCATGGGATCCTCGTTCAGCTCCCGCTCCCGGACCAGATCGACGAGTACCGGATCCTGTCGCTTCTCAATCCGCAGAAAGACGTCGACGGGTTTCATCCGATCAACGCCGGCATGCTGGCGCGGAAAGAAAGCGAACCGTGGTTTATTCCCTGCACTCCGGCGGGAATTTTACGCCTGATCCATTCCGTCCGCCCTGATATCGCCGGACTGAACGCCGTCGTCATCGGACGCTCCTCAATCGTCGGCATGCCGACCGCGCAGCTTCTCTGCCGCAACAACGCGACGGTTACCATCTGCCACAGTTATAGCGTCGGGCTTCCCGAAATCGCGCGCCGCGCCGATATCCTGGTCGCCGCCGCCGGAGAACCGCGTCTGGTCCGCGCCGATTGGATCAAACCGGGCGCGATCGTCATCGACGTCGGAATTACCCGCGTCGACGATTCAGAAAGCGAAAAAGGGTACCGGATCGTCGGCGATACCGATTTCGAAAGTATCGTCCCGATCGCGGGAGCGATAACGCCGATGCCGGGCGGCGTCGGACCGATGACGATCGCGATGCTGATGCGGAATACGCTGATCGCCGCCGGCCGATCCGCTTGTAAAATTCGTTAGATTACTTAAACCTGATATTTGCCCGCCTCGGATTAGGATGTTTATCATATTGTCGGACAACTGTTTTCGCGGTATAGTCAAGCAAGACAAAAAATCGGACAAACCGATCGTTATTTAGATTGAGGAGGATCAATATGCTGTCACGAGAAAATTCGAATCTTTCGTTATTCCAAAAGCTCCAAGACGATCTCGCCGTCGAAATTCAGAGTACGCCGCCGGGGGAACGGCTCTTATCCGAGCCGGAACTGGCGATCAAGTTAGGCGTTTCCCGAACGACCCTGCGCGAAGCGATGCGCATGTTCGAAGGGCAAGGCTTGATCCGCCGCCGTCAAGGCGTCGGAACTTTCGTCGTCGACGCCCGGCAAACGATCGAAACCACTTTCGACATCCTTGAAAGTATCGAAACGCAGGCGAAACGATTAAACATGAACATCGTCATGGGCTACCATGAAAATCGAACTGATCCCGCGGGCGAAGAATTCGGCAAGAAATTCGGAATCTCGTCGGACGCGCAAATTCAAACCGTCTCGCGCGTCATTAACATCGGAGACCGTCCTGTCGCTTATCTCGTCGATACGGTCCCCGCGGAAGTTTTATCCAAAACGAGCTACGCCAAAGGAATCGAGTTCAACGGTTCCATCCTCGACCTCCTCATTCAGGAACAGAATCAGCCGCTTTCCCATTCTGAAGCGATCATATCCTCGGTTCCCGCCGCTTCGCTCATCGCGAAACGGCTTCAGCTCCAGCGCGGCGATCCGATCATGAAGATCGAAAGCCAGATTTACAGCAAATCCGGTCAAGTCGTCGACATATCCGTATCCTATTACGTTCCCGGATTCTTTAAGTTCCGCGCCGTCCGTAAGATCAACAGTTAAGCTCGTGACTCGGGACAAAAAGCGTCTGGAAATCCTCCTGCCGACAGCGCTCATCGCGCTGATCGCTTTAACCTACGGATTGCCCGCAATCTTGGGTTGGTTCGGATTTTACGGCGACGACTGGATCTACATATATAATCATCATCTCATGGGTGCGGGCAGCTTCGGCGATTTCGTCCGCTGGGACCGGCCGTTTTCCGCTTGGATTTACGTCCTGAGCGCGGGCCTCTTCGGAACGGATACGCTCCCGTACCATCTCATGATCCTGACGCAGCGCGTCGTCGCCGCGCGTTTCTTCCTGTTCATCCTGAAAATCCTCTTTCCAAGCGCGCAGCGCACGGTTTACGCGGCGGCGATGATCTTCGCCTTTTACCCCGGCTTTCGTCAGCAGCCGGTCGCGGTCCAATTCATCCTGCATTTCGCGGCGATGAACCTGAGCCTGGTTTCGATTTGGCTGATGCTGACCGTCGTTCGCGGACGGGAGGCGGCGCGCGAAAAACAGCTTCCGAAAGGGAAAGCGTTCGGTTTGACGCTCCTTTCGGCCGCGCTCGCCGCGCTCGGGCTATTTTCATGCGAATATTTTACCGGCTGGGAATTGACGCGTCCGATTCTGATCTGGGTTCTCTTATCGGCGTCCGAATCGACGCCGCTCCCGCTCGGGAAACGGGCTGCCGCAACGCTGAAATATTGGTTCCCATACTTGATTTCGCTGGCGGCTTTCCTTTTTTGGCGCGTATTTATTTTCGCGTTCCAAACGTATCAGCCGAAACTCCTTAACGATATCGGCCAGGACCCGGTAAAAGGAATCCTGACTTTTGCGAAGCGGATCGCCGGCGATCTTTCCGTCGTAACGCTCGAAGCCTACCGATTGACATTGAAACATCCTGCCGATCCGGCGCGCCGCCTGATCCTGTCCGTCATCCTGGCCGCCGCGCTGACGCTGCTGATCCTTCTCTTCTCAAGTCGGGACGACGGACCGGCGCAAAAAGAAAGCGGGCTGCGAAACGAACCGGCTTTCGCGATGATTGCGGTCGGAGCCGCCGCGCTCCTTAGCGCCGGAATTCCGTTCTGGGCAACGCTGCTTCCGATTGAAATCGCTTTTCCATGGGACCGTTCGACGCTCCCGTTCGCGTTCGGCGCCGCGCTCCTATCGGCGGGACTCGTTTCCGCGCTCTTCCGCGATAACGCCGCCCCGTTTATTTTCGCGCTGATGGTCGCGCTATCGATCGGCGCCCATGCGCACAACGCCTTTATCTACCGGGATGAAAGCGCTAAGCTCAACGATTACTTCTGGCAAATGGCCTGGCGCGTCCCCGGGCTGAAACCGGGAACAACCATTGTTTCAGCCGAGATTCCGCTCGACCGGACCAGCGATAACGACCTGACCCCGATCGTCAACTGGCAATACGCGCCCGAGCTGCGCGGCAGCTCGTACGCCTATAAATACTTCGATCTGCACCTGCGCTACGAACCGTTTTTTGCCGACGCCGCGGAAAACGAACCGTTCGACCACGATTACCGTTCGCACCGTTTTCACGGAAATACAGGACAGATTCTCGCGCTGACTTACCGCGAAAACGGCTGCCTTTGGACGCTTTCGGACGCCGAAAGGGACTTTCCCGGCATAGACGCCGATTTAGCCGCGCTGGTCCCGCGTTCCGACCTGAACCTGATCGACCTTGAACCTGATTCGGCCGCGCGGCCGCCGAAGGCGATCGGCGCCGAACCGGAACGGGGTTATTGCTATGATTTCCAGCGGCTGCGGATCGCGCAGCAAGCCGACGATCTCGCGGCGGCGGAAAACGCAGCGCGTTCCATTCTCGGCAACGCGCTGAAGCCGTCGGACCCGTTCGACTACATCCCGGTCGTAACCGCGTTAGCGGCGCTCGGCGACAGCGCGGCGTCGATCGAAGCGGCGCGTTTTGTCCTGAGCCATGAAGGGAACCGCGCTTTCCTCTGCGCCCAGCTTGGCCGGCGGCTGTACAGCGGCGAAAACGATTCGGTTCGCGACAGCGTCCGGAACGCCGTCGGCTGCGACTGACGGAAGATCGAATTGATATTGACGAATTACGAATAGAAGGAGACTTGAAACCTGATTATGCATAAATTCCTTGGCTATCGCTGTTCCCTTTGCGGGAAAGAATACGCGCCTGATTTCGCCGGATATACCTGTCCGGAAGATCATGGCAACCTGACCGTCCGCCTCGATATCGAGAAGATTCAAGCGCAGGCCGATCTGGAATCGATCTTCGCTTCAAACGAAAAATCGTTGTGGCGCTATGAACCGCTGCTGCCGGTTCAAGATCCCGGATTCGCCGATACGCCGCTGCATACGGCCGGATGGACCCCGACGTTCCGCTTTCGTCAGCTCGAAAAGACGTTAGGGATCGGCGCGCTTTACGTAAAGGACGAAGGACGAAACCCGACCGCCTCGTTTAAGGACCGCGCCAGCGCGATCCTTATCGCCCGCGCCAAAGAAATCGGCGCGAAAACGATCGTCACCGCCTCGACCGGCAACGCCGGCGCCGCGCTGGCCGGGATGGCGGCCGCGACCGGCTGGCACGCGGTTATATTCGCCCCGAAATCGGCGCCGCCGGCAAAAATTTCACAACTCCTCGTCTTCGGCTCCGACGTCATCTTGGTCGACGGCAACTATGATTCGGCGTTCGACCTGTCGGTTCAGGCCGCCGATCGCTACGGATGGTACTGCCGCAATACGGGCTACAACGCTTTCACTGTCGAGGGAAAGAAAACCGGCGCTTATGAAATCTGGGAACAGGTTATTGCCGGAAAGAACGTCGCGCCGGAACAGTTAGCCGTTTTCGTATCCGTCGGCGACGGGAATATTATCTCCGGCATCCATAAAGGCTTCAAAGATCTTGTCGAGTTAGGCTGGATTGACCGCTGCCCGCGTATTTTCGGGATCCAATCCGAAAAATCCGCCGCCGTTTATAACGCCTGGGCGGCCGGAACCGAAACGATCGTCCCGGTCAGCGCGACGACGTTCGCCGATTCGATTTCCGTCGACCTGCCGCGGGACGGCGTTCGCGCCGTTCGCGCCGCGACCGAAAGCGGCGGCGCTTATCTGGCCGTACCCGATGAAACGATTTACGAAGGGATCAGCGAACTCGGAAAATACGGCGTCTTCGCCGAACCGGCCGGAGCGACGGCGTACGTCGGAATGCGGAAAGCGGTCCGGGAAGGATTAATCGGCGCGGACGATCATGTCGTCGTCGTCAATACCGGCTCGGGCATGAAAGATATACGCTCCGCCATGGTCGCAACCGGCGAAGCGACGGTTATCGAACCGACGCTCGACGCCCTCGAAAAATTATTAGCGAAACGCCGAAGCGCCCGCTGAAAGGCTTTTCGGATCAGGATTCAGCGCTCTGCTATTACGCCGGAAAGGAGCTAACTCATGAAACCCGTATTCAGCGTCATCGTTCCGATTTATAACGAAATCGAAGTTTTGCCTGTTCTGGTCGAACGGCTGACGGCCGTTATGGACCGAACCGGGAAGCCGTGGGAAGCCGTCTTAATCGACGACGGTTCGAAAGACGGTTCGTCGGAAATGATGCGCGAAATAAGCGCCGCCGACAACCGTTACCGATCGCTCTTTTTCGCGCGCAACTTCGGTCACCAGATCGCCGTTACCGCCGGGATGGATTACGCGCTCGGCGACGCGGTTATCGTTATCGACGCCGATCTTCAAGATCCGCCGGAGACAATTCTGGAACTGATCGCGAAATGGGAAGAAGGATACGAAGTCGTTTACGCGGTCCGATCGGAACGCGAAGGCGAAACATGGTTCAAAAAGACCTCCGCCGCGTTATTCTACCGCCTGATCTATAAGATTACCGACGTCGATATCCCGCTCGATACCGGCGACTTTCGGCTGCTGGATCGGAAAGTCGTCGACGTTATGGGGCGAATGCGCGAGAAACATCGCTTTCTCCGCGGCATGTCTTCCTGGATCGGGTTTAAGCAGACCGGCGTCAGCTACCACCGCGCCAAACGATACGCCGGAACGTCGAAGTATCCGTTCAAAAAGATGATCCGGCTGGCTTGGAACGCGATTACCGGCTTCTCCTACGTCCCGCTCCAGCTCGCGACCTTCCTCGGATTTATCGTCGCGGCGCTGGCGATTCTCCTGATCCCGATCGTCGTCGTGCTGAGGATTCGAGGTACGGAGCTGATCGGTCAGGCGACGACGCTGATCTCGACGCTTTTTCTCGGCGGGGTTCAGCTGATCTGCCTCGGGATTATCGGCGAATATCTTGGCCGGATCTACGACGAAGTCAAAGCGCGGCCGCTTTACGTAATCCGCGAAGCGTCCGGCTCAAAGTACGATGAAAACGGCGTTTTGCCAACGCCGAAAGAATAGTCCGGAGGGGTTGCCCGCGGCCTGTTCGTTCATAAAACAGAAAAAAATAATGAAGGATGGTTTAAAAAAATGGCTCGTATTGATTTATCTATTCACCCCGAACGTCGAAAACACGCGATCGATCGCGCACGCGAACGGAAAATTATTATTCCGACCTTTGACCAGCAGATGCACCCCGAACGCGTACCGGATAAAATCAAACAGAACCTGAAATCAATCGGATTGTGGGATATTGATCCGAACAACCTTTTCCGGATCACTTGGAAAAACGAACCGACCGAAAAAGGCGGCGGCTTCGGCGGCGTCAACTTCATCGAGCTCCCGTCTTCGCTGACCGGCGTCGACGCGCGGATCGTCGCGATCGTCGGGAAATGGTTCCCCACCGGCGCGCATAAAGTCGGCGCCGCTTTCGCCTGTCTCGTCCCGCGCCTGGTCACCGGACAATTCGATCCGACAACCGAGAAAGCCGTCTGGCCGTCAACCGGGAACTATTGCCGCGGCGGCGCTTACGACTCCGCGCTCCTCGCCTGCGAGTCGATCGCGATTCTCCCCGAAGGGATGAGCCGCGAACGCTTCGCCTGGCTCGAGAACGTCGCCGACGAAATTATCGCTACGCCGGGGACCGAATCAAACGTCAAGGAAATCTTTGACAAATGCTGGGAACTGCGCCGCTCGGGTCAGGAATTGATGATCTTCAATCAGTTCGAAGAACTCGGGAACTACCTCTGGCACTATAACATCACCGGTACGTCCATGGAAGAAGTCTTCCGCCAGATCGCCGGCCCGAATACCCGCTTCGCCGGAATGGCGTCGAATACCGGATCGGGCGGAACGATCGCCAGCGGCGATTTCCTGAAAACGATCCATCCTGATCTGAAGATCATCGCGTCCGAAGCGCTGCAATGCCCGACGCTGTTAAATAACGGCTTCGGCGCACATCGCATCGAAGGCATCGGCGACAAACACATCCCCTGGGTTCACAACGTCCGCAATACCGATTTCGTCACCTCGATCGACGACAACGCGACCGTCCATCTCCTCCGCCTCTTCAACGAACCGGCAGGGAAGAAATACCTGATCGACCAGGGCGTCCCGGCGGAAACCGTCGAACATCTCAACCTGATGGGTCTGTCCGGCGTCGCGAACCTGCTCTCCGCGATCAAATTCGCCAAGTATAACGAACTGACGAGCGACGACGTCGTCATGACCATCTTCACCGACTCGCTCGATCTCTACGCAACGCGCCTGAACGAATACGCGGAAGAATTCGGACCGTTCACGCGCGACGACGCCGCGTTCAACTTCGGACGCTACCTGATCGGCGAAAGCACAAACAACATGCTCGAGCTGACCTACGCCGACCGCAAGCGCATCCACCACCTGAAATATTACACGTGGGTCGAACAGCAGGGACGCAACTCCGAGGAACTCAACGCCCAGTGGTACGACCGCTCTTACTGGAGCGAAGTCGCCGCCCAGCGCGAGGAAATCGACCGCCTGATCAACGAGTTCAACGCCGAAGTCGGACTTCTCTAAGATTCGAATTTGAAATGAAAAGGCGGGGCGCCTTATTTTGCGCCCCGCTTTTTTAATCTCAAATCTTAAACGAAACCGTCGCGTTAACGTCAATACCTTTTTCGGATCTGACTAATCCTCCAATATCTCGCCGTCCGTCGTAATTGTCACGACGCGCCAGGGAATAAATTTCCCGCTCGCTTGAAGCGCGCGCTTCGCCGCGTTCTCGATCCCGCCGCAGCAGGGGACCTCCATCCGCACGACCGTCAGACTCCTGATATTGTTCTCTTTCAGGATCGCGGTCAGCTTCTCCGCATAATCGCCCTCGTCCAATTTCGGACAACCGATCAGCGTCACGTGGTTCTTAATAAATTTGGCGTGAAAATCGCCGTAAGCGAACGCGCTGCAATCGGCGGCGATCAGCAGATTCGCGTTCTCAAAATACGGCGCGTTAACCGGAACGAGCTTAATCTGGACCGGCCATTGGCGCAGCCGGCTCGGGGCCGCGCCGGAAGCGAACAGCGCTGACGGGGGATCGTCGCGCTCGATCGCGCGGATCATCTGCGCGCGCTGACCGGGACAGCCGCCGCCGTGAGATGTTGCGGAAAAACCGCTTTGCGCGCGGAGCTGTTTCGCCTGATTCGCCTTGACCGCCGCTTCGTCGTACGCCGGCGCTTCGCGTTCCTCGAACGTAATCGCGCCGGTCGGGCAGGCGGGCAGACAATCCCCTAAGCCGTCGCAATAATCCTCGCGCAGCAATTTAGCTTTCCCGCTGACGATCGTGATCGCCCCTTCATGGCAGGCCGCCGCGCACAAGCCGCAGCCGTTACAATCGTCTTCGTTAATCTTAATAATCCGTCGAATCATTTTTCTCCCTCTTTCGTCGCCCGTTGCCGTCCGGGTCCGGCTCCCTTTTCGGAACCGCCGCGGTCTTCCCGTCACGCTTCAGACAATCCATAGTATACTATTCGGGAGAACCGCAAGCGTTGGAATTCCAACAATCTGACCGTAAAGGCAAAATATATGGGGAAATACGAATTAACGCTGCAAAAGAACCCGCTTTTCGCCGGAATCGAAGCGGAAGAATTGAAACTCCTGCTCGGCTGCCTTAACGTCCGCGAAAAGCGGTACGCGAAAAATCA
Source organism: Flexilinea sp. (assembly GCA_029983925.1). Taxonomy (GTDB): domain Bacteria; phylum Chloroflexota; class Anaerolineae; order Anaerolineales; family Anaerolineaceae; genus Flexilinea. The sequence goes on from JASBYO010000036.1 coordinate 10,336, forward strand.
ATTTATCTTCTTCGAGGGCGACGCCGCCGACCGGATCGGCTGCGTCCTGAGCGGCAGCGTTCAAATCATGAAGGAAGATTACTTCGGAGCGCGGAATATTATCGCGACGATCGGCCCTGACGAACTTTTCGGCGAAGCGTTCGCCGCCGCCGCGATCGACGCGCTGCCGTTAAGCGTTATCGCAAGCGAAGAAAGCCGGATCCTGCTGATCGCGCTGCGGCCGCTGCTGACGAGCTGCCCGCGCAGCTGCGCGTTTCATCATACGCTGATCCAAAATTTTGTCCGTATCCTGGCGCGGAAAAATCTGTCGCTGATCCAAAAAATCGAACATGTCTCGAAACGATCGACGCGCGAAAAAGTCCTGAGTTATCTTTCGTCGGTCGCGAAAGCGCGGCGGTCGGACCGCTTTACCATCCCTTTCAACCGTCAAGAATTAGCCGATTATCTCTGCGCCGACCGAAGCGCGCTCTCCGCCGTTCTCAGCAAGCTCCAGGATGAAGGGATCATCGATTTCAACCGCAGCGATTTCACCATCCGCCATGCGCCGGAAATCTAAATCGGAGGATATAGGCCGGAAAGCGGGTTAAATTTCCCGCGAAAAATAAAACAGGACGCGGCCGAAACAGCAGCCGCGTCCTGAAAAGACTGCGAACCGAAAACCGGAACCACTCAGCTCTTCGTTACGTAAACGCCGACGCGGCGCGATAACTCCAAAATCGGCATCGTTTGAATATAAACGCGTCCGGGACCGGTCACATACGTGTTAAACATTCCTTCGCCGCCGAAAAAGACGTTCTTTAAACCGGAAACCATTTTAACATCCATCGTACAGGTTGCGTCCATCGCCGCGATGAAGCCCGTTGAAACGATCATCGTCTCGCCCGGTTTCAGCTCATACACCTTGCAATAACCGTCGATTTCGACAAACGCCGTTCCATGACCGGAAAGCTTCTGCATGATAAAGCCCTCGCCGCCGAAGAAACCGGAACCCATTTTCTTTTGGAAAGCGATTGACAGCTCGACGCCATCCGTCGCGGCCAGGAAACCGGATTTCTGGACGATCATCTCTCTGCCGGGTTGGATTTCAAACGGAATGATCATCCCGGGCATCGACGACGCGAACGCGATCATGCCGTCTCCCTGAGCGGTAAAGACGTTTAAGAAAAGCGACTCGCCGGAGAAAGCGCGCGAGAAGACTTTCCCGATTCCTCCGCGCGACGAAGTTTCCATCATCATATTCGGCGTCATCCAAGACATCGCTCCCGATTCCGAAACGATTCTCTCGCCGTCTTTCACGTTGCAAATAACAACCGGCAACGGGGTTCCTTCAATTTTATATTCCATCTTTTGATTCTCCTCTTTTAGTTCAAACGCTTATTAAAGAACTACGGAATTCAACCGTTTCCGTCTCATCAAATATACCACTAAAATAATACGAACAAATATGAAGCTTAAATCAGTTACAAGCGATTCTACCGTTCAATCGCAGGATCGTCCGCCTCCGCGTCTCTCGACGCGACGCTTCGATCGGAGTAGAAAGCGGCGGAATTCGCCCCCTCAACCCGCGCCCGCGCAATTTCGACGGAACTCCCGCGGTCGGTCGCAAACGATCCGGCGTACAGCTCTGAGACTGACGCCGCCGGATCAATAACGATCGACGCTAACCCGCTCAGCGCCGCCGCGCCGCGCGCGAAAGCGTAATCTCCGCCGAAAACCCATTCCGCGCTTCCGTATATAATAACTTCGCTATCCGTCGTCCGAACCTCCGACCCCTCTTCCGAGGCCGTTCCGCCGCCAAATAACGCGACGGTCGATCGGCCTTCCGGCGCTAACGCAACGCGCGAAACGCCGATCACGTCGGCGCTGCCGCCCGCGCCCGCCGCGCCGCCGCCGAAAACGTACGCCGTCTCGCCATGAATCCGGACCGACGTATCGGAGGCCGTCGCGTACGCCTCAGCGCCCTCAGCGAATCCTCCGCCGCAAACCTTCCAATAAACGGCGCCGGTCGCTTCGATCAGAACAGACGTATCGCCGCGCACGATCGACTTTCCGCCGTCTTTCGCGTACCCGCCGCCGTAAACGTCGGCGACCTCCCCCGCGATCGATACTTCGGTTGAATGGACTGTCGCTAAATCATGAAGCTCGGCTTTCGAGCCGCCGAAAACGGAACCGTTCGGAAAAATCAGCCCCGGTCCGATCCGCAGCGGGATACCATTGGCGTAGACATGATAAACCGAGCCGACGCGAACGGAACGATTCGCCAGAAGGCGCGTTTTTACCCGCCAGGGAGTTCTTGAACCCAACGTCGGGTCAGCCTCGAAAGTGACGCGCGTCAGCCCTGCCGTCTGCGGGATCGTCAGGACGGCGTCGCGCAGCGACGCCTCAATCGTCGGGGCGATCCGAATCCGGACATGTCCGGCGTTAAGCGGGATCGCATCCAACGCGTCGGCGATCGCCGCATACGGCGCGCCGTCGCCGACCGCCGCGATCCATTCTCGTTCCGCGAACGCCGATGAAACCGGATTAAGAAAAACGAGAAAGGTCAAGATAAAAACCGAGGCGAGGCCCCGGACACGGACGCTGATCATGCAATAAACTCTGCTTTTTTTTACTGTTCTGCGCGGGACGGTTCCGCGCTACCGCTAATCTTACCCCGAAACGGACGCGATCAGGCGAAACGCAGGTCAAAGCGGACGAAAACGAACGCGGAGCCAACGCGCCGGGATCGTTTTCAAACCGAATCGGACTTTAACCTTCTTTGAATTAAATGCAAAAGAGGCGTTCGCATCAGATCGAAACGCCTTCTCTCAGTTAATCGCAATTCTGAATCGCTAACCGGTCAAAATTACTGCAGCCCATAACGGACGAGCAGCTTCATCAGCTTGTTCCACTCGCGGTCGGCGACGCCGGTCGCATATTTGCCCTCGCCGCAAGTATTATAATAGTTGACCGCGCTCATGATACTTTGCAGGTCAAGATTGTGCTTGATATCCATTTGGACCAGCAGCCATTTCAAATTTTCAATTTCCGTCGCTAAGCGCTGGCGTTCGGCCATATAGAATTCCGGATCATTTTCGCAAAGCAAATTATCTAAAATTCCCGGGAGCTGCTGAATCCGTTTCATCGTGGCGCGGACATCGCCTAAATACTTCGTCCGCGGTCGTTCAAACTTCGGCGATTGCGCGAAAGCCGGAGCGGCCAGCGTCAGCAAAACAGACGCGATCAATAAAACAAATAAAGTTTTCTTAAGGCTCTTCATCATTTTTTTCATACCATCCTTTTCCTGTTGCTTTTACTTACCAATTCATCTTCTATTTTTGAAAGACCGCTGAATTCAGCGCTTTTCCGCTCCTTGACGCAGCGCGGCGGCGGCGAGAACCCGTTCCGTCCCGATTGCCGATAATCCTGCGATCAGCTTGCCGCCGGGACGTGACCCGGATCTTTTTTTATCGTTCCGGCGCTTTTCGCCGCTTTAAGCGTATAACGTTCGCCGCGGCCGAAAAGTTCCCGGCCGTCCAACCTTTTATCCTATACGCAATCGGATTATACAACAAAACGACAAAAAATACACGAAATTGATGACCTGAAGTATTTAATACGGAAGCCGGTTTTCGCCGGAATAAGCGTAAAGACGCGAAATTCGGCGACTCCCCAACCTTAAATTTACATTAAATAAAAGGAAATTCTTCCCGATCCAATACGCATCAGAAATATCGCCATATCGGAAACGGCTTCATATTAGCGCCGACGATCCTCTCTTACATATCCGCCGCATATCAAGCCGGGAGTTGCTTCGGCCGGCCATACTCGCGTTCCATGGCTTCGACCGAAATAACCCGCTGTCGGCCATATTTGCAAGCGTCGACGCCATTGACCAGCCTCCCGGAATAGACCGCTTTACGCAGCGCGCTTTCATGCAAAGCCCAAACGCCCCTCTCTGCGTTGCCACTGACGCCATATCGCGTTATCGTGACGATATTGACGGCACGTTTACCAGGAAAAGAACGACATCCGACAAACATACCCGCAGCCAAAAAGCTGAATTTCGCGCCGACGCAGAACCGGACGGCAGCCAAACGCAGGAAAAGAAGTTCCGCTCTCATAAAATTCCGGACTTCGAATCTCTTTTCCGCGCATTTCCGCTTAGAATTCGTCTCAGCCGCTTCGCCGGAACGTATAGCGAATATCGAAACAGATCGAATAAAAAAAATGATAAAAACCGCGTTTAAACATGCCTTTCCCAAAACGATCCCGGTATTTTTCGGATATCTTTTCCTCGGGATCAGCTTCGGCGTCCTCATGATCGGCGTCGGGTTAGATTGGTACTGGGCGCCGGTCATGAGCCTGGTAATCTTCGCCGGTTCCGTTCAGTTCGTCGCCGTCGGATCGCTCCTGACCGCTTTCAATCCCCTGACCGCGTTTACGCTGACGCTGGCGGTCAGCGCGCGTCAGCTTTTCTACGGGCTATCGATGCTCGAACGCTTCAAATCCGTCAACGGTAAGAAGCCGTACCTGATTTTCGCTTTAACCGACGAGACGTATTCGCTCCTCGTCGCCGAAAACGTCCCTGAAGGCGCGGACCGCGGTTGGTTTTATTTTTGGATCTCCGCGCTGAACCAGAGTTACTGGATCCTCGGCTCAACGCTCGGCGCCGTTTTCGGGATGTTCCTTCCTTTCAACTTCAAGGGGATCGAATTCGCGATGACCGCTCTTTTCCTGTATATCTTATTGAACCAATGGGAAGCCAACGCCGATCATGCGCCGACGCTGATCGGAATCGGTTCCGCGCTCCTGAGTCTCGCCGTTTTCGGGCCGGAGAGGATGATTATCCCGGCCATGATCGCAATCCTGATCGGGCTGTTCGCTTACCGGAAACGGCGCGAGCGGAAAACCGATTCCGCCCGGGAAAACGGCGGCGCTTGCTCATGACGACGCCGCAGATCATTACGACCATCCTGATCGTCGCGCTGACGACGCTGATAACGCGCGTCGTTCCGTTCCTGGTTTTTCCCGAATCGAAAAAGATTCCGGATTGGGCGGTCTATCTGGATAAAGTTCTTCCCTACGCCGTTATCGGGATGCTGGTTGTCTTCTGCTTCAAGGACACGCCGATCACGGCCGCGCCGTACGGGTTGCCCGAACTGATCGCGAGCCTGGCGGTCGTTATTCTCTATAAGCTGACGAAGCGGATGATCCTGACGATCGGCGGCGGCGTTATCGTTTACATGATACTGATACAAATCATTTTTGTATCGAAATAAACAATTCGTTCGCGGAATTTGGCGCTGCGTCTATGCTATAATCTTTGTATTCGCATAACTTACGCCAAAAAGACACGAAATAACGCGGCGCGGTGCATGCGGCCGAAATTTGAGCGGTTAGATCGACTGGAGTCTAATGGAACACGAAGGATCATACAACGAATTTATCACTGGAGAGACGACTTTTCCCGCCGCGATTCACGCATGGGAAATCTATCTCGCAAACGAAGGGAGAACGGCGAACACGATCAAAGCGTTCATCAGCGACGTTCAGCTTCTCTCGTCGTCGCTTCCGCCGGATCGCATGATCGGATCGATTACCACCCGGGACCTGAATAATTTTTTGCATTGGATGGAACACGAACGCAGCCGCAAAGTACCCTGTTCGCCGAAGACGTACTCCAGGCGCGTCACCTCGATCAAATCGTTTTTCCGCTGGCTGAAAAACTTCGGAATTATACCGACCGACCCAGCGGAATCGGTTCTCCAGGTTACCGTCTACGCGCCGCTTCCGGAAATTCTGACCGCTGAAGAATACCCGCTCGTCCTTGAAGCCGCGAACAGCTTCCGCCGCAAGGAAAAAAGCGACGCGCGCCCGATGGCGCTCGTTCAACTCCTCCTCGCGACCGCGATTAAAAAGAGCGAAACGCTGACGATCGCTCCGAACCATATCGATCTCGAGGATCCGGATCAACCGCTTCTCTATATCCGTTACGATAAAGGAACCCAGCGATTTAAGGAACGGAAAATTAATCTGCCGCTTGATTGGGTTCCCGTCTACTACGAGCTCCTCGATCAGGAAAAGCTGACCGACCGGATTTTCCCCTATTCCGCTCGCCGGTTGGAATACCTGCTGCGCGATATCGGGGCGGCCGCCGGCCTGACCAAAAACCTTTCGTTTAATATGTGCCGCTGGACGAGCGCGGTTCACGATTTATATATCAACGTCGACGAAGAATCGATCCGGATCAAGATGGGCGTTTCGAAAGTTCAGTGGCGCGAAATATCCCAGAAGCTGCATGAACTGAAACCGATTTACAGCGGCATAACGCCGCAGCCGGCCGAAGAAGAAACCGAAGAAATTGAAAAGAATCTCCCGTAAGCGGAGATTTTTCGATGATGGAGACTTGATGAATTACGCGATCCGCCCGCTGAAAAAAACGGAACTCGATTGTCTCGACGAATTCCTCTACCTGGCGATTTTCGTTCCGGCGGGCGTTCCCGCGCCGCCGCGTGAAATCACGAAGGAACCGGAACTGACAATTTACATCCGCGATTTCGGGACGCTTCCGGCCGACCGCTGCCTCGCCGCTATAACGGACGGATCGACCGCCGACGATCGGGAAAAAATAATCGCCGTCGTCTGGGCGCGGATTATCAACGACTACGGTCATATCGACGACGATACGCCCTCTTTATCGATTTCGGTCCGTCCCGATTACCGCGGACGCGGCGTCGGAACCGCGCTGATGGGAGCCATGATCGAGCGGCTCCGCGAAGACGGCTTCCGATACGCGTCGCTCTCGGTTCAGAAGCGGAACGTCGTCGCCGTCCAGCTGTACCGGAAGCTCGGTTTCGAAACCGTCCGCGAAAACGGCGAAGAATATATCATGCGCATAACGCTTTAAGAATCGGACAGCGTTTCGTTTTCGTTCAAAGACATCGTCCAGCTCAGCCGCAGCGCCCGCGCCGTCGATTCCGTCAGCGCCCCCCGTTCGGCCGTCCGCAGCCCGATCACCCATAGCGCGCCCGCCTCGTCGCAAAGCAGCGGATAGCGTCCGCGTATATCCGCGGGAACCTTTTCATTCAGGAAAAAATCTTCAATCCGCAGCGACGTCCCTTTCATCCCGAAGGGAACGAAACGTTCGTCCTTTCGCCGCGGACGAACCGTCAACGCTCCGCAAACCTGCCCGGCGTCCAAATAAACGCAAAAACGGTCGCGCTTCATCTCCGCAACCGCCGCCGCGAAAGAATCGGCGTCCGAAACCGAAACCGACGAAATCCCGATCCGACCGTTTCCGACCCGAACCGCCTTCGGCGCGCTCGGCGGGAAAATCAGTTCGCCGCCCAAATTCGCCGCTTCCGTGAGGAGCGGATAAAACCGGGCGTAGAACGAATCCGGCCGGATCGAACCGGTTTTCATCCCCATTTCGCCGCCGATCGCGAATAAATACCGTCCTTCGGACCAATCAGCAACGCGCAGCAGCGGACGCGGCGATCCGTCCGGTTCCGCGAAAAAATCGAGCGCGCGAAGGATCAGCGCGTTCGTCAATCCGCCGCGCAATCCGCCCAAACGATCCGTCATGAAACGGACGATCCGCGACTGAATCGCTCCCGGTTCGGTCCGGAATCGCTCATGATCGAGCCGGATCAGGTCCGGAGACGCGCCGATCAGGCAGCGCCGGAAAGCTTTTTCGGCCGCGTCGGCTAAATAATCGCGATCGGCGCGGATCGCCGCCGCGCCGCGCGTCAACGTATCGATCAGATTTGGATTAAAAGACGCTTCAAGGTAAGGGATCAGTTCGTGGCGGATGCGGTTGCGCGCGAAGCGCGTATCCGCGTTCGTTCGATCCACGAGCGGCGCGATCCCCCGGGCCGACAGCCAGGTTTCAATTTCGCGCCGCCGGATTTTCAGGAGCGGCCGAATAAGCGGCGCCGACGGCGACCAATCGCTCGCAAACGTGCGTCCGCTCATTCCGCTCAGCCCGTCTAAGCCCGAACCGCGCAGCAGATGCGCAACGATCGTTTCGGCTTGATCGTCGGCATGATGACCGACGGCGACCGCGATCGCCGATTCACGCTCCGCTAACGAAAAGAGGAAACGGTAACGCAGCTTCCGCGCCATATCTTCGAGCGATCCGCCCGCCGCCCGCGCCGCCGCGGGGACGTCCGCCGACCCAACCGCGATCGGAATCCCGCGCGCAGCACAAAACGCGCGCGTCCATTCGGCGTCAGCCGCCGATTCCGCTCGGATACGGTGATCGAAATGCGCGGCGATCACGTCGATACCCAGCTCGGAAAGCGTCAGCAGCAAAGTCAGACTGTCCGCGCCGCCGCTGACGCCGACGACAACGCGGTCTCCGGCGCTAACGCCGGTTTCAGAAGTCAGTTCCGCGGCTGTCAGGAGCAAATCGCCACGCATAAATTCCCCGTAAGGATGAAACCGGCCAGTCCAAACCTTACGCCGGGATCAGATCCTTGAACAACGATTGCGGACCGATAATCAGCCCGACCAAGGACGGGCCCGTATGCGCGCCGAGAACCGGCGCGATCGGGACGACTTCCTCGAAAATGACGTTCAATTTCTTCTTCATCATGTCCATCAGATATGCCGCGCCGTCCGGGCATTGTCCGTGTACGACTTGCGCCCGCAGCGGGACAGAACCGAACCGTTTCGCTTTCAGCTCAACGATTTTATCCAAGGCACGATTGAACGACATCGCCTGACCGCCCGGCTCGTAACGTCCGTGTTCATGATCGACGATAATAATCGGCTTGATATTCAGGACCTGCGCCACCAGGCCTTTAAGATGGCTGATTCGCCCGCCGGCGATCAGGTAACGCAGCTCTTTCAGCGTGAACTGGCTGTCAACCTGATCGCGAATTTTTCCCAGACTTTCCAAGATCCGATCCAAACGCCAATTATTTTTAATCGCCAGACCGGCCGCCTGAACCTGCCAACCCAGACCGGCGGTCAGCGTCTTTGAATCGAAAAAAGTTACGTCCGCCACGGAGACCATCTTCGCCGCCGCCCGCGCCGTCCGCAGCGTCCCGCTTAAAGAACCGGAAATATGAATCGACAGAATTCTGGCGCCGCGGGCGGCAATTTCGCGATACGTTTCGACAAAATCGCCGATCGAGACCTGCGACGTTTTCGGGTACTCTTTCGACGCGCTTATGCGGCGATAAAATTCTTGATGTGTAATCGGGTTGCGTTTATCAAAAACTTCGTTTTCCAGAGAAATGCTTAGCGGTACGATCGTAACCGGCAGGCCGTTAAGCTGCTCCGCGCTCAAATCACAACCGGAATCAGTCACAATTTCAATCGGTTTTTCAGTTATTCTTTCACTCATCCCTTTAGACACCTTTTCAACACGGTTTATAGTTTTCCTTTGCGCCCGAATTGCTGTTCCAAATTACGCAGGCTCAGATGAATCATCGTCGGTCTCCCATGCGGACAGGTTCGCGGCGATTCGCAGCGTTCCAATTCCTGGATCAGGAGTTTCTGTTCCGTTTCGGAGAGCGTTTGACCCGCCTTAACCGCCATCCGCTTACAAACGCGGGCGGCGATCCGATCGGCGACGGCGTTCATCAAAGGCGTTTCGTCTTCTTCGAAATCCTCTACCAAAGCGCGAACAGCCGCGGCCGGATTGCCCTTCGAAAAGATTTCCGGGACCGCGCAAATCCGGAAATCGGCCGGACCGAACGCCTCAATCTCGAATCCCAACGAGGCTAAAATCTCATGATTTTCTTCCAACAACGAAACTTCGTGCGGCTGCAGCCGGACAATCGCCGGGTCGAGCAACGGAATCGATATCAGCTCCCGTTCCGCCCGCCGCATACATTTTTCAAATAAAATCCGCTCGTGCGCCGCGTGCTGATCTATTAAGTATAACCCATCCGGGCCTTCGGCAAGAACGTATGTGTTGCCGATCTGCCCGATCCAACGTAAAAGCGGAAAGACGTTCCCGCCGCCGTCGGTATGCGGCGGAATAAACGACGCGGCCTCATAAGAAGGCCCCGACGGTCGGACGGCAGGCTGAAAAGAGTCCGGCGAAATCGGAGCGGGCGGCTGCGTCTCCGCCGCGTTTTCCTCGTCCTGAAAAACCGCGCGCCAGGCCGGTCGGTCGGCCGTTTTCCAAGCGCTCGGATCGACCCCGCCCCAAGCCGGAGACGGACGCATTTCCGGAATCGGCGCCTGCAGCTGCAAGCCTTTGCGCACGCTGTGATGAACCGCGCTGAAAACCGAATCCGCCGAACGGAAACGGACCTCCGCTTTTGACGGATGAACGTTGACGTCGACATCTTCCGGCTCCAAGCGGATAAATAACGCCGTCAGCGGATATCTTCCGATCATAATCAGCGACTGATAAGCGCGATTAACCGCTGCGACGAGCTGCTGGTCCTGGATCCAACGTCCGTTGACGAAGAAGTTGATCTCGCGCCGATTGGAACGCGTCAGCGCGATCGGACTGATAAACCCCGAAACCGCGATTCCTTCTCGTTCTTCGTCAATCTCGATCAGCTGTTTCGCGGTTTCAAGTCCGTAAATCGCGGTCAATAGTTCGCGCGCGTCGCCGTTTCCGCTCGTCTGCAGCAGCGTTTTCCCTTCGGAGCATAATTCCCAACGGATCCGCGCGTAAGCCAGCGCGTAACGCGTTACCAGCGTCGTAATCTGGTTCCGTTCCGTCTGGTCGCTCTTTAAGAATTTCAAGCGCGCCGGAACGTTATAAAATAAATCCTCAACACGGACCGTCGTTCCCGGCGTCGTCGCAATCGGCTGTTGGCCGATAATTTTCGCGCCGTCAACTTGAATCCGGCTGCCGGTCTCTTCGTCCGCCGTCCTCGAAACGATTGTCAATTTCGAGACTGAAGCCGCTGAAGCCAGCGCCTCGCCGCGGAAACCGAGCGTATCGAGACGGAATAAATCGTCCGCGGTTCTGAGCTTGCTCGTCGCGTGACGCGTCACCGCGAATTTCAGCTCGTCGCGCGCAATTCCCGATCCGTTGTCGCTGATCTCGATCAGCTGTTTCCCCGCCGATTCGATTCGGATTCGCAGCTCCGTCGCGCCCGCGTCGATCGCGTTCTCGATCAACTCTTTTACGACAGAGGCCGGCCGTTCGATAACCTCTCCGGCCGCAATTTTTGAGATAACGTCGTCCGCTAAAACCTGAATCGACATGAACCGACTCCTTTCGATTAAATGACGCTACTATTATATCAATTCGCCCTATATCGATCCGCGCGCGGATCAAAAAAGGCGCGTCGCGCGCCTTTTCCAAACTAGAAACTCTAAAAAACGTCGGGAATCTACTCCTCCGGCGCCGAAACCATAATCACGCCGGCGCAGTAAGAAACCCTTCGGAACCTGGCCGGGAAACCGAATTCGGACGCAATTTCCTCGAAGATCGGATAATTCTCCTCCGCGTTCCATTTCGCTTCATTCTCCATTCGGCAAAACTCGCGCTCCTCCGCCGTCCGGAACATGTTCCCGCCGCAATAAATCATCCCCTTCGGCGCTAACAATTCGCGCAGCGAACGAATCAACGCGACCAGTTCCGAATCGGAAAACCCGCTGATCATATAGGTCGAGACGATCGCGTCGAAACGCCGATCCGCCAATTCCGGCGGGAGGCCTGATTTCAGGTCATGCACGATCAGCTGCGCGTTGCGCATACGTTCGCCGGCAATCTCGATCATGCGCGCGGAACGATCGACGAGCGTCACCGGATGCCCGGTTGAATAGAGCCGTTCCGCTAAGATCCCCGTCCCGGCGCCTACATCGAGGACGGCCCCGCCGTGGTTCTTCTCGATCTCGCGTTGGATCAATTTTAATAAATCCAAATATCCGGCGTACGGGAAACGGTCCCGTAAGACGTCGCCGCGAATCGCCGCCTCATAATCGTCAGCGGAATCGTTCTTTAAATCAGGCTCGATCATTTTACCTCCTCAAGCACGCAGTCGAATCGTTAAAGGCGATGGATTAAGTTTATCAACTTCCGCCGTTCGATTGAAGAATTCAGGAAAGGAACATGCCGGTCCATGCTTCGCCATTTCACAAAAACGCGCGCTTTGTTGGAAATACAACGTTAAATCTTCCGCTTCGAAGCTATCGTTATTCAAAAGACGGAAAGCGATCCCGTTTTTTCTACAAGAAGGAGCATATAGATGAGCATGTTTTGTTATCAGTGTCAGGAAACAGCCGGGGGAAAAGGCTGTACGGTTCGCGGTGTCTGCGGGAAAAACGCCGACGTCGCAAATTGCCAGGATTTGCTGATTTACGTTCTGAAAGGCATCTCCCGCATCGTCATCCGCGGCGGCGTCGCGGTTGGATCGATTCCGGACGTCAACGCCGAGCTATTGAACAGTCTGTTCATGACGATCACGAACGCTAATTTTGACGAAGCCGCGATCGTCGCCCAAATCGGGAAGATGACAACTCTTCGAGATAAGCTCAGGGACAAAACCGGACGGGCGGATCCGCATGACGCGGTCAACTTCGCCGTTTCGGGACGTGACGAAATCTTAGCCAAAGCGGCCGGCGTCGGCGTTTTAGCGACCGAAAACGAAGATATCCGCTCGCTGCGCGAACTGATCGCCTACGGATTAAAAGGAATGGCCGCCTACGCGGACCACGCGCTGAATCTCGGATCGCGCGACGAATCAATCTACGCTTTCATGTATAAAGCGCTCGACGCGCTGACCGACGACAGCCTCGGCGTTCAGGATTACGTCGCGCTGACGCTTGAAACGGGCGAATACGGCGTAAAAGCGATGGCGCTCCTCGACAGCGCGAATACCGGAAGATTCGGGGACCCGGAAATGACGCAGGTTCAGCTCGGCGTCCGTTCCAACCCGGCGATCCTGATTTCCGGTCACGACCTGAACGATCTGGAACAGCTGCTGGAGCAGACCCAAGGCAGCGGCGTCGACGTCTACACGCACAGCGAAATGCTTCCGGCGCACGCCTATCCCAAATTTAAAAATTATCCCAACTTCGTCGGGAACTACGGGAACGCCTGGTGGAAACAGACCGAAGAATTTACGACCTTCAACGGACCGATCCTGTTCACAACCAACTGCATCGTTCCGCCGCGCAGCGAAGACGTCCGCAAGCGTATCTTCACGACCGGATCGAGCGGTTTTCCGGGCTGTACGCATATCGAAGCCGACGCGGACGGAAAGAAAGACTTCTCGGAAATTATCGCGCTGGCGAAGACGCTTCCGGCTCCGACCCAGATCGAAACCGGAACGATAACGACCGGTTTCGCCCATCGCCAGATTTTCCAAGTCGCCGACGCCGTCGTCGACGCGGTTAAATCCGGCGCGATTCGGAAATTTTTCGTCATGGGCGGCTGCGACGGACGCATGAAGTCGCGCTCGTACTATACCGAATTCGCCGAAAAGCTGCCGCCCGACACCGTAATCCTGACCGCCGGCTGCGCGAAGTATCGTTACAACAAACTGCCGCTGGGGACGATCAACGGGATTCCGCGCGTCCTTGACGCCGGCCAGTGCAACGACTCGTATTCCCTGGCCCTGACCGCGCTCAAGCTGAAAGAAATCTTCGGACTCGACGACGTGAATCAACTCCCGATCGCGTTTAATATCGCATGGTACGAGCAGAAAGCCGTCATCGTGCTGCTGGCGCTCCTCTATCTCGGCGTCAAAAATATTCATCTCGGCCCGACGCTCCCCGGCTTTTTATCCGCGAACATCGCCAAGGTTTTAGTCGAAAACTTCGGGATCGCCACGATCGGAAGCGTTGAAGAAGATATCGCCCTGTTCATGGAGGCGTAATACTTCAACGAACAGCGTTGCCCCCCC
>JASBYO010000037.1 GCA_029983925.1 Flexilinea sp.
TTACTGGAAGGGCGTGACCCTTTCGGGCGCGTCTCAATAAAGGATCGTTTACCCAGAATAAAACAGGCGTTGCGGACACCGCGACGCCTGTTTCCAAACAAAAGAGGTTTCGCATGAAACGAAATACATTGATGTATAAGACGAAGCAGTTTCTGATGTTCGCGGGTCCCGCCGGCTTCCTTTTCTTCGGAACGGTTATCGTTCCCTTCGTTTACGGCCTGTATCTGACGTTTACCAGCTGGGACGGGATTTCCCGCGTGAAACCGTTCGTCGGGTTGGAGAATTATATCGCGGCGTTTCGGGACGGCGTGTATTGGCAGGCGCTCGGAAGAACGGTTGTTTATTCGTTCTTTTCGGTTATCCTGATCAATATCGTCGCATTCTTATTAGCGTATATGGTTACCAGCGGTATCCGGGGACAGAATTTCTTCCGGGCCGGTTTTTTCGTTCCGAATTTAATCGGCGGAATCGTTCTCGGGTATGTTTGGAAATTTGTGTTTAACCGAGCGTTTGTGGCTCTTGGGACCGCTATCGGCGGCGGAACTGTGGGGTCGCTGCTGGCGACGACGAATGGGGCGATGTTCTGTCTGATTCTTGTGTCAACCTGGCAGTATGCGGGTTATATGATGCTGATTTATGTCGCGGGGTTCATGAGCGTCGCTTCAGATTTGAAAGAGGCGGCGATGATCGACGGATGCACGCCGTTTCAGGCGATGCGGAACGTGATCGTTCCGTTGATGCGCGCTTCGTTCGTTCAGTGTCTGTTCCTGAGTATTACGCGCTGCTTCGTCGTTTACGACGTCAACCTGTCGTTGACGAAAGGCGAACCGTTTAATTCCTCCGTTCTGGCGGCGATGCACGTTTATAATCAGGCGTTCGTTTATAAGAATTACGGTCTGGGTCAGGCGGAGGCGCTGATCCTGTTCGTTATCTGTGCGGGTGTCGGGATAACGCAGGTTCAGATCGGTAAGAGAAGCGAGGTGGAAGCATGATGACCGACAGCGAAAAGGCTTTGCGAAGAAAACATATTACGCATGGAATCATGATTGCAATATTGAGCATTGTGTTCCTGATGTTCATCTTTCCGTTTTTTCTCGTCGTTATTAATGTATTCAAGACGAAGGGAGATATTACTTCAAATCCGCTGGCGCTGATCGGCGCGCATGGCTTTACGCTTCTGAATTTCCCCAACGCGATGCGGCGGATGAATTTCTGGCATGTATTCGGGAATTCGCTGATGATTACGATCAGCGCGACGATCCTGACGATCCTGGTTTCGGCGATGGCGGCGTTCGTTATTTCGCGGAACAAATGGAAGGCGACGACGATCTTATTTGCGCTCATGATCGCGTCCATGATTATTCCGTTTCAGGTCCTGATGGTCCCGATCGTGTCGGTTTACGGCGGAATTTTTAATGTATTGAATAGCCGACTGACTTTGATCCTGATGCATATCGGTTTTTCCGTTTCCATGGCGACGTTCATGTTCGAAAGGGCGATCCGGACGAATATTCCGCTCGGACTTGAGGAGGCGGCGGAGATCGACGGCTGTACCCGGTGGCAGACGTTCTGGCGGATCGTTTTTCCGCTGCTGAAACCGACGATCGCGACCGTGGCGATTATTAACGCAATGGCGTTTTGGAACGACTACCTTCTCCCCAGTCTCGTTCTTGGCCGGAAGGAGCTGTATACGCTGCCCATCGCGACGCAGGCGTTCTACGGAACGTATTCGACGGATATCGGGCTGGTCATGGCGGCGCTGCTGTTGGCGATGCTGCCGATTCTGGTTCTCTATGTCTTCCTGCAAAAGTATATCGTCGCCGGCGTGACTTCCGGCGCGGTCAAGGGATGATTCGCGGAGCGGAACAGGTCGGATCATTGACGACGCGGTATTGACAGCATTTGGTAACAGCGCTACACTCTGTATATGTATATGTATATGTATATGTATATGTATATGTATATGTATATGTATAGGAGGAAAAATGTATAAGAGAACGGTTTTGATTGTTTGTCTTGCGCTTTCGCTCAGCACGGCAGGATACGCATTCGCGCAGGAGCCCGGCGGCGGCGGACTGATGTTTGAGCCGCCGTTCCTGACGGCGCAGGTCGCCGATCAGGCGGTCTTCAGGCTTGAAAACTTCGAGCTCGGCGAGGGCGGGGCGGTATCGTTCGATCTCCATATCGGCGCAGGCGCGGCGGAAAAATCATGCGCGCTGCCGGTCATGAACGGATTGGTTGACGCGGATTCGGCGGCGGACGCGGTCGACTGCGACGAGCTGGCGTACCGCGCGGCATGGGACAGGTCGTCGATTCCCGCGGGGGCCGAGATCATCCGCGTCAGTCTTATTTCCCGTCAAACGGCGTTCCGCTCGCTCTTCCCGATAAGCTCTGAGCCGGCCGCCATGCCTGCCGGTTGGGGCGTCGCGTATCATTCTCCGCTGGCGATCAGTTTTTACGGCGCGGACGGAGCGAGTAAGACCGATTTGGGAATGGAAGGGAACTTAGCGCTGAGCACGACGATTCGGACGCAATCAGCCGTCAAATTCAATATCATGAATTTGCGGGAAGAAAAATGCAAAGTCGCTTTCGATTCGGTCGTCGAGATCGAAAAGTATGCCGAAGGGATGAATGAGGACTATCGGCTGTCGGGAATTTACGCTGACGACGAATTCGTCGATTTCAACCCCGGCGATCCGGTCAATCCGAATTTTCTGACGTCCAGGTATGAGATTAACAGCTGCCCGAACGGCGAAGACCCGACGGCGGAAGCGCCGCAGCTCGAAGGCGTTTCGCTCGATTTCAGCGTTCCGACGGTTCAGGTCGAGTATCTGACTGAGTCGGGCGTTAAAGGAATCTGGCAGGACGCGATTTTAAACTTCTTCGCGATTAATTTCGTCGGTTCGTAAGAAGCGCCCGGTAAAAGCGGCGAAGCGTAATTCGAAAAAAGGCTGTCCAAGGATCTAAAGGACAGCCTTTTTCTATATAGCGGGTAAAGTTCTTTTGCTTTTCTCCGATTTGATTCCGAAGGCGGTTTCGGCTTACCCCTTGACCGCGCCGGAGGTCATCCCGCGGATCAGCGACTTCTGGGACAGGAAGATAAAGATAATCGTCGGGATCGACGAGACGGTAATCGCCGCCGCCATCGGTCCCCATTCGACCTGATAGGACGTGATAAAGAACGAGGTTCCGACGGTCGCGGTTACGGTATTCTTGAAGCCGAGAATACTGCTGAAGAGGTATTCGTTCCAGCTGGTAATAAAGCCCAGGATGGCGGTTGAAGCGATTCCGGGCCGGAGGATCGGGAAGACGACTTTGAAAAGCTTATCGATCGTTCCCGCGCCGTCGATTTCGGCGGCTTCCTCAATTTCGAGCGGCAGGTCCTGAATATAGCCGATAAAGAGCAGGAGCGACGTCGGAATAATGAAAAGCGTATGCATGAAAATAATCGCGATCAGCGTATCGAGGATCCGCAGCCGGTTGAAGATAATAAAGACCGGGATCGCGAACGCCAGCGCGGGCATCAGCCGCAGCAGCATACTGGCGCCGAGCAGGTACTCCCCGAAACCGTGATAGCGGACGATACTGTACGCCGCCGGAATCGTAACGAGCGTCGCGAACAGCGTCGATATCAGCGCGATGATCAGGCTGTTCGTCAGGTACTTGCCGAAGTTGTAGCCGCCTTTGGAGAAGACGTTCAGGTAATGCGTAAACGTCGGCTGAAAGATCCATTTCGGCGGCAGCGACGAGATATCTTCGTTCGATTTAAACGAAGTCAGGATGTTGGTGATGACGCCGATATCGAAGATAATCAGGATGATAACGACGGCGAGAACGGTCAGCGCGGTCGCCAGGAAAATTCGGGTTTTCGTCTTCATATCGTTATTTCCTATTCCGGAGCATCTTCCGAACCAAGTAGAACGACGGAATGAGAAGCATCAGCGCCAGCGTAAACGACGCGGCGTTCGCCATCCCGTAGTCGCTGCGCTGGAAGGCGCGGCGGTAGATATAGATACTCGCGCTCTGGGTCATCGAGCCGGGGCCGCCGGCGGTCAGCGCGAAGACGAGTTCGAAGATCAGGAACGACGCTAAGAGTTTCTCGAGGAAGGTTACCCAAAGAATCGACGAGATCAGCGGCAGCGTCACGTGAACCGTTCGCTGAAAGGCGTTCGCGCCGTCAACCTTGGCGGCTTCGATCAGTTCCTGCGAAACGCCCTGAAGCGCGGAATAAACGTTGATAAAAACGAACGGCGTCCGGTTCGTCGCGTCGGCGGATAAAAGCGTCGTATTAACGAACTGCATTCCCAACAGGGCGGTCGTCCCGGTTATTCCGCTCATGAGATAGGCCAACGGTCCGACAAACTCGTTAAAGAGCAGCCGGAACATCGTTCCCATCAGGAACGGCGAAATAACCATCGGCAGCAGGTACAGCGTCAAAGCGACGCCTTTCCCGGGAAAATTACGGTTGAAGAGCTGCGCGATGATCATGCCGAGGATCATCTGGATTACGGTTGAGACGACGGCGAAGCGCAGGCTCCACAGCAGCGATTTGATAAAATCGCTGTCCTGGAAGAGCCGGATATAGTTCTGGAACCCGATAAAAGCCGGGTCGTTGAGGTTATTGATTCTGGCGTTGAAAAAACTGAGCCGCAATCCATACAGCATCGGAACCAAAGCAAAACATACCAGCCATAACAGGAGCGGCAGAATCAATAGAAATCCGATCCTTTTTCTGTATTTCATGTTCGTTCGTCTCATCGGGATGACTCCAAATCGTTCGTGGACTTTAAGCGTCAGGAGAGGGCCGGGACGCGCGGACCGTGATTTGCCTGACTTGATGATCGGGAAAGCGAAGGGCGTATTTCGCTTCGCCCTTCGCTGTTTACGTTTTCATGAGGCACGGAACGCGGCGGTCGGGAAGCGGAAATCCCGTTCCCGATCCGCGCGGCGTACCCGTGTAAGGGCGTTTACCAGTTCGCCAGTTCGTCTTCGCTGTTTTTTTGTAAATTCTTCAGGCTCTCTTCGATCGGAGCGGCGTCGGTCCAGGCGTTCGACAGATCCTGGCACGCCATGTCTTCGATGATGCCGGCGGTCGCGGGCAGGTTGCGCCCGTATTTTTCAACGATCTCGACCATGTCGCCGAAATCGGGGCGGGCGTCCGACATGCTCGCCAGGACGGAAGTATACGGCGGGATTCCGCCGGCTTCGGCGTAGAGTTTCGCGAATTCTTCGGTGAAGAGCCAGGAGATCCAGCGGGCGGCTTCTTCTTTATGTTCGCTGAACTTATTGATCCCGACGCCGAGCGTATGATTATAAGCGAAGCGTCCTTCCGGCCCGGCGGGCGGCGCGACGACTTTATATTTCCCGGCCATGGGGGAATCTTCGCCGTTGACCATCGGGTAAGCGGCGTTCCAATGGACGGTTAAGGCGACCTGACCGGCTCGTAAGGCTTCGTTATCTTCCGAAAACTCGCCGGTGACGGAGCTGGGCGGGGTTAAGCCTTTCCCGAAGCTGGTTTTCCAGATTTCGAGCGCTTTGACGGCGGCTTCGTTATCGAAGCTGACTTTTCCTTCGGCGTCAAACCAATCGCCGCCGAAACCCCAATAGCAGTTCGTCCAGAGGAAAGCGGTCGGCCCCATGACTTTCCCATGCGTGAAGTTTCCGTATTCGGTCGGCGAATCAGGGTTATACTGCTTCGTGAAGAAGAAGGACGCGGCGAGATAATCGTCCCAGGTCCATTCGTTCGGGTCTTTCGGCTCCATCTCAACGCCGAGATGTTCCTTGCTGAGCGCGCGGTAGGTTTCTTTCCATGCCTCGTCGCTCAGGAGCTGGTCGATTAAGTCGGCGCGATAGTATAAGAAATGAGCCGAGAGGTCGAGGGGGACGCCGTAAAGCTTGTTTTCGGTGAAGCGCATGCCGTCGATCGTCGCTTTAATCCAGCCGTCGGTCGAGCCGCCGAAGGTATTGATTTCCGGGTCGGCCAAGTAGTCGTCGAGCGGCTCCATGAACATCCCGTACTTCCCGAGCCAGCGCGAAGCGGTATAGAAGAGATCGACGTCGGGCGACTGCGCCGCCATCAGCGCTTCCTGTTTCAGGAAGACCTGATCGCGGCCGAAGAGCTCCATCTCAACTTTGAATCCGAGGTCTTTCCCATAGGTTTCATTAAAGTAAGGGAGGACTTTTTCCATCGCGTCGGATTCCGGCCCCGGCCAGTAGACCATGCGCAGCGTGTAGAGATCCTGCGCGAAGACGGCTGCGAACGAGAGCAACAAGGTTGCAAGGACACAAACGACTAACAAGATTTTCTTCATTTCATGACTCCTTAATTTTGAATCTCAAATTCCGCGGACGGAATTTTTAATTTTCCTGATTCACCCGGGCGTTCCGCGCCCTGTCCGGCGTTCGAGGAATTAAAAAACGCCGTAACTTAAGGCGTTTTAAGGATCAGCCGGCATCTCGACGCTTCGATTCGTTCGCCGTAAGCGAAAGCCGACCCTAATTAAAATATTTCGCGCGAACCTTTGTCGGGAAAATGAATTGACGGTGAATGGATGAAGTTTGTTCATAAGCTGTATCGATTTCATTATGATAACAGCTTCGTGGATTCGGAAAAGTGAAAAAGGTCATTCAAAACGGTTACATTCATCTGTATAAAAGATGACTGAACAAGATCCGGCCGCGGAAAGGATTCCTGACGAATACGGCTCTTATCTTAACGGAAACTGTCGGCGCAGCGGGTTCAGACAGGACGCAGGGGACTTTGAGGACCCGAGATAAAATCGAGTGGGAAGCTTCTCCGAATTTTGGACCGATCCGTCCGTATGGCGGTGCGGATGATAAGGCTATAATCCGAGATTCTCCGAATGATGAATAAAGAACCTCCCGGTTTGGCGCTATCATGCCGGGAGGTTTCTTCTGCGCGGAATTTCTGCCGTGCTTATTCGTTAATCCGTTTTACGAATTTCAGGAGTTGGTCGAAGCCGCCGTTGGGGAAGGCGGCGATATCGCGGCATTCCTTATTGATCAGATTGTCCGTCAGCAGGAAGACCTTCATACCGATCGTTTTCGCGGCCATGTCTTCCGTCGCATCGTTTCCGACCATCAGGCATTCCTCGGGAGCGAGCCCGGCGCGTTCGGCGACGTCGCGGAAGTAATTCGGATTGGGCTTACTGAAACGGCTCGTTTCGAAAGCGGTAAAGAAATCGAAATCGGGCGGTTCGAGCCCGGCCCAACGGATTCGGCTTTCGGTCGCGATCGCGGGAAAAATCGGGTTCGTCGCCAGGATCGTTCGGAAACCGAGCCGTTTAATTTCATGGACGACGAAACGGGCTTTTTCCGTCGGAGCGCAGTAGTCAATCGCGCGCTGAAAATCGACGCGGTAAAAATCATCAAAAACGGCTCGGTCAGCGCGCGCGTCCGCGCCGTGAATTTCGCTGAACTTGCGCCAGAAGGCGTTTTCGTTTGTCTCTTTCCCATCGTTTTTGACCATCGCGGCGGTACCGCTCCAGATCGCGTCGATCAGCTTTTTCGGATCGTAGCCCAGCGGCGCGGTTTTCGCGGCGAGGAGTCCGAAATATCCCTTCGTAAACGTTTCCTGATCCATCGGCAGCAACGTGCCGTCGAGATCGAATAGGACTGCTTTAATTCTCATCGTTTTCTCTTTCCGGGTATCGCGTTTAGTCGGCGGATAAAATCTGCGTATAGGCGATACGGTTGAAGTATATTTTCCGCGTCGAGGCGTGTCAAGGCTGGACGCGGGATTCGTGACAGGGCCGTCGCTCTTCCTTACGCCGGTTCGTCCTTATCGACGAGCTCCGGATTTTTAAGAAAGGGAATTCCGAGGCAGAGCAGTCCGATCAGAACGGCGCCGTACTGGAAACGGGCGTCCTGGCCCACCGTGATAAACATCATCAATCCGCATTGGAGCAGGGTCGGAACGGCGGCGAGCAGCAGTTTCGGGTTCCGGTTTCGAAGCGCGGTCAGCACGATCAGGAACAGCGTCAGCCAGCTTAGGAGCGCGGGCCGCCAGAAAATCGAATCGATAATCGTTCGGCGAACGGTCACTGCGAAGAGCTCGAAAAGCGGGCGCGTAAGCGCGGGGATCTTCGACGCTTCGGTTACGTCGTCCCAATCGACGACCCACTGAATCGAGCCGTCGCCGTATTTTTCGACGCCGATCCGATACAAATAACAGCTCCCGGGCTGAAGCTGCCAGATCATGCGGCTGGAGGTAACGAAATGACGCGCCGTGACGAGCGGGGCTTTTTTCGTCAGCGACAGGACGGTCTTCAGGTTCGCGCCGGTTTGAACCATGGCGCGGTCGATGTCGAATCCGGGTTGGATTCGGATCGTTCCGATTACGCAGGAATCGTAAACCCAGGATTCGAGCGGCGCGATTTTTTCGATCGTCTCCCGCTCAGCCGTGTCGAGCGACGTTCCGGCTTCAAGGTGCGCGGCGATGAGCTGGACATAGATTTGGTTGACGCCGGCGAAGCCGCTTTTCCTGACGTTGAGACGGTCGTAAAGCGGACCGCGGATAAGGATGATACTTCCGAGGGTCAGCGCCGCGGCCAGCAAAAGTTTTTTTCGGCATTTCGGCAGGAAAACGGCATAGACGATGACGGAACCGATCGCGACGGGGACGCCGTTATGGCGGTAGAGGGAGACGCCGACGGCGGAAAGGGTCAGCGCGATCAGCGCCGTTCGCTTTCGGAGCGATTCGCCGTTCGACAATACGGCTTCAAGTAAGGTTCTGAACATCCAAAATTGGCAGAGGGCGTAAGGGATATCTTTCCAGAGCGTAATCGGGAAGAAGAGGTTCGGCGGCGCGAGGGTGAAGAGCGCGGCCAACGCGATTCTTCCGGGTTTGGGGAGACCGTAGCGTCCGAGCAGCTCGATCGCTTCGGCGGCGAGAAGCGCCAGGCAGAGGATTTGGAAAAAAGCGACGGCGGCGGGCGTTTTGAAAAGGAGCGCGAACGGGCGCATGGTCAGGGCGTAAGAAGCGGGATGCCAGTCGCTCAGGACGCCGGTAACGGCCTGCCGGTACTGTTCGTTGGAATCCGGCGTCAGGATGCCCGGGTAATAAACCGCCAGCATGACCGTCCAGACGAGGACCATCGGCAGCGCGAGTCCGAAGCGGCGCGGCGAACCCGGCGCCGGGCGAGGTATTTCGACCGGACGCGAGACGGCGAAGATCAAGCCGGCCCAGATCAGCGCGCTCAGCGTCGCGCCGAAAACGAGGATCAGGACCAGACGGTTCAGGATCGGGTCCGGATAGGGTAAGCGGACGGTTTCGAGTCCCGCGCTTTCGGCGGACAGGAGGATAACTTGCGCCGAGTCGGGATTGTCGTCCTGAACGATTTCGACGGAGCCGAATCCGGGTCCGGTTTTGAATTGCAGCAGGATTTCATGAAAGACGGGGCCGCGATAGACGAGCCCGCCGACGGTCCGATAGTGGTCGAGCGCGTCGGTTGGGCCGCTGCTGAAGAGCGTCAGCTCGGCGGGCGCTCCGTCGAGCGTCCGGACGGCGACGGCGCCTTCGGGAAGAATCAGGTAGCGGTCCGGAATCCGGACGGCTCGGAGCAGCAGCAAAAGCGCGGCGGCGGCGAGGCTCAGCGCGATGACGCCGCGGCGCTGAGCTCGGCTCAGGGTTTCGGCGCGGTTTTGCAGCGAATCCGCAGTCAGGAAGATCAGCGTCAAGGCGGCGGCGAAGAGCAGCGCGATGATCGCCAGACCGGTTTTCGTCGCCGGCGGATAGGGGACCCGTTCGAAATAGACGGCAAGAGCGGCGCATAAGGCGACGCACAGCCTTATAGGCAGATTTTTTTTCAGCGCGTTCATTTTTAATCGGATCGGAATTAATGTGTTTTTCATCGTTTCGGCGTCGTTTCCCTATTGAGTGTAATTTTAGCATGCCGGGAGAGGAAATAAGGGTAAACCCTTTTTCGGCCGGAGCGGGAAAAAAGGAGCGTTCCTCGCTATAATTAAGGCGGCATACTTGATCGGCCGGCTTTCGAATCACGCCGGCTCATTCTTTAAAAAGACAGCCGTCGCAGGCAGACGGAGCGGAGAACGGAACAGAAGCTATGAAGTTATTGATCGGATCGAACAATCGCCATAAGCTGGACGAGATTCGTGCGATTTTACCTGAATTCGAGTGGGTCACGCCCGCCGAACTCGGGATCGAGACAGAGATTGACGAGACGGGAGCGACGTTTCTGGAGAACGCGGCGCTTAAGGCGAAAGCGTTTGCCGAACGTTCAGGCTTGGTCACGGTCGCCGACGATTCCGGTTTGGCGGTCGACGCGCTTGACGGCCGTCCGGGCATTTACTCGCACCGTTTCTGCCCGAAGGCGGGCGCGACTGATCAAGACCGGCGTCTATACCTGATCGAGCGTTTGTCCGGATTCCCGAAACCATGGACGGCGCGCTTTATCAGCTGCGCCGCGCTGTATGATCCGACGCGCGGGGAGGAACGGACGGTCCTCGGCACGGTTGAAGGAGAGGTTCTGGACGCTGACCGTGGGGAAAACGGTTTCGGCTATGACGCTATTTTTTACGTTTCGGCGTTGGGGAAAACGTTCGCGGAACTTAGCGAAGGCGAGAAAAACGCGATCAGTCATCGCGGCGCGTCGTTTCGCGCCTTGCGCGGCTTGATGATTCAGCTCGGCATGATCGCGTAGATTACGAAAGTCATTAACGAAAGAACAGGGAAGATATGGATACCATTCGTCACTTATACCGGATCGGGCACGGCCCGAGCAGCAGCCATACGATGGCCCCTCGTCACGCCGCGGAGACGTTTTATCGGGATCATCCGGACGCGGCGCACTATACCGTTACGCTGTACGGCTCTTTGGCGCTGACGGGAAAAGGGCATTTTACCGACAAAGCGATTTTAGAGGTTCTTCCGCCGGAGCGGACGGAGATTGAATGGAAACCGGATGAAACGCTCGCTTTTCATCCGAACGGGATGAAGTTTACGGCGACGTTTGATCAGAGCGACCGGATTGAAGAATGGGTCGTTTATTCGGTCGGCGGCGGGGCGTTATCGGTCGGGCCGGACGATGACGAACGGCTTCATATTTACCCGCATAAGAATATAGCCGAGATTATGGATTACTGCATGCGCACCGGCAAGCAATACTGGGAGTATGTTGAGGAGTGCGAAGGACCGGAAATCTGGGATTATCTGGCGGAAGTGCGCCGGAAGATGTATGCGGCGATCGACCGCGGGCTAAAAAATGAAGGGGTTATTCCCGGCGGTTTGGGGCTTAACCGAAAAGCGGCGATTTATTTGCGGCGCGGGAAGCTGATGAACCCGACGATGGCGTCGGTCGGACGGCTGATCTCTTATACGCTGGCGGTTTCGGAAGAAAACGCGACGGGCGGCGAGGTCGTTACGGCGCCGACATGCGGCTCCTGCGGCGTGGTTCCGGGCATTTTACGCTATCTTGAAGAGAATTTACAACATTCCGAAGAAACGGTTCTGAAAGCGTTGGCGACGGCGGGCTTATTCGGGAACGTCGTCAAGCACAACGGTTCGATTTCCGGCGCGATGGTCGGCTGTCAGGGCGAGGTCGGCGTGGCCGCGTCTATGGCCGCCGCCGCCTGCGCGCAGCTGTACTCCTGCTCGATTCGCCAGATCGAATATGCGGCGGAAATGGCGTTGGAACATCATTTAGGCCTGACCTGCGATCCGATTTTAGGTCTGGTCCAGGTGCCTTGTATCGAGCGCAACGCTTTCGCGGTCGGGACGGCGATTTTCGTCGGCGAGTACGTTTTCTTTACCGACGGGACGCATTTCGTCAGCTTTGACGAGGTGGTTGAGACGATGATGAAGACCGGTCTGGATATGCCGTCGCTGTACCGCGAGACGAGCGAAGGCGGCTTAGCGAAGTTCGCGAAGACGGGGGCGGATCGAACGTATATCGGTAATATAATTCCGGTTCCGCAGCCGAAACCGTAAGGAAATTCCAGAGGCTGCCCGCGTGGATCCAGCAGTCGTTTCCCGGTTGACCGAGCTGAACCGAACGTTCTACGAAACGTTCGGCGGCGCGTTCGCAGCGACGCGAAAAAAGATTCAGCCGGGCGTACGCGCTTTTTTAGCGACCGTCCGAGACGGGAGCGAGTGGCTTGATTTGGGCTGCGGTTCGGGCGCTTTGGCGGTCGAATGGGCGCATCTCGGCCTGAAAGGCCGGTACAGCGGGCGCGATTTCAGCCAAGCGCTGTTAGCGGAGGCGCGGAAGGCGACGGCTGGGCTTTCGACGGCGGCGTTCCAGATCGATTATGGCGTAACGAATTTACTGGATGAAAATTGGGGAGACGATTTCGCCGGACGGCGTTTCGACGGGATCGTCTCTTTCGCCGCGCTTCATCATGTCCCTGGCAGAGCGGCGCAGGCGGCCGTCTTCCGGAACGCGGCGCGGCTGATCCGTCCGGGCGGCGAGGTTCTTTTTTCAGTTTGGCAGTTTCAACATTCGCCGAAGTTGATGGCGCGCGTTTTGCCTTGGGAGACGATCGGGCTGAACGCTGCGGCGCTGGACCCGGGAGACACGCTGTTGGATTGGCGCTTCGCGTTGCCGGGAACGGCGAAAGAACGCGGGCTGCGCTATGTTCACTTGTTCTCAGAAACGGAGCTGGCCGATTTAGCGCGCGCCGCCGGACTGACGCCGATCGATTCCTATTATTCGGACGGAAAGAGCGGCGACTTGGCGCTGTACCAGCGTTATCGAAAAATGTGATGCCGCTGCGATATCATGATTTTTCTGATTTTCCCGATTTGATTTTTTTCGGATTTAACGTATACTTGGTAACGAGGTAGGTTTTTTTTTATAAATCGGGCGTCGGGATTCCGCCTCAAATATCAAACAAGCCGGCGCCGGGGAAAAGGTCATCATGCTGCCCAACACGGAGCAAAAATGCCTCGATAACGCTGAAGAAGAAAACGTACGGCGGACGTCGTCGTACGATATTTCGATCTTCAACCAGTTTTACGAAAAAAGCAGTAAGATCATGCGCCAGGACTGGTGCGAGATCGTGCGCCGATATCTTTATCAATACACCTGAATCAATTCCATAACAAACGAATCGATATTGTCTTTTTATGAAGACGCGTTTGTGAGTTTTCTTCGCGAACGACGAATCGTTTAACGTCGCTTCGGCCGATAATGTACCGGCCCGAATCGGTTTTTGGTTTCCGTTTTATCGAACGGCCGCCAGCGGATTCGGCGCAGAAACTCTCCGGATGGTTCAGGAGTTGATATATGATAGGCAGACGCAGTAAGAGCGTATCACCGATAAAGAAAATTTCCGGCGGCTGGAAAATGAAAGCCGCAACCTTGTGGTCGAGTCAGGGTTTCGCGTTACTCGGCACGTCGATTTCGCAGTTCACGCTGGTCTGGTGGCTGACGGAGCGGACGGGATCCCCGATCTGGCTTTCGGTCGCGGCGATCGGCCTCCTCGTTCCCGACGTTTTTATTATTCCGTTTATCGGTCCGATTATCGACCGTTATCCGCGGAAAAAGATCCTGATTTGGGCGAACGCAGCGATCGCGATCGTCTCGGTCCTCGGAACGATGAGCTTAATGACGGATCGGGTCGCGCCGGCGCCGGTCGTCACGATCCTTTTTGCGCGGACGTTGGCGAATTCGTTCCGCTGGCCGGCGCTTCAGGCGTTAGCGACGGACGTTGTCCCGCGGGATCAGCTGACGCGGATTAACGCGATCGATTATATCCTGCGCGGATCGACGAATATTTTAGGACCGGTCGCTGCGGCGTGGATGATTCGGGTTCTTCCGGTATCGGCGTCGCTCGCCGTCGATTTTATTGGAGCGGTTGCGGCGATCGCGCTGCTGTCGTCGGTTACGGTTCGGGAAAAGATTTTTGCCGGGAAGCGCCGCGCATCGGTTCGCGCGAACCTGCGGTCGTCGCTGAGCTCGATGAAAAAAGGGCTGCGTTACGTTATGACCGCGCCGGGGCTGCTTCCGTTTTTGGGTTACGTTTCGATTACGAACCTGCTTTTAGTTCCGATTGAAAACCTGATGCCGCTGATGGTCTCGGATTATTTCGGTTCGACAGTCGAAAGTTTGTCGATGATGCAGATTTCGTTCGGACTGGGGACGGTCATCGGCGGCGTCATCCTCGGCATATGGGGCGGGTTTAAGAGCCAGATCAAATCGGCGCTCCTCGGCGATTTTGTTTATACGATCGGCGTTCTGATGATTGGCCGCTGCGCCCCGAACCAGATATCGCTGGCGATTTTAGGCTGGGGCATATCCGGAATTGGGGATTCGCTAAGCGTAGCGAACCTGAACGCCTTGATTCAGAAGCATACCCGTCCGGAGCTGCAGGGGCGCGTCTTCTCGATTTCAACAGGCTTGATCAGCATATGGGTTCCAGCGGCGATGATTTTTGCCGGGCCGATCGCCGAACGGACCGGGGTTCACTTCTGGTACGGGTTCGCAGGTTTCGCGACGCTGGCGCTGATCGTTGCGGTTTTATTCGTACCGGCGTTTTATCGCTATGAACAACGCGATCTTCAAGCTCATTCCGGGACGCGTTTCGCGAATCAGGAGGCGTAAAGAGCCTGGATACTTGGTTTATGGAGAAAGAATTGCGCTTATCCGCGCAGAGAACCGACGGGACGGCGTCTTGATAAGAGACGGTTTGTCCCGTCGGTTTTTGATTTTTTTACGAAAAGTCTATGCTGGCGCTTGATATAATGATAAAATTTAGGTGGAACTGATAAATATCCTGTTTTTTTCGTGACAATTTATTGCGGCTTTGTCGGACAACTGTGAGTCAGAATATGGTAAATTTATAATGATAACGATAATGGAACTATTTCGAACTTACTCAAATCGAATAACGGAGGACAATGGATGTCAATTAAAGCCCAGCGTTTTATAAATAGCATTATTGACGTTATTATTCCGCTGTTGGCGACTGTGATCGCGCTGATTCTCGGCGCGTTCATGCTGATCGCTTTCGGGAAAAATCCTGCGGAAGCGTACGCGGCGCTGATCAGCGGCGCGTTCGGCTCTTCGCGCGCGCTCATTCAAACGACGCTTAAGGCGACGCCGCTGTTATTGGTCGGGATCGGGATTTGTATTGCGTTCCGCGGCGGCGTAACGAATATCGGCGGCGAAGGCCAAATCGTCGTCGGCGCGTTATCGTCCGCGGCAGTCGCGCTTTACGTTCCGATTGAATCGCGCTGGGTTTTGATTCCTTTGTGTTTTTTGGCGGCGATTGTTGCCGGCGGAATATGGGGCGGAATCCCCGGTATTCTTAAGGCGCGTTTGGGCGTTAACGAAATTTTGACGACGGTCATGATGAATTCGATCGCGGTTTATTTATCGAATTATCTGCTGCGTGGTCCGATGATCGATCCGCGCGAGATTGAGATGGGGACGCGCGCGTCTCAAACGGCGCTGCTGCCTGAAAATACTTTCCTGACGCGACTGGCTCCGCCGACGCAGCTGAACACCGGGTCGCTCCTGGCGGTTTTGCTGGCCGTGGTGGTGTATATCATGATGTGGAAGACGACGGTCGGCTATCGGATTCGCGCTGTCGGGTTAAATCCGGACGCGTCGCGATACGGCGGGATCAACGTCCCGGTTTATCAAGCGCTGGCGATTACGTTGGCCGGGTCTTTAGCCGGTTTAGCCGGAGCGGTCGAAGTTCTCGGCGTTCAACACCGCGTTTTCGAAAATATTTCCGCCAGTTACGGTTTTAACGGGATTGTGGCGGCTTTGTTCGGGAATCTTCATCCGCTGGGGACGATTCCGGCCTCGTTCCTGTTCGGCGGGTTGATGGTCGGCGGGAACAAGCTTCAGCGGACGGTTCAGGTCAATTCAGCGTTCGTCGACACGCTGCTGGGTCTGGTTGTTCTGATCGTCGTCGCGGCGAAAATTGTTTCGGTAAATCGATCGAAGAGGAGAGCGAAGAATGCATAATCTATTGAACGCTGCGACTTTATTCGGTATCGTCGGCATGGCGATCAAATTGGCGATGCCTTATTTATACGCGGGTTTGGGCGAATTATTCGATCAGGCGGCCGGCGTTTTCAACCTGGGTACGGAAGGTATCATGCTGGTAGGCGCGTTTTCCTCTTTTTACGTCGTCTATCTGACCGGGAACCTGGGTTTAGGCGTCCTTGTCGCGGCCGGAACGGGTTTCCTGATGGCGGTCCTGATGGCCCTGATCAGTATTACGTTCAAAGCGCCGCAGGGGATCAGCGGCATCGGACTGACGATGTTCGGGACGGGGCTTTCTTCGCTTTTATTCAAAACAATTCTGGACGGGACGGTTCTATCGGTTCCGGGTTTCCCGGATGTGCCGGTTCCGCTGTTGTCAAAGATTCCCTATATCGGCGACGCGTTTTTCAATCATAACGTCATGGTTTACGGCGCGTATCTTCTCGTCCCGGTCGCGGCGCTGGTGCTTTATAAAACGACGTTCGGGCTGAAAGTCCGCGCCGTCGGTCAGAATCCTCAAGCCGCGGATACGCTCGGCGTCAACGTTAATTTAATCCGTTACTGCTGCGTTTGCGCCGGCGGTATTTTATCGGGAATTGCCGGAGCGACGTTTACGTTGGCGAATATCAACATGTTCCAGGAAAAGATGACGAACGGTACCGGGTTTATCGCCGTCGCGCTCGTCTACTTCAGCGGCTGGAAACCGCAGGGGGTTCTGGCCGGCGCGCTGCTGTTCAGCTTTGTCAACGCCTTCCAGCTGCGCATGCAGGTTCTCGGAATCGAGATCCCGTCCGATATCGCGATGATGCTTCCGTACTTGCTGACGATTTTGACGCTCGTTTTTGTCAAGAGCCGCGATAAGCCGGCGGCCTTGGCCGTTCCTTACGAACGGAGCGAGAATTAATCGCGCGGTCGGTTTTCGGGTTGTGGTTGTCGTTCGCGCTAAGCGGACGTAAAAAAATTTGGAGGAAAAGTATTTATGAAGAAAAGTACGCTTGTTTTGTTGGTCGTTTCCGTAGCCGCGCTGATGCTTGGCGTTTTCACGGTTCACGCAGACGACGTTTTCCGCGTCGCGATGGTTATGCCGTCGAAGATTAACGACTATTCGTTCAGCCAGTCGATGTACGAAGCGCTTATGAAACTCGGCGAGACCTTCCCGGAAGGAAAATTCGAGCTGCAGAAGTCCGAGGACATGTTTAACGTCGCCGACGCGCGCGAAGCGATCCGCGATTACGCCGATATGGGGTTCGATCTCGTCGTCGCTCACGGTTCGCAGTACGGAACGTCGCTCCAGGAAATCGCCCCCGACTATCCGGAAACGGCGTTCGCCTGGGGTAACGGTACCGATTTTTACGGACAGCCGAATATCACGGCGTACCAGGCCCGCGCCGAACAGGGCGGTTACGTTTTGGGCGAAATTGCGGCGAAATTCACGAACGGCGCGAAATTAGGCGTCTGCGGTCCGGTCGAATCCGGCGACGCGAAGACGTATATCGACGGTTTCAAGGTCGGCGCGAAGAAGGGCGGGTCCGAAGTCTCGGTTACGTTTACGTCGTCTTTCTCGGACGTTTCCGCCATGGCGGCCGCGGCTGAAGGACATATGGACGAAGGCGCGGTTCTGCTGACCGGCACGTCGCAGTCGATCCCGGGCGCGGTTTCAGTCGTTAAGGAACGCAACGGTCATTGGATCGGCGCGCAGTGGGACACGATTCCGCTTGCGGAAAACAACGTCCTCGCCAGTCTGGTTTACGACTGGACCCCGATTCTTGACGATATCCTTTCGAAGATGACCGACGGCGTTTTAGGCGGTTCGGCGTACGATCTGACGTTTGCCGACGGCGGTCTGAAGATCGTTTGGAATACCGAGAATATCGAAATCGATCCGGAGCTGATCGCGTTGGCGGACGAGCTGGCTGAGAAGATTGTCGCCGGCGAAATCGATCCGTTGGCTGAGTAATTTTTGAGGATGTCTGTCCCGCGCTTCTGATCTGCGGAAGCGCGGGACGGTTCTTCGCGGGATTGAAGAATTTCGAAGCGGCGACGGTCTCGAATAACGGCAGCGTTTCGTCCGCGCGTCGCGATTCTTGAATCTTACGAATCAGTTATCTAAGGAAGGAAAAGTCTTTATGGCGTTGAATCAGAAACCACATATGGCGCAACATATCCGTAAGCTGCAAATGGTCGATATTACCAAGCGCTTCCCCGGCGTTTTAGCGAACGACAGGGTCAACCTTGAAGTCAACGAAGGCGAAATCCTGGCGCTTTTAGGCGAGAACGGCGCGGGGAAGAGTACGCTGATGAAACAGCTTTACGGGTTGTATAAGCCGGACGGCGGGACGATTAAGATCAATGACGAAGCGGTCGAATTCCATTCGCCGACGGACGCGATCAACGCCGGTATCGGCATGATCCATCAGCATTTCATGCTTGTTTCGAATTTGACCGTATTGGAGAATATCGCGTTAGGGCTGAAATCGAGCCGCGGTCCGTTTCTGGATTTAGACGTCGTCCGGAAAAAGACGATGGAGATTTGTGAGAAGTATAAGCTGATCGTCAACCCGGACGCGTACATATGGCAATTAGCGGTCGGGGAACAGCAGCGCGTCGAGATCATTAAAGCGCTCTATCGCGGCGCGGATCTTCTGATCCTTGACGAACCGACGGCGGTCCTGACGCCGCAGGAAGTCGAAGAATTTTTCGTAATTTTGAAGAAGATGGCCGCGGCGAATCATTCGCTGATCTTCATTTCTCACAAACTCCATGAAGTTATCGAAATCTCGGATCAGATCGCCGTTCTTCGCGACGGACGCTCGGTTTCGCAGGAGCGCAATGTCAATCTGACGAAGACGGATTTGGCTGAGAAAATGGTCGGGCGCCCGGTGGTTCTCCAGTATGAAAAAGACAGCTGTCCGAATATCGGGCTGCGTTTATCGATTCAGGACCTCTGCGTCAACAACGATTGGGACGAAGAACGGGTCAGCAATTTTTCGCTCGACGTTTACGGCGGCGAAATTGTCGGGCTGGCCGGCGTTTCCGGAAACGGTCAGCGCGAGTTAGCGCAATCGCTCAGCGGATTGCGCAAGCCGACGCAGGGAAAGATCATGGTTAACGGCAAGGACCTGACTTACGCCGGACCGTATGAACATAACCTCGCCGGACAGTCGTATATTCCCGAGGAACGCAATAAAGAGGGGATTGTCAAGGATTTTAATATTTCCGAGAATTTTATCCTTGAAGATCATGATAAGGAGCCGTATTCGCGCCATTCATTCTTCAATTTCCCGAATATTACCAATAAAACGCAGCGCGCGGTCGATAACTTTACGGTTAAAACGCCGAATCTGAACGTCATGATTAAGAATCTTTCGGGCGGGAACGTCCAGAAGCTGATTCTGGCGCGCGAGCTGGAGCGCGATCCGTCGGTCCTGATCGCGGCTCAGCCGACGCGCGGCGTCGATATCGGCGCGTCGGAATATATTCACCGCCGCCTGCTGGCGCAGCGCTGCAAAGGGACGGCGACGCTGCTGATTTCGGAAGATCTGGACGAGATTCGCGCTTTATCCGATCGGATCGCGGTGATCTTCGAAGGGCGCTTGATGGGCGTCGTCGACGCTGCGGCGGTCACGACGCAGCAGCTGGGGCTGATGATGGCGGGGATTCCGCGCGACGAGGTCAAGGAACAGATGGGCGAAGCGTTCGCGGCGATTTCGTAAGAAATGTGGTTTGTCCGGGCGGAAAGGGGCGCGATCTTCTTCCTCCGGATTTCGAATTGATTCGCTTTTTAATTCAAATCCGCGCGTTTACCGCGGATTTTTTATTTTCTAAAAGCCTCGTTTCAGCGAACGATGTCCGAAAGGATCGCCGTGCGGAAATCGACGACGCGCAGCTGGATTGAACGCTGGCCGCGGAACTCGTTTATTTCCGGCGCGAAGACGAGGTCGAGCGCCGCGCCGACGGGCGGGATACGATCGGCCTGACGGAACGCGACCGCCGTCAGCGTCCGATCCTTCCCGCCGCAGATTTCAAAGCGCAAATGGGTCTTATCTTTCCCGATTAACTGCGCCGATTTGACGGTCGCGTTGCGAAGGATAAAAAGCGGTTCGGGGTTGCCGACGCCGAACGGTTCGAGGGCTTCAATTTGTTTGCTCGTTTCCTCCGAGATATAGTCGAATTTCAGCTCGCCTTCGATCGTTTTAACCGGACGCGTGTCGGCGCCGCGCATTTTTTCGGCCGCGTAATCGTTCAGCCGTTCTCTCAGCTTATCCCAATCGGCGCGCTTAATCGTAAATCCGGCCGCCATGTGATGGCCGCCGTGCTTGACGAACAGTTCGGCGCAGCTGTCAAGCGCGTCGATGATACTGAAACTGGCGATCGAACGGCAGGACGCGCGGATTTCATCGTCGATCACCGCGCCGACAATCGCGGGACGGTTCAGCTTTTCGGTAATCCGCGACGCGCCGAGTCCGACGATCCCCATATTATAGGCGTCGCTGGCGGCGAAGATAACCGGCGGCAAGTCGCTGGCGCCGATCTGCGCCAGGACGGCTTTTTGAATCTCGTCGGTCATGGTTTGGCGTTGGCGGTTGATCGCGTTAAGTTCTTCGGCGATTTTCCGCGCTTCCTCAAGTCCCGCGCTCATCATCAGGTCGAACGACAGCATGGCGGTTTCGAGCCGTCCGGCGGCGTTCAGGCGCGGGCCGAAGCTGAATCCGATTGTTTGCGAATTGATTTTATTCAGTTCGATTCCGGAAACTTCCGCCAACGCGACGATACAGGGCCGGGTCGATCTCCGCAGCAATTCAAGCCCGGCCCGAACCAGATCGCGATTTTCGCCCTGAAGCGGGACCATGTCGGCGACAGATCCGACGGCGACGAAATCGAGCCAGTCTTCGGCGCGGACGTTCTGAACCGGGCGCGCGCTCATCAGCGCGGCGGCGAGTTTATAGGCGATTCCGACGCCGGCGAGGTTCTTATCCGGATAGGAATCGCCCGGTTGCTTGGGGTTGATCACGGCGGCGGCGTTCGGGATCGTTTCGTCCGGTTCGTGATGATCCGTGATAATCATCTTCATCCCTAACGTTTTCGCCAGTTCGACCTCGTCCGGCGAGCGAATTCCGCAGTCGACGGTAATCGTTAACGCCGTCCCGTCTCTCGCCAGCTGCTCGACGGCTTTGGCGTTCACGCCGTAACCTTCCTCGAAACGGTTCGGGATATAACCGCGGACTTCGGCGTTCAGCGCGCGCAGCGCCTGAACGAGGAGCGACGAAGCGGTTACGCCGTCGACGTCATAGTCGCCGTAGACGACGATTTTTCCCTTCGCGTCGATCGTTTCCAAGATCGTTTCAACGGCCGCGTCCATCGTTTTCAGTCCGAACGGCGAATTCAGCGGTTTCGGGAGCAAAAAGGCGTTCGCCGTATAGGCGCTTTCAATCCCGCGGTTATAGAGGAGACGCTGCTGAACGCGCGAGAAATTCTGAAGCTCGCGCATGACGGCAAACGGCAGCGGCGCCGGTTCGCTCCAACGCGCGAGCGATTCGATTTTCTTCAAATTCGGGGCTTCTTCCTTGATTAACGCGGGCTGGACCGCGGCGTTTTTTCGAATCATTTCGCTTCCGGGTCCGTTTCGTTCGCGGCCGCGTCGTAAAAGATACGCCGGACGCGCGGCGAGAGACCGCAGGTAACTTCGTAATTGATCGTTCCCCAATTCCGCGCCAAATTGTCGGCTGTCAGGGCGGCTCCGAGCTGGTTCCCGATCAGAACCGCTTCGTCGTCTTCCGAGACCGCGAGCTCGTCGGGAATTCGAATCATGCACTGATCCATACAGATCGTTCCGACGACCGGGAGGATCTTCCCGCCGATCAGGACGCGGTTCCCGCTCGAGCGGCGGAAACCGTCGGCGTAGCCGGCGGCGATAACGGCGATTTTTTCATAATCGCGGCTAACGACGTAGCGGCCGCCGTAGCCGATCGCGCTTCCGCGCGGAAAAGTCCGGACGGAAATAACGCGCGTCTTGAAGGTCAGGAGCGGTTCGATTCCTTCCGGCAGCGGACAATCGGCTGATGGCGCTAATCCGTATAAAGCGATGCCGGCGCGGACCATCTCGAAGCTGCGCGCGTTTTCCATTGTCAGGATTCCGGCCGAATTAGCGATATGCGCCAACGGCGGACGTTCTCCGCACGCTTCCAATTCGGCGGTCAGCGCGCGGAATTCAGCGCATTGACGGCGCGCCGCGCTCGGATCGGCGCAGTCGGCTGTCGCCAGATGGGTATAAATTCCGACGATGTTCAAGCTCGGTTCGGCGCGTGCGGCGCGTAAAAATTCGGGCGTCTCGGCGCAGAATTGTCCCAACCGGCCCATGCCGGTATCGACTTTGATATGCACGGAAAGCGCTCCCGGATAACCGCGCAGCGCTTCCGCGTATTGGCGCAGCTGCGTCCGCGTAGCCAGCGTCACGTCGATTTTCAAATCGGCCGCGAGCGCGGCTTCGTTCGGGGCGATGCGCCCCAGAATTAAAATCGGCGTTTTGATTCCGGCTTTTCGGAGTTCCCAGGCTTCCGAAAAGCGCGCGACGGCGAAGTACGGACAGTTCAAAGCGGCCAGGCAGCTCGCGACTTGAACCGCGTCATGCCCGTAAGCGTTGGCTTTGATAACCGCCATGACGTCGGTTCCGGCGATCTCGCGCAGTTTCCGGTAATTCGCGCGCAGCCGATCGCTCGATATCAACGCGACCGGCTCGGGCGTTTCTATGGCTGGAACCGCGCGGATCATGACGGGTCCCCCATTTCGCGTTCGGCGGCGAAAGCCTCGAACGCTTTAAGGAGTTCGCGCGCGCCTTGGCGCCAGGTTCCGATTCGGATCGATCCGGCGCGGCGGCGGCGTTCTTCCGGCGGAAGCGCGCGGACGGCGTCTAATTGACGGCTGAAACCGGCGCGGTCGTCAAGATTAAAGAAAAAACCGGCGTCGGCGGCGATCTCGCGATATACGGGCAGATCGCTTAGAATGACCGGAAGTCCGCGCAGCGCGCCTTCAACGACCGGCAGCCCGTAGCCTTCGCCGCGGGACGGCGAGATCAGGGCGGTCGATCGGTCGTAAACGAGCGCTAATTCGCGCTCGTTCGCGTTTTCGACGAATAAGAATTTTCGACCGCGTTGAGGATGGCTCGCGATCCTGGCGTAAAGTTCGTCGGCTTTCCAGCCTTTCCTCCCGACGTAGATCAGGCGGTCGTTTTCCCCCGCGTTCCAACGATTTTCGAAAACGTCGAGCGCGAAGTCTTGACCTTTGCGCGGCTGAAGAACGCTGACCTGGGTAAAAACCGCGCAGCCGGGTTCGATCGCGGTGAGAAATTCGCGCAGCTCGGCGCGAATCGGTTCATCCTTCGAAGCCGTTTCGCAGACGGCGGCGCCCTGCGCGAACGACGTTACCCTGAGTTCGGGAAGGCGTTCGGGGCGGTTCCGTTTGATCCAATCGACAACGTCTCTTTTCGTCGTTTCGGACACGCAGCATAAAATATCGGATTCGGCGACGATTTCCGGAAGCGCGCGTTCGAAAACGGCGCGGAAATCGTCGGGAAACCAATCGGGGCGAGCAAACGGCATCAGATCGTTCAGAACGGA
>JASBYO010000038.1 GCA_029983925.1 Flexilinea sp.
AAAACCATGAAGGTGGGATCAGCCGCGCCGAGTTCCGGCGGGGCGAAAAAAGGCGTCGCTTCGGATCCGTTCAGATCGCCCGCCAGGATGATCCGACGCAGCTTTCCGTAGCTTTTGCCGGCTTCATGAATCGGTCCGGCGCTGCGATCCGTAATAGCGTAAGCGGCGGCGCCGGCCGACAACCGCGCCGAGACGGCTTCCGCCCCATGATCTGGAAAAAGCGCGCAAGGCACGGCGCCGATCCAAAGCAGCGCCCAAAAATGGGCTGTGATTTCGGTTACGGACGCCAGCGACAGAAAAACATGATCGCCGCGTCCGATCCCTTCTTTCCGCAGCGCTCCCGCCAGCCTGGAAACGCGCGCCTGGAATTCGGCTTCGCTTACGCTCGCTTCCGTTAGGCGGCCGTCGAACGTTCGCAGCAGCGGCGCGGCAGATTCCTCGAGATTATGGAAGCGTTTTTCCCAGGCGGCGATTAAGGTTGTCATGATTTTCTCCTGTCGATAGAATCCGGCCCGGCGTCGACCGCGAGGTTTTTTGCAACGCGTTCAGCCTTGACGAATTCGGTTCGGTTTTCTAAACCGATTTTACCAAAAAGCGCCGGTGTGAATCATGTATGAATTTTGGCGCGTTCGGGATCAATCGGGAAGTATAATTCTTAATTGATGAGCAAGATATTTGGAGGACTCCTGCGCTTACGGACGGGAAAAGAATTCTGTTTTCGTTTCGCGTTCGTCTTGTTGGCGCTTTCTGCTGCGTTCGCGTTATTTCTGATTTCTGTCCGCGCTGAATCTTATGACGTCGATACCGGTTTTCGTCCGGCCGAAGACGGTTTTTCTTTTTTGAATTACGGCGAATCCGGTTGCCGGGACCCGCTCTGTATTCGGACGTTCCCGATTGTCAATCTGGGCGTCGCCGAAATGGAACGGCTGTTTGGGCGGAGCGTTTGTGCGAATCGAGACGCCGAGGAGGCCTGCCGCCTGTCGGGATTAGCGGAAAGTTGGATGCGGGAGGCGAATCGCGCGATGAATAACGGTCATTGCGAAGGCTTGTCGATCATGGCGGCGCGATTTTTTAACCGTACGCTCGATCCGGCGCGGTTCGGGAATCGATCGCCGAACCAGCTCCAATTGGTCGGGAACGAGCGGCTGCAGCGGGAGATCGCGTTCTGGTATGCGACGCAGCTGCTGACGGAAACGATTGTGGTAGAGGAATCGCCGGTCGACTTGCTGCGTTCGCTGATTCTCGAGATGCGCGAAAATCCGAACGAAGTTATCCAGCTCGGAATTTATCGGCGCGATTTACAATCCGGGCATACCGTCAGCGCGTACGCGATTAAAGATATGGGCGACGGAATTTTCCGCGTCATGGTCTACGACAGTAATCATCCGGCGCTCGAGCGGTTTCTTACGATAAACGCTAAAACGAACAGCTGGCAATATCTCGGTTCCGCGCTTCCGACCGATAAGGCCGCGATTTATAGCGGCGAAGGATCTTTTAATCCGATTCGCCGGATTGCGCTGACTGAAAAAGAGGCCGATTTTCATTGTGATTTTTGTCCGGGAACGCGCGGCGAATCCGGATCGTCGGTTCGAATCGTCACGAACGGGAAAATAAGTATTTTCGCGGCTGACGACGAGGGTAAAAAAACCGGGACGGATTGGAAAAACGGCGAAAAATTTTCCGAACTCCCCGGGGTTCAGCTGCGGCGGATTCTCGGGACGAACAGCGTAACCTTCCCGCGCGATAAACGTTACCATTTTTGGCTGAATTCGCCTCAGGATCATAACTGGCAGCGATTCAATATGTCGCTTACGGGTTCGGGCTCAATCTTATCGTTGACGAACGTGCTGGAATCGTACGAATATCCGACGCTGACCTACCAGCCGTCCGATCCGGGGCGGGATATCGCTTACGAATCCTATGACGTTTTCCTTACGGCGGCGGCGCTTCCGGAAATATCGTATACTGTCGCGAATGAACCGATCGAAGCGCGGATTACGTTAAAGCCGGAGCTGATCGGCGATCCGCCGACGATTCCGAACCTGAATATATCTATTCTTCATGATCCGGCGCAAGGAACGATCGGACTTGAGATTTATCTTGCGGGCGATAGCGCTCAATTCGGACAGGCGGATTTTTCGCTGCGTTTTCATGGTACGATCGAGCTTTTTTCGCCCGACCGTTCGCTGGTTTTTTCGACGGATACGCTTCCGCGTCCGATCGAGGCGAAGGCCGACGGATCGGTTCGGCTGAATTATTTCGACTGGCTGGAAACGGATACGCTGACGGTTGAAGTTGCTCCGGATAAGCTGTCCGAGGATTGGACGATTGAAGTCGGCGCGGACGGCTTGCCGAACTTGACAGCCGAACCGGATGACGTATAATTTATTTGTTGTTTGCGGCGCGATGGCGGAATAGGCAGACGCAACAGACTTAAAATCTGTCGATCGCAAGATCGTGTGGGTTCGACCCCCACTCGCGCTACACAAATACTTTCGACCGGATCAGCCTCTGGCGGTTCGGTTTTTTTGTTCTCGGGCTTCCTAAAAATATAAGAACCCGTCTTCGGTTTGGACCGGGTCGTTCCGTCGGTTATTCAGGACAGGATTTTTTTATACCTTCCGCGCTCGATTCGTATTGATGTCGCTATATTCTGATATGTAAAGCGGCGAAAACGTTAAGCGCCCCGTCGTCTTTCGGCAGATTTTCTCTTGTCCATATTTTATTTTGTATGGTTTGCGGCCGTTTCGCCGGGACGGTCCGATAGGCGTCTTTTTTTTCGTCCCGACATGATAAAAATCAGTGAAGACGGAGATATTGCTAATGGAACTTTGCAGGATTATACTTACTATACCGTCAGCCGCGAGGGATATTCGCAAGGCGTTCGATGACGCATCCGAGACGGAGATCGTCTTCGACGCTGACCCCGGCGGTTCCCAAGTTTGTTTTCAGCCGGATTTTGATAAAGCGGCTGATGATAAGAGGTCCAATTTTTATCGATGGCAACTTGCCGAAAAAGGAGAAAAGATGAAGAAATTTACTCGCGTATTATCTGTTTTGCTTGTCGTCGCCGTAGTTCTCGGCTCCGCCGGCGCGGTTCTCGCGCAGGATAAAAAACCGGTTGTCGGCGTCGTATTGAAATCGCTCGCAAACGAATTTTTCAAAACGCTTCAGGAAGGCGCGGAAAAATGGGCGGAGGAAGATGGCCGCTACGAATTGAATATTAAGGGCATGAATTCCGAAACCGATATCGATACGCAGCTGACGATTATGGATACGTTTATTTCGTTAGGCGTCGATATGATCGTTCTCGCGCCTGCCGATTCGTCCGCTTTGGTCCCGTCTGTCGTTAAAGCGCAGCAAGCCGGTATCCCGGTCGTAAACTTTGACGTCCGCTTGGACGCGGATCAGTTAAAAGCCGCCGGACTGGAGGATTTCATGTTCGTCGGTCCGGATAACGAAGAGGGCGCGTATCTCGCGGGTATGGCGCTTGCCGAAAAACTCGGCGAAGGCGGGAAAGTCTTTATTATCGAAGGCAATCCCGGCGCCGACAACGCGATTGCCCGAAAAGCCGGTTTCGATAAAGCCGTAGCGGAAGGGAAACTCGAACTGCTCGAATCGAGCACGGCGCATTGGGAAACTGAAGAGGCGAATACGCTGGTTGCGAACTTGTTAACGGCTTATCCGGATGTTCAGGGGATTATGTGCGCGAACGACTCGATGGTTCTCGGGGCCCAGAAGGCCGTCGAAGCCGCGGGACGCGACGATATCCTCCTCGTCGGGTTCGATAATATCGCCGCCGTTCAGGAGCTGATTAAGGAAGGCAAAGTCCTCGCGACCGTCGATCAGTTCGGCGCGGAAATGGTCCAGATGGCGATCGAAGTCGGTCAGCGGGTTATCGACGGCGAGCTTGAACCGGTCGGCTGGGAAAAGACCCCGGTGGAATTGATTACGATCGAAGATTTAGAATAAATCTCTCTTCGCCAAAAATTTATTCGGAAGACCGGACTGCGCTTCGGTCTTCCGCCGTATAACGGATTTCTACGAATGAACGATGAACCTATTTTGAAATTGGAACATGTGACGAAAGCGTTCCCCGGCGTTGTCGCGCTGCATGACGTCAGCATGGCGATTCAGCGAGGCGAGGTCCATATTCTCGTCGGGCAAAACGGCGCCGGGAAATCCAGCTTGGTGAAATTATTAACCGGGATTTATTTCCCGGACGGCGGCGAAATGTTTTTCGAGGGCGAGCCGTACGCTCCGAAGTCAACCTTCGACGCCTTCCAAAAAGGGATTCGCGTTGTTCATCAGGAGTTTAACCTCTTACCGTACCTTTCGATCGCGGAAAATATTTTTCTCGAAAAGCTTCCCGCGAATCATGGATTCGTCGATTATGGAAAACTTTACCGCGACGCTGAAGAAGCGTTAAAACTGGTCGGATTTAATATCGACCCCCGGACGCGGGTTGAGATGCTGGGCGTCGCCCAAATGCAGCTGGTTGAAATCGCGAAGGCGGTTTTCCATAACAGCAAAGTCCTGATTATGGATGAACCGACGGCCACGCTGACGTCTAAAGAAATTCAAACGCTATTCGGCATTATCGAAACGCTTAAACGCCGCGGGGTTACGATCATTTATATTTCGCATCGTTTGCAGGAGATTTACGAAATCGGCGATCGCGTAACGGTTCTGAGGAACGGCGAATATGTCGCGACGGAACCGTTATCGTCCTTAACGGTTAACGATTTGGTCAAGCTGATGGTCGGCCGCGATATCGGCGTTGCGTATCCGTTCGACGCGGAAGCGGCGTTAGGCGAAACGGTGTTGAAAGTTGAAAATCTTCAGGTCCAAGGCGGAAAGCATCCGGTTTCTTTTTCGGTCCGCAAGGGCGAAATTTTGGGTATTTCCGGTCTCGTCGGGTCCGGCCGTACGGAAACCGTACGCGCGCTTTTCGGCGCGGATCGATCGGCGGGAGGACAGATCTATCTTCATGGACGTCAGGTTCAAATCCGTTCGCCGAAAGACGCGGTCCGTCATGGGCTCAGCCTGCTGACAGAGGACCGAAAAAGCCAGGGCGTCATCTTAGACATGAATATCGCCGTCAATATGACCTTGGCGGACCTGGCGAAAGTATCGAAAAACGGTTTCTTACAGCAGCAGACCGAAACGAACGAGGCGAACCGCCTGGTGGAAGAAACGGGAACGAAAACGCCTTCGGTCGAGCAGGTTGTCCGCAACCTGTCCGGCGGGAACCAGCAAAAAGTGGTGCTGGGCAAGTGGCTTTTCCGGGATGCGGAGGTTCTGATTTTCGACGAACCGACGCGCGGGATCGACGTCGGCGCCAGATATGAAATTTACCTGCTGCTTTGGAAGTTAGCGCGAATGGGAAAAGCGATCGTCGTGGTCTCTTCGGATCTTGACGAGCTGATCGGAATCTCGCACCGCATGCTTATTTTTTCGGACGGTAAAATTACCGGGGAATTAGACCGCGACGCTTTCGACCAGGAAAAAATTTTATCCTACGCTTATGAAGAATATATCCGCTGACAGGAAGAGGGAACGTTAACGATGATTAAATCAAAGAAGTTCATTAATTTCATCCTTCAGGAGGGCGGGATCGGGCTTGTTCTGCTGATCCTGATCGCCGTCTTCAGTATCGCCGCGCCGCGTTTCGCTACGGTAACGAATTTCTCGAATATCATGCAGCAGATCAGCATCAATACTGCGATTTCGGTCGGGATGACGTACGTTATTTTATTGGGCGGGATTGATCTTTCGGTCGGATCGTCTCTGGCGTTAGCGACGATTTTAGCGGGAAAGGCGATTACGAACCCGAATCTTCCGGTCGGAGTTGCGATCGCTTCCGCCTGTTTAGCTGCCGTCGGGATCAGTATGCTCGCCGGATTGTTCAACGGATTCGTCTCGGTTCGCTGGAAAATCCATTCGTTTATCGTGACGCTCGGTATGTTGAACATGGCGCGCGGGGCGGCGCTTCAAATCAGCGGCAGCCGGACGATTTTCGCGTTCCCAGCCGTTTTCAACCGCTTCGGGACGATGACCTTTTTCAGCGTTATTCCGTCGATTTTTATTATCGCGTTTGTTTTGATGGTTATCGGGCATATTATTTTGCGTTATACGGTCTTCGGACGCATGATTTACGCAATCGGAAACAACGAAGAGGCGGTCCGCCTCTCGGGCCATAATACCGGTATTTATAAGATTTCGGCTTTTGTTTTCTGCGGCTTTACCGTCGGCGTCGCGGCGATTATGTATATGCTGCGTTTGAATATCGCCAGCCCGATTCTCGGCGTCGGCTTTGAATTAAACGCGATCGCGGCGACCGTTATCGGGGGAACGAGTATGAGCGGCGGGAAAGGTTCGATGATCGGAACGTTTCTGGGCGCCTGTATTATCGGGGTCCTGAATAACGGTTTGCTGATTATCGGCTTAGACGATAACGCCCGGCAGATGGTTACCGGTTTTATCATCGTATTCGCGGTCGTTCTCGATACTTACCGCGAAAAATTAGCGAAGACGCAGAAAGAATAGGAAAATTTCCGCCGCGAATTGCGGCCCGGGCGGGCGTCTCAAAACGGATTCCGTTATAACGGAATATACCCGCTTATTTGTCGGCGCGCGGATCGACCCCCGCCCGTCCCGGCACGTTTAGGCGCCGGGACAGACTCCCTGCGAGGACAAGCGGGGACGACAATGCGGTGACCTTGAATCATTTTATGCGGAGGGGGGGATTTCTGGCCGGAAATTCCCCCCTCCGCGCTATGTCCCCCGCTTTTCGTATCATCCCCGAAAGCCGCGGCGTCGCTCACGCTGAATCAGAAAGAAAACGCTTTGACAATATTCTTATAGCATGTTTTGGAATTCCGACTTTTCGGAAGGTCTCTTTCTTTCGGAAGGCGGCCGTCCCGCGTTGAATAACGACGCCGGAGTTTCGCCGCGGAACGTTTTGACAAGGATATACCGAAAATCATGACGAATGTCACCTGACGGAATCCGGAAACTCTCTTAGAATAGTCTAATAGTAGGACAAATAGAAGATTGCGCGAACGCGCGCCGCAAGCGAGATCCCGAATGAAATTCAAACCGATTCGTAACGATCGCCTTTCCGATAAAGTCGCCGAGCAGCTCCTCGAGAAAATTCTTTCGGGCGTGCGGGCGCGGGGGCGCCGGCTCCCGAACGAGACCGAGCTGGCGGACCAGTTCGAAATCAGCCGCGGCGTGATTCGCGAAGCGCTGACGATCCTTCAGGCTCAGGGCTATATCCGCCGCCGGCCGAAGGAAGGGACGTTCATCGAGGAGAATATTCAATCC
The DNA here is from genome assembly GCA_029983925.1 of Flexilinea sp. Lineage (GTDB taxonomy): Bacteria > Chloroflexota > Anaerolineae > Anaerolineales > Anaerolineaceae > Flexilinea. The sequence continues at coordinate 7,330 of JASBYO010000038.1, forward strand.
CGTTCAATCAGCCTTCCGATCGGCGAAATACTGCGTTCCGCGACATATTTGGATCTGATCGAATTTCGGGAGGCGATGGAAATAAAAATCGCGCATCTGGTTATCGAACGCGCGACAGACGAAGAAATCGCGGAACTTTTCGACGCGGCGCAGGGCGTAGCGGACGACGATCAAAGCCAACGCACGATCGACCATTATTTCCACTATAAACTGGCGCTCCTGTCCGGGAATATCTTCTTTATGAATTTTATCGATACGTATTACGACCTGATCAGCGAAATCGCCACGATCGGACGGACGTATCAGGCGCGCCGTCTTCAAATTACGGAGGAGCATCTGGCAATCGCGGAAGCGATCCGAAGCCGCGATCACGAGCGTACGGAAAAAGCGGTCGCGTATCATATGCAAATGCTCAAGGCGTCGGTGGCGCGGAAAATGAAAGGCGGAAACGCGAATGCGAAATGAGTCGTTTAAAATCTTGTCGCCTTGCGGAATTTTGGGTTACGGTTTTCCGGACGCGTCGTTCGAAAACGGTTTAGCCGAAAATCCGGACGCGATTATCGTCGACGCCGGTTCGACCGACGCCGGGCCGCATAAATTAGGCGCGAACGTGGCGATCGTCAGCCGTCGGGCTTATAAGAAGGACTTATCGCGCTTGATTAAAGCGGGGCGGGAACGGAAAATCCCGGTGATTGTCGGGTCGGCCGGGGGAAGCGGCGCGAAGGCGCATGTCGATTGGACGTTATCGATTTTGGAAGAGATTGCCGCCGAAAACGCGTATCGAAACGTTAAAACGGCGGTTATTTGGGCGGATATCCCGAAAGAAACCGTCGCGGCCCAGCTGGAAGCGGGAAAGATTGAGGGCTTAAGCCGAACGGTTCCGCCGCTGACGAAAGAAAGACTGGCGGAGACGACCGGCGTCGTGGCTCAAATGGGACATGAACCGATCGCCGCTGCGCTCGAAAACGGCGCGGAAATTATTATCTGCGGACGGGCGTACGATCCGGCGCCGTTCGCCGCCGCCGCGATTCGGGCCGGATTCGACCCCGCGCTGGCGTACCATATGGGAAAAATTCTGGAATGCGGGGCGCTTTGCTGCGATCCGGGTACGGCGAAAGACTGCATGATCGGCGAAATAAAAGCGGACTGTTTCGAGGTTCGCGCGCCGAATCCGCTTCTGCGCTGCACGAAGACGTCGGTCGCGGCGCATACCTTTTACGAGAAAAGCCATCCTTATCTGCTTCCCGGTCCGGGGAAACTGCTGGATCTGGAGCGCTGTACGTTTGAGGAAGCCGGCGATGGCGTCGTCCGCGTCAGCGGGAGCCGGATCCGACCCGCGCTTCCCTATCGGGTTAAACTGGAAGGGGCGCGGAAAACGGCGTACCGGACGTTCGTAATCGCCGGCGTCCGCGATCCGCTCCTGATCGAAAAAATCGAGGACGTCGAGTCGCTCGTCAGCGAGAGTATCCGCGCGCAATATGCCGACCTTGACCCCGCCGATTATCGGATTAATTTCTATAATTACGGTAAAAACGCGGTCATGGGCAATCTGGAGACGGTTCAAGCCGCGAGCCATGAGCTCGGCGTCCTGTTTGAGGTCGTCGCCCGTACTCAGGAGATCGCTTCGACCGTTTGCGCCTCGGTCCGTTCAACGTTTCTTCATTACGGTTTTCCCGGACGAAAATCGACGGCGGGAAATCTGGCTTTTCCGTTCGCGCCGAGCGACGTCGAATTCGGCGCGGTTTACGAATTTTCGGTTTATCACCTGATGGAAACGGACGACCCGCTGCGTTTATTCCCGATTGAATATCGAATCATGGGAGGAGCGGTATGACCAGACTGTACGATATTGCCAAAGTGCTGCGCTCGAAGAACAGCGGGCCGTTTCAGGTTACGCTCGATATCTTATTTGAATCGGTCGAAGATTTCCGCCGCGTCGCGGGGAGCGGACGGCTGACGCGCGAGCGGATCGCGGCGTTATATCGTCTTAATGAATCGGATATCGCCGAAATCGTCTTTCATGAACCGATGCTGGGTATTAAGATTACGTACGATCGGACCGGCGCGTCTTCCGGAACGGTCGGCGAGCGCGACGTTTACGGCGCGCAGCAGCATGCGCCGTTATTGGATATCGAAATCCCTTAATGAAATCCGCCGTAAGGGCTATTATCAAAAAGGAGCCGCTATGAACGATCAAGCCGCCGCAAGTCCGCTCAAGCGAAAGCGCAGCGTATGGCGCAAACTTTACGACGAAAAGTATTTATACTTGTTGATTTTGCCGACGATCGTCTTCTTTATCCTGTTCCGCGTCTTGCCGATTTATAACATGCGGCTGGCTTTCTTCAATTACAGCTCGCGCGCCGCCTGGAAGTTCGTCGGCATGAAGTATATGAACATGATTTTCAGCTCGCCGGGATTTATGAGTATTTTGAAGAATACGCTGATTATCAGTTTCATGAAATACGTGATGCTCTTCCCGTTTACCGTTATTTTCGCGATTTTGCTGAACGAGTTGCGCTCGGCGCGGTTTCGGAAATATGTCCAGATCGTAACCTACCTGCCCCACTTTCTGTCCTGGGTCGTTATCGCCGGGATTTGGATCCTCGCGCTTTCGCTTTCGGGCGGCGTAAACCAGATCGCGGCGTTTTTTAACCTTCCTCAGATCGATTATATGACCGATCGCGGGACGATCCGCTGGATCCTGATGATTTCCGAAGCGTGGCGCAGTATCGGCTGGGATTCGATTTTCTATTTCACCGCGATTATCAACATCCCGGCGCATCTTTTCGAAGCGGCGGAAATTGACGGCGCGAACCGGCTGCAGGTAATTTGGAAAATCATCGTTCCGGCGCTGGTCGCGCCCATGCTGACCGTTTTTATCATGAATCTCGGCTTTTTCCTGAACGCCGGCTTTGATCAGGTCCTCAATTTTTCGAACAACGCAGTCCAGAGTACGATCGATATTTTAGACACTTATATTTATCGGATCGGAATTGAAAGCGGGCAGTATTCGTTAGCGAGCGCGGTCGGGCTTCTCAAGGGCGTCGCCGGAACCGGATTGGTTCTGATCACGCATGTTATTTCGAAGCGTTTGACCGGAGAAGGGGTTTGGTAGCTATGAGGACGAAATTCAAATTCTCGCTGTCGCAGACGGTTCTGACGCTGTTGCTGCTGATCGTGACGCTGACGATGGTCGTTCCGGTCTTGAATATTATCGCGAAATCGTTTTCCGCGCCGGAAGAGTCGGTTCGGATGGGCGGGCTGGCGATCTTCCCGCGGAAATTCGACCTGATTAATTACCGCGTCGTCTTCAGCCATCCGGCGCTGATGCGCGCGTTGGCGAATTCCGTATTTATTACGGTCGTCGGTCTGGCGATCAATATCCTGCTGACCTGTTCGGCGGCGTACGTCCTGACGCGGCCGGGGCTGACCTTGAAAAAACCGCTGATGGTCTTCCTGATTTTTATGATGCTGTTTGATCCGGGGATGGTTCCCGAGTACCTGGTTATTAAAGATCTCGGCTTGATGGGGAATCAATGGTCTGTGATCCTCGTCATGGCGGTCAACGTTTATTATCTGATTATCCTGATGCGGTATTATCAGGCGGTTCCTTCGGAAATTTACGAGGCGGCGGAAATTGACGGCGCCGGTCATCTGACGACTTTATTCCGCGTCGTCTTCCCGTTAGCGAAATCGGGAATCGCGACGATAACGATGTTCTATGCGGTGATCCGCTGGAACGAGTATTTCCGCGCCGGGATCTACCTGACGAAGACGAAAGATACGACGCTTCAGGTCATCTTGCGTCAGTTCGTCATTTTAGGCGATACCGCTTCGATCGTTGGGCAGCAAAACCTGTTCAACTATAACGAATTCGCTCGGATAGACTACAACGCGCTGCGCTGCGCGACGATCGTAGTCTCAATTATTCCGATTCTCCTGCTGTATCCGCTCGTGCTGAGGTATTACGCGAAGGACGTCATGGCGGGAGGGGTCAAAGAGTAACCGATTTATTTCATTCATCATAAGGAGAATAAAATGAAAAAGAGTCTCGTTTGTTTGTTGGTTGGGCTGCTGCTTCTGAGCGGCGCCGCTTCCGTCCTGGCGCAGGGGATCGGGTCGGCGGAGGATCCGGTTCATGTCACGTATCTCTGTAAGGATGTCGTTCCGTCCGAAGAAGCGGTGATCGATTTGTTCGATCGGATCGAGAAAGCGATGGCCGAAAAAGGGATTTTCGTCGATCTTGAAGTCCTCGAATCACCGGCCGGCAAGTACGCCGATGTCGTTCCGATCGCGTTCCGGACGGAACAGATCAACCCGGACATCATTTACTTCCAGGGCGGCGATCTGCCGATTTCGCAGGAAGGGCTGTTGGAAGACTTGACCGAATATATCGCCGGATCCGAAAACGTCAATAATATCATCGGCGCGCACAGCGTCGAAGCGCTGAAATCGTATCCGTACCTGCTTTGGCTCGCGCCGGGCCGCGTTCAAATCCCGCTTATCCGCAAGGATCATTTCGAGCAGCTCGACAGCGCGAAGAAGGTTCTCGAAGACCCGACGGTTGAGAACTATTACGCGATGTTCAAGGAGATGAAAGAGAAAGAACTCTGCGAATATTCGATTACGACCGACGGCGGGATTATCAAGCTCGATAACGTCTTCAACCACGCTTTCGGCGTCACCGCCACGATCGTCAAAGACGGCGACAACTGGGTTTACAGCGCCGCGACCGACGCTGAAAAAGAAAAATTAGCCTTTTACGCGAAGCTGTACGCCGAAGGCCTCCTCGATAACGAATACGTAACGAAGCAGTGGGACACGATGGAACAGGCCTTTTACGAAGGAAAAGCCTGTTTCGTCGCCGGGACGGCCGGAGACGTCGTCAACGTCTATAACAACAAGATGATCCAGACGAACGGCGCGGAAACCGAGCTGATCGCGCTTCCGCCGGCGTCGGGCGTTTCGCAGGGTTATAAATCGCTCGACGTTTCGAAGGAATCGCGCGGCTTCGCGATCAACGCCTATTCGGAAGTTAAAGACGCCGCCTGGGCGGTCCTCGACTTCATGGCGGGACCGGAAGGACGTATCTTCGATAAGCTCGGTCTTGAAGGCGTTCATTATACAATGGACGGCGACAAGTATGTTCTGACCGAACGCTATCCCGAATGGTGGGCGAAATTCTGGCCGACGGTGAACGGGCTTGATCTCGAAAAAGTTGAAGGCGAAGTCTTAACCGCTCCGGCGCTGGATTCGCTTGAAAAAGCCGGTCAATATTTCGCCGCCGACGTCAACGTCATTCTGCCGGAAGATTTGCTGCCGCTGAAAGACGCGATGGACATGCTTTATACCGAATATTCGACGGATATTATCCGCGGCGTCCGCCCGATCGAGGATTTCGACGAGTTCGTCGCGAAATGGAACGAAGCCGGCGGTACGCAGATTACCGAATACCTGAACACGGTCCTGAATTAGCGATCGGTCAAGATAACCCGGAGGCGGCCGTCAGCGCCGCCTCCGTGATTTTTATTTGGAAGCGGAACGAATGATTGAACGAAACTTGGAAAAAATTTACGCCGGTTTCCTTGGGATGAATATCGGGATCCGTCTGGGCGCGCCGGTTGAGCCGACCGTTTGGACGTATGAACGGATCCGGCACTATTACGGCGATATCGCGGCTTACGTCAAGCCGTTTAAAAATTTCGCCGCCGACGACGACGCGAACGGTCCGTATTATTTCCTCCGCGCTTTATACGACCGCGTCGGGCCGGGGAAACTGACGGCGCAGGATGTCGCCGAGGCCTGGCTGAATTACGCGCGCGAGGGCGTCGGTATGTTCTGGTGGGGCGGGTACGGCGTCAGCACGGAACACACCGCTTATCTGAATTTGAAAAACGGTATGAAAGCGCCGGCGTCCGGGTCGGCGGCCGTCAACGGCATGACGCTGGCGGAGCAGATCGGCGGCCAGATCTTTATCGATACCTGGGGGCTGATCTTCCCCGGCGAGCCGGGAAAAGCTGCCGAGTACGCGTCGGCCGCCGCTTCCGTTTCGCATGACCGCAACGGCGTCTACGGCGCGGCGTTCATCGCCGGCTGTATCGCGGCGGCGTTTGAAAGCGGCGACCCGGACGAAATCGTCCGGATCGGGTTGGATCAGATTCCCGCCGATTCGACATACGCGCGAATCGTTCGGGACGTTATCGATTTTCACGCCGCGAATCCGGACGACTGGCGCGCCTGCATGAAGCGGCTGCATGAAAACTGGGGTTACGATAAATACCCCGGCGTCTGCCATATTATTCCGAACGCCGGCGTTTGCGTCATGGCGCTTCTCTACGGACGAACTTTCGCGCGGACGGTCGAAATCGCGACGATGGCGGGTTGGGATACCGATTGCAACGCCGGGAACGTCGGGACGATCATGGGCGTCGCCGCCGGTCTCGCGGGTATTCCGGCGCGCTACCGCGAGCCGATTAACGACATGATCGTTTTGTCGGGGATTTCGGGATATTTAAATATTCTCGATATCCCGACGTACGCGCGCGAGCTTTACCGGCTTAGCGAACGGCTCCGCGAGGAAGAGGAAACGCCGGTCTCCGTCGATCCGAAAAGAGAGGGGACGATCCGGTTCGATTTTGAACTTCCCGGCGCGACGCATAATTTCCGGGTTTCGGACGCGAACCTGTTCCGGCTTCGTCAATCGGCGCAAACGGCGCACAGCGGAAAAGGATCTCTCGAAATTCTTGTCGACCGGCTCCAGCGCGGGCAGAAAGGGAAAGTTTTTTATAAACCGTTCTACCGCCGCGAGGATTTTAACGATACCCGTTACATGCCGGTTTTTTCGCCGAAGGCTTATCCCGGTCAGACGGTATCGTTTTGGGTCTGCTCCGAGAAGATCGGCGGCGAGGATATCCTGATCAGCCCGTACGTCCGAAACACGTTCACGAAGTCCGAAATCTTCCTCGGCGCGCTTTCGCTTGAAGAACCGGGCTGGAAGAAAGTTGAATTTACGATTCCCGATCTGGACGGGGCGATGGTTGACGAAATCGGTTTCTGGATCGAATCGAACTCTTCGATAAAAAACCGCGATTTCCGCTCAATTTTTCTGGACGATTTCAGCGTCGCCGGTCCGGCGTCTTATCGGATCGATTTCGCGAAAAGCGCGAAAGAATTCGATTCGGTCATCCCCTTCGCGCACGATCACGGCGCTTGGGAGATTGTCGGCGGACGGCTTGAAGCGATGCGCTTAAACGGCTGCGAAGCGCTGACGGGGAATTACTTTACCCGCGACGTCCGTCTCGAAAGTTCCGTCGTTCCGTTTACCGGTACGAGCCATTGTCTGGCGCTCCGCGTTCAGGGCGCGCAGCGCGGCTATTACGCGGGGTTAAAGTCCGGCGGCGCGGCGATTTACCGGAAATCCGGCGGCGTTTGGCAGGAGTTGGCGGATATCGCGTATGATTGGAAAGCCGGCGAGGAGATCGCGATCGCGTTCGAGGCGGCGGGGCCGGAACTGACGCTGTCGCTCGGCGGCCGGCGCGTCCTGTCGGTTGCGGATGAAACGCTTAAATACGGGATGGTCGGGTTCGCGTCGAAAAGCGAGGGACGTTCTTCCTTCGGCGCGTTAATTGTTAAAGAAACGGAAGATGCATGATCACGAGAGAAAATCTGATTCGGAATGAAGCGCTGCGAAGGCGGAAAGCGCTCGGGGCGATCTGCGGTCTGGCGATCGGCGATTCGCTGGGGGACGCGGCGCGGATGCAGGAGAACCGCGTTAATTACGGTTTTACGACCGACTTTTCGAAAGGCGCGGTCTGGAGTACGGACGATACCGAATTCGCGCTGCTGACGGCCCAGACGCTGATCGGCTGCGGCGGGAAACTGACGTCTGAGGCCGTCGTCGACGCCTGGCTGAAAAACGTCGCGGTTCAGGACGAGTTCCGCCGCGGCGGCGACAGCGAGGTCGAGGCGGCGAATAACCTGCGCCGCGGGATCCGCCCGCCGCAGTCGGGTAAATTCAATACGTATCATCTGAGCGACGGTTCGGCGATGCGGATCGCTCCGATCGGGATTGTCTGCGCCGGGGATCCGGCCGCCGCCGCCAGGATGGCGGAAATCGACGCGTCGATCAGTCACTATAACGACGGTATCTGGGGCGCCCAGGCGGTTGCGGCGGCGGTCGCGGTCGCGATGGCCGACGGTTCTATCGATGAAATTGTTGCCGCAGCGATGGATTGTATCCCGAGCGATTCCTGGTTGTACGCGAATATGACGGCGGCGTTCGCGATCGTCGAGGAAGCGGATTTTAACATTTTGGACGCCTGGATAGCGCTGCACGATCGGCTGCGGACGACGAAATGGGCGACGACGGCGGAAGCGATTCCGTCGGCTTTCGCCTGTTTGCGTCTGGCAAACGACAGCTTCAAGAAAGGCGTCACGCTGGCGGCGAATTTCGGCCGCGACGCGGATACGATCGGCGCGGTCGCCGGAGCGATTCTCGGCGCGAAATACGGGTTGGACGCGATTCCGGCGCATTGGGTCGAGAAGACGCGTTATCCGTCGGGGACTTGCCTCCAGTTTACGAAGGGGATCGATTTGAAAAAAATCGGCGAGGATTTAGCGGCGCTGATCCGTTAGGCCGAACGCGGACGCGTTCACGAATCGTTACGGCGGGGCATATGATTGACCCCGCCGTAATAATTTGTCGCGTTATTATTTATTGATGAAGAATCGGGTTCCCGAACCCGGGACGGCCGGTTACGGTAAAATCATGAACTCGATTTCGGAATAATCGCAGCGGATCCCGAAATCCTTATTTGTCCCGGAAAACGTGACTGAGAACAGCTGCGACGGGTTATCGTCGACCAGTATGTCTGTCCGTTCGATGAGCGGGACGCCGTCGATCAGGATGCCGACTTTCTGATCCTCGGCGTAGATAACCATCTCGATTTCGCCGCTGACGGCGGCGCGGCTGTGGTTGACGCGTCCGTAAGAGAGCGGAGTCTTATTATTGAATCCGAAGAGCCGGAGGTTCCCCTCGAGCGAGTAAAACGCGGTCAAATTCGTATCGACTTCTTCTCCGCGGAAAAACCAGCCGCAGCCGGATTCCGACCAGTTCGGCGTCCGGGACGCCGATTCGAACTTGATCTTCGAGCGCAGCACGAAATTATTCATCGTTGGCCCGCTGCGCGGAATCCATTGATACCACTCAATCTGGGCCCATTCGTTCGTGAAGTCGTCCAGGTAATAAAAATCGCCGTCGGCGCCGGAAATTTTTCCGTCGGCGGCTAAATCGTCGACGGTTTTTCGGAACGCCGGCGATACGGTCGGTCCCAAAGCGCCGTCCGACGGATCGATCGTTTCGGCCGAAGCTCCGTCCTCCGTGGGCGGGTCGATAAATTCAATCTGGGCGAACGCCGTCCCGGCGAGGGATACGATGAAAAGCGTCGTTATCGCCGCGGCTAAAAAAAAGAATCGTTTCATGGTTAATCCTCCTGAAAGCATGAAAAGGTATCGGATTTTCGGGTAAAGACATTTTCAGCTTCGCTTAGCTTGAACCAACGCGTTTCCCGGACGCGTTAATCGATATGCTTTTGGTCTTCCGGGTTGACGCGGAAGTTATAGATTCCGTCGATAATCGGGTATTCGTAGCCGCAGGATTGGCAAACCTCTTTCGTCAACTGATGCGACAGCGAATAACTCCGGCAGTTCGGACAGATGAAGAAATGATTGAAGCGCGATTTGGCTTTCGTTTCGACCGATCGGCAGCGTAAGAATACGGACGGGCTTAATTTGAATCCCGCGCCGAGCCGCTGGAGGACGGATTCAGCTTTCAGCATCCAGTTCAAATTCGCCGGATTCGCTTTGAGTTTGCCGATCCGCAAGTTTGAAACGGCTAACGTTTTCTCGATTCGGAACGAGTGCTTCTTCAACAGTTTTTCAATTGTTTTCGGATGGTTAACGAAGTTGAGCGGGACGAATTCGGTCATCTCTTTCGAAAACGGGTTCCATTTTTGTCTCCGCCCCAGCCAGCGCAGGATCGCTTTCAGGTTTCGTTTATTCGCGTACTCGAGGATAAACGTCGAATCGGTCTGCATGACGCGCTGAATCTCGGCGAAAGCCGGGTCCAGCTCGCTGAGATGGTGAATGACGCGGATCATCGTCGCGCCGTCGAAAAGTTCGTTGACGAACGGGAGCCGGTAGACGTCGGCCGCGACGTAGATAAAGCGCGGGGAATTTCCTAAGCGCGCTTTTGCCTGCTGAACCTGGGTCAGCGCGTAGTCCATGACGACGATCCGTTCGTAACCGGCGTAGCGGAGCGTATTCCGGCCGGCGCCGGCGCCGATCTCCAGCATCAGTTTTCCCTGTTCGGGAAGCAGGCGGCGGAAAGCGATTTCTTCCGATCTGTCCTCGTAAGCTCGCCTGCCTTCGCCCCAGAACGCGTCCTGGTAATCGGAATTATCATAGTTGCAAAACGCCGGGGTAGCGTTGGGGGATGTTTTTTTCTCCATCTTTTTCGATCCTGCTCCGCTCTTTTAAAGAAAAAACGTCGGACAGGATTCCCGACGGCACCCGAATGGTCCACCTTATCGCTGCTTCCTTTCGGACCTGACGAGGTTCGCTGGTATCCGCCGCGTCGGTCCCGCCCGAACGTATATTAATCATATCAAAATAACCATGCCCCGTCAAATCCCGGCCTGTCAGATCCCGATCCGCTCTTTCACGGGTAAAATTCAGGCTATGAAACGGCGAACTGTCTTGGCGCTGATATTTTTCGCGTTCTTCTTCCTGCCGCTTTCCGTCGGCGCGCAATCTTCCGAAAGCGCGCCGCTGTCTGCCGACGACTGGCGTTCGTTTCCGATTCTTCCGGCGTCGGTTTCCGACGGGATCCGGCTCCGCTATCGTTTCGGGCTGGCGGACGGGAACGTTCCGACCCGTTTTTCGAAAATCGGCGACAGCAACAGCGTCCATACTTACTTTCTCGGTTGTTTCGATTTGAAGGAATACGATCTGGGCGCGTATAGCGGACTGGCGGCGACGATCGCGCGTTACCGGGGTTCGTTCGCCCGCGCGTCGCTGGCGACTCGAAACGGGCTGACGGCGGCGGACGCGCTTGGTACGCATTGGGATCCGAACGGCGTCTGTTCGGAAAATGAATCGGCGGTAGATTGCGAGCTGCGGCTGTGGCGGCCGTCGATCGTCGTCGTCGCGTTGGGGACGAACGACGTTTATCGGAGTTTGACCGATTTTGAATTGTCGCTGCATGAAATCATGCGCAAAGTTTTAAACAGCGACGCGATTCCGATCCTGATCCTGAAGGCGGATAACCTGAACGACAGCGGGGAATTCAATCGGATCATCGCGCAGGCGGCGCTGACGTACGAGGTCCCGATCGTGAATTTGTGGCGGGCGATGGATCCGCTTCCGAATCACGGGCTGCGCGGCGATCATGCCCATCCGAGCGCCGGATCGCCGCGGTTCTGCGATTTTACCGCGCAGGAATTGTCTGCCTACGGCTGGCCGGTTCGGAATCTGGTCGTATTGAGCGCGATCGCGCGCGTGACGGAGCTTTTATCCGAGCCTTGACGATTCGGACGCGGCGCATGGCGTATGATGAAACTTTTTTGCCGTGATAAACGTAATAAAAGTAAGTTCAAAACCTTTGTCGGCCGACGAGTTCAATCGGGCGGATCTGAGTACAAATCTTGCACGATACGTAACGATCCGAACCGGTGATCGGGCGGAAATCTTGTAGAAAGGAGTCAAGCTATGACAAAGCGTTATCTGTACCTTTTGACCGCCGTTATCCTCGTTTCATTTTTGACGGCAGGGGCGGTTTCCGCTCAAAGTTATTGGAATAATCCATGGAACAACCTTCCGAGCAATACGGGAAACCCGTTCGTAAATTCTTCGCCGATGCATGAGCAGGCGAAAAAACCGACCGGTTATTGTTTGCCGAATTGTCAAAATTACCAGAATTGCTGTTTCCCCGATCCGTATTATTACCGGCCAAATTGCGCGTCGTTTATTTCCGACGTGACGATCCCGGACGGATCGTATATCGCGCCCGGCAGTTCTTTTACGAAAACCTGGCGGTTACGCAATAACGGCGCGACGCACTGGAACACGAATTACAAAGTTATTTTCTCGAGCGGGACGCAGATGGGCGCGCCGAATTGGTTTGCGCTTCCGCATCCGGTCGCGCCGGGTCAGACGATCGATATCAGCGTGAATTTGACGGCGCCGTCGACGTCGGGAACGTTCCGGGCTAATTTTAAGATTCAATCGGACGCGGGCGAAATCTTCGGCGTCGGCGCTAACTGCAGCGTTCCGTTCTGGGCGGAGATCCGGACGTTTAACTATAACTACGTTCCGTCGCCGCCGTATAATCCGTGTCCGAATTGGAGTAATTGCTACCCTTATCCGCAGTATTGGTGTTACGGATATAACGGTTCGGATTGCCCTTGGTACAACTGGAACCCGTCTTTGAACAATAACAACGGCTGGTGGAATTTTACGCCTTATTGGTAAGATGATTCGAAATTGAAAGGCTTCTGAAAAACGCGCCGGTTCCGGCGCGTTTTTTGATAACCGTGGGGAACTCGTTCTTTAGGCCCGCTTCTCCGCGTTTCGGATCGGGCGCGCCCGATCCGAATATTAGGCGCGTTTCTTGCATGTAAACAAATGTGATAAGAATCGAACCGCGCGGTCGGAAGGATCGGATCGGCGGTATCAGGAGGTAGAACGTGAACCGAAAAAACCGTCTTATATATGTCTTGATATTGGCGTTGGTCCTGTTTGCCGGGCTGACGATAACGGCGAAAGCTTCCGCCGCGAAACAGGGTATCCTCGAACCGCCCTTCGGAAAATTGAATTCAACTCCGGACGCGTCCTGGTGTTGGCCTTACGGCGGCTGCGGTTCGTATTGCGCGCCGTATAAAACCTGTCTCAGGGCGGAATTCGTCCGCGACGTAACGATTCCGGACGGATCGTATATCGGCGCCGGAAAGCCGTTTACGAAAACCTGGCGGATCCGAAACGCCGGTACATGCGCCTGGACAACGGATTATTCGCTCGTTTATGTTTCGGGGACGGCGTTAGGCTCGGTTCAGGCGGTACGCCTGCCGCACGCGGTCGCGCCGGGCAAAACGGTCGATATTTCTGTGAATATGGTCGCGCCGAACAGTTTCGGATCGTTTCAGAGCAATTGGCTGCTGCGAACCGCGGGCGGCGAATTTTTCGGCGTCGGCTGCAGCGGTCAAACGCCGGTTTGGGCGAGTATCACGACAACCGCGTATAATTACCAGCCGTGCGCGCCCTGCTATTCGCCTTCCGTTCCCTGTGCGCCGGGCTGCCAGCCGCAATATAACGTCCCGCAGTACAACGTTCCTCAATACAACGTTCCGCAGTACGGTTATCAGCCGGCTCCCGTCCCGCCGGCAACTTATCCGCAATATTACGGGAAGCAGCCTTCGGTCACGACGCCGAACAACGCTGCGCGCAATCCGTACTGTAATAATAAGGTCCGTTCGATCAACGATATTTCGATCAAAGACGGGGCGAAACTGGCGCCGAACGAGATATTTCGGAAGACCTGGTCGCTGAAAAACGGCGGGACTTGTATCTGGGACCAGGGATATACGCTGATTTTCAGCGGCGGCGACGCCATGGGCGGAAAGCGGGTCGTTAATATTCCGCGAACGGTTTATCCGGGCGAGCGCGTTGAAATCAGTATTGATTTGCAGGCGCCGTCGATCCCCGGTCACTATCGCGGTTATTACATGCTCCAGGACAGCCTCGGGTACACGTTCGGCTACGGTTCTTACGCCAATACCGCATTTTGGGTCGATATATACGTCGACGGTTCGCTGACGCCGAAATCGGATGCGGCTTTTGAGATGAAGGCGGACGAAAGCGAACCTGCCCAGATCGCGAACGTTCCGGACGGCGGGACAGGAATCCGCGGCGAAACGACGGCGGAAAGCGGAATTGAAGCGCCGCTGCTGATGGACGGGAAAGCGTCCGAGAACGAGATCGTCGTTTTAGATTCGAAACAGCTGGAAGGGAACGCCTGCGGCGGGCAGCGCTCCGAAATCAACTTTATCGCGCCGGATATTTACGAGGTGAGCTGGTTCCTGACGAACGAAGGGACGAATACCTGGGATCCGGAAACGTACGCGGTCGTCAACGTTGAAAACAGCGAATCGATCGAGACGGTCGTTTCCGATATCGCGGTTCAGCCTACGAAGCCCGGCGAGGAGACGCGTATTTCTTTCACGGTGAAAGCGAAGGATCCCGCGTCCTCCGATCCGCTTTGGACGAAATTTCATCTCGAGCATCGCGGACTCCCGTTCTGCGAAGTGTATTTCCCGCTGAATTAGGCGCCGGAAGATTAAATTAACCTAAATTTTGATAGCGATCGGCGCCGAGCGAACCGGCTTCCTCGGCGTCGATTTTCGTTTTTTTCGTTGCTTTTACGCTTGCATCGCTCCATTTTTTCGAGAAGGTAACATTTGTCATATTTGGCTATTGACAAAAAATGACATACGTCTATAATTAGCCCCGAACAGCAAAACTAAATTCTTCTTTTTTATCTGTTTCAGCTGTTGGTGTTCCTCCTTTCATCAGCAGCACTCCTTTTTTGAAAAAAAGCCTGTCCTCCTTTCGGGCTTTTTTTCGTTTAAGGGAATCATTTCGGACTTCGGATCGCCCGGACGAATCGAGCGGAATCTCGTCAGCAGGCTAAAAAATCGTATACAATAATAACCAGACAAAAGATATCGTCCTGTATGACGATACGGACTAAGTAAAGTTATTTTGAATTTTAAGGAGAGAATATGTTCCATACGATTATTGTTGCGGGAAATATCGGACGGGATCCGGAAATGCGTTATACCCCGTCGGGCGTTCCGGTCACGTCTTTCAGCGTCGCGACGAGCCGCCAGTATTCGAACGCCCAGGGACAGATGGTCAAAGAAACGATCTGGTTCCGGGTTACCTGTTGGTCAAAATTAGCGGAATTCGCGAATACGTACCTGAAGAAAGGAACGAAAGTTATCGTCGAAGGGCGTCTCGTTCCCGACCCGAATACGGGCGGACCGCGCGTCTTCCAGCGTTCTGACGGAACGAGCGGCGCGTCTTTCGAAATTAACGCGGCGACGATCCGCTCAATCGGTTCGAGAAGCGACGCAAACGAAAGCTCCGGGAACGATTTTGACGAAAGCGACGCGAGCGAAGACGATATCCCGTTCTAAACCATGAATCAAACGACGGAAACGATTAATCGGATCGCTGAATCGGCCCACGCGGTTTTTGAAGCCGAGACGAAAGCCCGCGACGACGCGTTAGCGAAAGCGCGGGCGCTGACTCGTTCGTCCGCGAACGCGATCCGCGCGATTCATCGCGGCGACGCCGATGGGGCCCACAGACACCTTAGCGAAGGCCGGGCGGTATTTTCCGCGCTGACGGAAGACTTAAAGGAATTTCCCGCGCTTTACTACGCCGGATATACCCAGGACGCGATTAAGGAATTTTGCGAAGCTTCTTTGACGACCGCGTTTATCGAAAAGCGCGCGCTGCCGACGCCGGAAAGTTTGGGCGTTCCGGTCGCGACGTACTTGCGCGGGTTAGCGGAAACGCCCGGCGAACTGCGCCGCCGCTGCATGGATATTTTACGTATGGGTTATTCGGACGAAGCCGAGCGGCTCCTGTCCGAGATGGACGATATTTACTCGATTTTGATCACGATGGATTATCCGGACGCTGTTACGAACGGATTGCGCCGCCAGACAGATCTGCTGCGCGGGATTGTCGAACGGACGCGCGCTGATCTGACGCTGAGCCTGCGCGAAGAAAAGCTGAAAACGCTCCTGATTGAAGCGATTGATAAATTATCCGAATAAGCCGAACGCCGGAAGCGGCAAATAAGTTAAAAGTTCGCGATCGATTTCTTCGCGAGCTTTTTTATAAACCGAAATGGAGCGGATTATGATTGGTAAAATGAACGATTAAATTTGTAAATAAAGACAACACGGGCGTAAAAATCCGCATTGTTTACAGGTGTATTGCAAGTATCACCCAATTGATAAGTCCAACGATTTGTATCTTAGACTAAAAGAAAATCACTATGCGGCAAGAAAATCCTCATGAATTGATGTCGGAGGGCAGTACTTTTACAGCCCGTTTATCAAAGAACGATGAACCCT
>JASBYO010000039.1 GCA_029983925.1 Flexilinea sp.
GACTCCCTGCCGCCGGATTCGCGCCGTTGAGGCGCGGTATACGCTGCCGAGGACGAATCCTCCGGCATGATCGTATAATGGTGATGATGTTCAATGATTTTCGGCGGATCAGGGGCGTACGGCAACGCCGAACCGCAATAAATACAGTTCCGCGAGCCATCAGGATTCGGGGCGCCGCAGTTCGTACAATTTGCCATCGTTATCTCTGAGCTTTCTGTCAATGATTTAATTCGGATATCGGCTGTCTGCGTTTATTATAATCCGTAAGGCAGGGAATCGCGCCCGGACCTATAAATAAAAAATACGCGCCGGTTCCATCCAGGCGCGTCTGGTTTCAAAAACTGAGGAGGATCCGCCTTAAAACATCTTAATAACGATAAAAACGCGAATTCAGGCAAACCAGAAAGAATCCGATCAGCAGCAGCCAGTAATTATATTCCGAAGCCATCGGGATATAGGTAAAATGCGCGATAATACCTAAAACTCCGATAAAAAATCCGAAAACCCAACCACCGTTCATGTCTCGCTTCCTCCCAATCGTCCGTTGCTAGCAGTATGAATTATGCAAGGTTCATGCCACCCGGTCGATTTTGCGCGAATCTCTACCCGGATCGATCCGGCGGTATCAATCTCGATAAAGGCGAACTTAGGACTGCCGGGACCGTAAACGTTCGCCTTCTCAGTCAGCGCGCCCGGATTTACGATGATCCGGCCGCCGTCTTCCGTAACCCGCGCCATATGCGTATGACCGTAAACGATCATATCGGCGTCATTCGCTTCAGGCGGGAAATTAAAATCCAATTCGGCAATCGCCGGATCGCGCCGCAGCGAAATCAGTTTCATCCGCATATATCCGAAAAGCGATCCGTATCCATGAAACAGCAGCAGCCTCAGCCGCCCGAGCTGAAACCGGCGGATCGCCGCCAATCGCCGCCAATTCGCTATATCGCGATTTCCTCGGACGGCGTAAAGCGGCGCGATCGCTTCCAGATCGGCTAACCCGGGGAGCCATGATACGTCGCCGGTATGCAGGATCGCGTCCGGCTCGAGCGAACGGACCGCCGCCAACGCTTCAGCCGCGATACGTTCGTTCCTTTTTAAATGCGTATCCCCCAACGCAACCAGCCGCAGCGGACGGCCGTTCGGCAAATTTAAGCTCATCTCTTCGATCCGGCTCATTTTATCATTATAATTTTGATAGCGTCCGAATCAAAATTCGGCGCGGAAAGGGAGCGAATGACCCCAATTCAATTTAAAATCTATTCTCTCGAAACGGCCGCTGAAGCGCGCGGAACGGTCGTTGTAATCGACGTGCTGCGCGCCTTTACGACCGCCGCCTATGCGTTCAGCTTTGGCGCGAAAGAAATACGCTGCGTCAGCGCGGTAGACGAAGCTTTGACGCTGAAAAGCGCGACGGGAAACAGCCTCGTCATGGGCGAAATCGACGGATACGCGATTCCCGGATTCGACTTAAATAATTCGCCGACGCGGCTGCTTGAAGCCGACTTATCCGGAAAAACGCTGATTCAGCGGACAACCGCCGGAACGCAGGGACTGACGCTGGCGCGTAACGCCGAGCGGCTGATCGCCGCTTCGCTCGTCACCGCATCCGCGACAGCGCGCTATATCCGCTCGCTGTCTCCGCAAACCGTCCACTTTATCGCCACCGGGATCACGTCTGACGGCCGCGGCGACGAAGACGTTTGCTGCGCCGAAATCCTGCGCGCGAAGATTTGCGGCGAGGCCGTTCCTTCCCGCGAAAAAATTTCAGAGCGCATCCGCGCCTCGAAAAACGGGCTGCGCTTTACCGATCCGGACTCGCCCGATTTTCCAGCGTCCGATCTCGATTTTGCCCTGGCGATCGACCGCTTTGATTTCTGCCTTCTCGCCGAACGCGAAAAAGACGGCTCCGTCCAGTTGTCGGTCGGGAAAGGATAAGCGCATGAGCCCGATTTTTACGCCGCGGAAAAAAATATTAATCCCGGCGAACGTCCCGGGGCATGATTTCTCGATTCTGGAAGCGGAATTTGAGCTGATCCGCCCCGCCGAAGCGTATCGGGTCTTTTCCGACGCGGAAATCGACGCCGTTCTTCCCGAAATATCCGCCTTCGTTTCCATGGTCGCCGTCGATAAAAAACGGCTCGCGGCGGCGCAGAAATTGGAGGTCATCGCCGCCAACGGCGCCGGAACGGACAACGTCGACGTCCGCGCGGCGACCGAACGGAGAATCCCCGTCATAAATATTCCCGAAACCACTTCCCGCGCCACCGCCGAACACGCGTTTGCGCTGATCCTGGCGGCATCGCGGCGCGTCGTTGAACTCGACCGCCGCATGCGCATCGAACGGGACCCCGCGCCGCTTTTCGATATGGGGCGGAACAAAGGCCACGACCTCTTCGGACGTACGCTGGGCATTTTCGGCATGGGGCGTATCGGACGCACGCTCGCCGGGTTCGCGCGCGCTTTCGGCATGACAATTTTATATCATAACCGCCAGCCGCTTCCAGCCGACGAAACGAACGGCGCGGAATACGTCGATTTCACGGAATTACTGATCCGGTCGGATATCGTCTCGATTCACGCGCCGCTTAACGATCAAAGCCGGAACCGATTCAATCGGCAGGCGTTGGCGAAGATGAAGCCCGACGCAATCCTGATCAACAGCGGACGCGGCGCAATCGTCGACGTTGACGCGCTGGCCGACGCGCTGGAAAACGGGCGGATCGCCGCCGCTGCTCTCGACGTATTCCCGAACGAGCCGAGCGTCCCGGAAAAACTAAAGGTGCTGGAGAATATTATTCTGACGCCGCATGTCGGCACCAACACGCATGAAACGCGCCGGGCGATGGCGGACGCGATCGCCTGCGTCATGCGGAAAATGCTGCGCGAACCCGCCGATCCGTCCGGGCTGAACCTCGTAAACCCGGAAATTTACCAAGTCCGATCCGAATGAAACGAATTACGTTTTTCCTGAGCCTTTTCGCGCTGATCAGCGTTTCGTCCCTCCTCCTTCCGGCAAACGCCGGCGCGGAAGACGTAACGCTGATCGGACCGAACGAGGCGCTTTATTCTCTCGGCGATCCGTTAAACGCCGAAATCACGACGACCGAAAACGTCGTCGCCAAACTCGAAATCGCCGACGTTATCGTCGAAGAAACGCGCGTGCTCGTCCGTTTCTTCGTTCATGGCATTTCGCCGGCATGGGCGGTCAAAATTACCGATCCGAAACGCGTCGGCGGAGACTACCTGCCGGTCATGGAATTGGGGCTGCCTTCCGGCGAATGGGAAACGCCGACGACCGCCTCGCGTTATTCGCTGACCGTTACCGAAGACGATCTGGTCGTCGCCGGATTGGCGGAATTTCTGACCGACGAAAAAGCCGATTTCATGATCCTGAACTTCAACCAAATCCCGTTCGATCTGGCGCCGCTCGCCGAAGGCGCGTCTTTCCCGTTATTCCTCCTCGAAGGCGACAACAAGCAGCGCAGCCCAATCGCGAATCCGATGAGCGTCACAGCGGACGGGATTACGCTGTCGCTCCTTAACGTCGCCGAATCCCCGGATATTTCCATGTTCCAACCGGGAATCACGGTCGACCGCCCGGACGAGTACCTTTCCGGAATCGGTTGGTTTTCGCTGACCGCCGCCGACGGACGCAGCGTCGTCCTCGAGCGCGATATCGGTTACGGGTTCAATTTGTCGAACGACGGACGTTACTTCTTGCGCAACTGTTACTACTTTAACGCCAATCGCGTCCCCGGACCGCTGACGATCGGGCTTGATAAGGTATACGTGACGCGGCTGATCGACGGATCAGAGCCGATAACCTGGGCTTCAGCGACGAAAGTCGGCGAAAGAGGCGAACTCGATATCCCGCTCCCGTTCGGCTCTTTCGACGCGCGAATCACGGAATATGAAGTCTTCGCCGCGCGCCGGACCGACGAAAATCATCGGCACGCTTTCGTCCGGCTCTGGTTCGACGTCCCGGACGCGGTTACCGCGATTCATTTCGGCGACGTCGCCGGCGAATTAAACTTGGCCTCCGACTGCGGCGTCGATCCGAGCGACGGCCGTTTCGCCTGCGACGTACCGATTTTCACGACGCTCGATTACGACATGATCCTCTACCCCTATTCGTTCGAATATGCCGTCGAACTGGCGCTGAACATCGAATGGACCCCTGTCCGCTATACGAAAAAAAATACAATTCGGCAGGAATTCAGACCGATCCATTATGATTTCAGCGAACTGACCGGTCTCGCCGAAGCCGATCCGCGCCTGGACGAAACCGTCCGCGCCGTATTGAGCCGCGGGTATTTACTGCGCGAACGGCCGGGCTGGATCGTTCAGGAATCCCTTATTCAAAACGAAATCCCCAACCCGGAATTTCCGGCGCTGATTAACCGCGCCGTTCAGCAGCTCCAGCCGTTCGCCTATCGCTCAATCGTATATGATCAGGTCGACGGGTCGGGAAACGTCGTCGAGACCGTATCGCTTCAGCAGGATCTGGACGGAAAGCTGATCAACGGCAGCTGGACGACGGCCGATTTTCAGATTTCGCTCCCGCGCGGCTACCGGCTCGACAGCGGAAACGCGCTGATCAGCGGGTACAGCTATCCTTACGTCTATGCGCAAGAATTTTTAGCCTTGGCCGGCTCGCCCTCAAGGTTGGAAAGCGTCAAAGACTGCCGTGCGGCGGATCGCGACGCCGCCTGCTTCACTTTTATCCAATCGCTCTTAGAAAACCCGTCCGCGGATAACCTGAAAGAAACGATCCGGCTGAAATACGCGATCGACCGCGAAAACGGCGCGCTGCTGCGTTCGGAAACGATGTGTCTATTAAATGAAAACGACCGCGCGCTTTCGAGCTGCTCCGTGACGACGGTAGAACGAAGCGAATGGATTCCCGAACTGCCGGAAGACGTGCGCGCGCTCCTGAGCCGCTACATTTTCGAATAACAACGATAATCGGAGACAGTAAACAATGATCAACGCCAAATTTCTCTTTCCGAAAAAATTTACCTGGGGTACGGCGACCTCGTCCCATCAGGTCGAAGGCAGCAACGCGAACAACAACTGGGCGCGTTGGGAACGTCAGCCGGGACGTATCCTGAAAAATGCGCTCAGCACGCCCGGCTGCGACTGGTGGGCGGGGGGACGCTGGCGCGAAGATTTGACCCGCGCCGCCGACGCCGGACAAAACGCTCACCGGTTTTCGGTCGAATGGTCGCGGATCCAGCCGACCCCCGACAGCTGGGACGAAAGCGCGATCGACTTCTATCGGGAAATGATGCGCGGGATGATCGACCGCGGACTGCGTCCGATGGTCACGCTCCATCACTTTACCGACCCGCTTTGGCTGACCGACCGCGGCGGCTGGCTCTGCCCTGATGCCCCGGCGCTCTTTACCCGCTACGTCGAGAAAATCGTCCCGGCGCTGAAAGAGCTGACGAACGAATGGATCACGATCAACGAGCCGAACGTCTACACGTATAACGGATATATCAGCGGCGATTTTCCGCCCGGTAAAAAAACGGCGTTTCGGGAGGCGTTAACCGTCCTGCGGAACATGATCGAAGGGCACGCCGCCGCCTACCGCGCCATTCATTCGGTCCAACCCGACGCCGCCGTCTCGATCGCGGTCAATTACATGGATTTCCTCAGCCGCACGCCGGCGCTCGCCGACCGGCTGACGACCGCCTTTTTTGACCGTGTTTTCAACCGTTCGTTCGTCGACGTTTTGGCGAACGGACGCTTCAGCTATGGTCCGATGCGGCTGCGCTGCAAAGCGGCGCGGAACGCGTTCGACTTTTTCGGACTGAATTACTACACCGGAAAACAGATCCGCTTTTCAACCGATCTGGATAAGACGATGAGTTTCGCGCCCGGCGCTTCTTTAAGCGATACCGGCTTCCTCGCCAACGAGCCCGACTCGTTCGCCAACGCGCTGAATTGGGCGGCCTCATACGGGAAACCGGTCATCGTTACAGAAAACGGCGTCGAAAACGACGAGGATACCTTCCGGCGCGAGTACCTCGGCGACCAGATTTATCAGCTCTGGCGCGCGGTTTCCGCCGGGCTGCCGATCCTCGGGTATTACCATTGGTCGCTGGTCGATAATTTCGAGTGGGAACGCGGCTGGACCCAGCGTTTCGGCTTGTGGCGGCTCGACGTTGAAAGCGGGAAACGGGAAAAACGGCCCAGCGTCGATTTTTACGCTGCGATCTGTAAAAAGAACGCGCTCGACGCCGAAGATTTAAAGACCTACGCCCCGGTCGTCTACGACCGGATCCTGCGGGAATAAAATCGCGGTTTTCGAAATAGAAAAGACGGTTCTCCCATCTTTTGTTTTCAGGTCTTTACCCGCGCTTATTCTTCGCGAATCGAATCGAACGTAAAAACCCATGGACCATAAATGACGCCCGATTCGATTTCCAGCATCAGAACATGCGCCTCCTGTTTCGTCAGAACCGTCTCGTCAAACCGATCCAAACGGACGGACGATTCGAACGGGAAGCCGATGCCGGGCGGATTTCCGTTCGGCGTTTCGCTGCAGCCCACGTTCAACCCGGCGGCGACAGCGCGTTGATTTGACGCGAAACGGTCCAGAATCTCTTCGCAGGGATGAAACCTTTCGCGCGGGATCGCCACCGCTTGTTCAAAGGTAAGCGTCAGCGGCAATTCAATTTCAACATCCAAATCAAATATAAATCGGGTGCATTTTTCACCCATCATACGCTCATCCGCAAGCTTCTCATCCCACCGGTTCGACATTCCGTGATACTGCGACACTGCGACGGGGCCGAACTTTACCGTCTCCTTTCCGCCGAAAAGCGACCATTCGCCGGAATCCGGCGTCGAAAAGCACACGTCGAACGTCAGCGCTTTTTTATCCGCGGAATAGATTTTCTTTTCCGTATCGGACCATAATTCCCGTTCTTCGGTCGACAGCTTAGCGTCGATAATCTTTACCGTTATTCCGTTAACCGTTTCTTCCGCAATCGCCGTATCGCCCGGCTTCGGAAAATCCGGGGGGACCGTCGGTTTGAAATATATCGACGGATCTTCATCCTGCGCAAATACGGCCGACGACAGCACAAACGGAAGACAGACCAAGATCGGGATAAACGCCCATATCGCTTTATTCTTCACCATCGCTCCTTTCACGGCAGGGATTCGTCCGGGTCCATCGAATCGATCGTAAAGACCCAGGGCCCGTAGATGACGCCCGATTCGATTTCCAGCATCAGAACATGCGCCTCCTGCCCCGTCAGAACGGATTCGTCGTAACCGTCCAGATAGACGGACGCGTCATATTTGAATTCCAGACCGGGCGGGTTACCGGTCGCCGTCTCGTCGCAGCCCACGTCCAACCCCGCCGAGACAGCGCGGGGATTCGTCGCAAACCGTTTCAGCAATTCCGCGCATGGGTGCAGCGCCTTACTCCGGGCAGCAAACAGCTGATCAAACCGGAGCGTAAACGGCGGTTCAACCTCAGTATCCAACCCAAAATCAAACGTATACCGCTCGCATTTCTCGCCCATCGTTTTCCCGTCGGCAGGTTTTTCATCGCGTAAACTCGGAATCCGGTCCCATACCCAGGAACGAAACTGATCGAAAGTCAGCATATCTTTCGTACCCCAAAGCGACCAGTCGCCGGAATCCGGCGCCGAAAAGCACACGTCGAACGTCAGCGCCTTTTTATCCGCGGAATAGATTTTCTTTTCCGTATCAGACCATAATTCCCGCTTTTCAACCGACTGCTTGATACCGACAATTTTCACCGTTATTCCGTTAACCGTCGCTTCCGCGATCGCCGGGACGCCGTCCCGCGCTAAGCAGTCCGGCGGCGGCGCGAACAAAAGACAAATTAGAATCAGAAGAAACGCCTTAAGCAAGTTCGTTTTCATTATTCCCCGCCTTTTCCTGTCAAAAAGCCGTCCGAATCCGTCGCATCGAGCGTAAAAACCCATGGACCGCGGACTTCAGCGGATTGAATCTCGGTCATCAAAGCTTGAGCCTGATCCTCCGTCACGACGAACGGGTTGAAATCCGCTAAAACCGGCGCCGCGTCCTGAACCGAAATCGTAAAATCGTCGCGGGCGTTCGGGACGTCCTCGCAGCGAATCTTCAACCCGGCTTCCTGGGCGCGCGGATTCGTTTCAACGCGCTTGATCAGCTCGCCGCAGGGACTCAATCCTTCGCGCGGCGTCGCGAACATCCGATCGAACGTAATCGTCAGCGGCGGCGATACCTCAAGCGCCGGATCAAACGTAAACATATATTGCGCGCATTTCTCGCCCATGCGCTTTTCGTCCGGAAGAATCTCGTCCTGCCAATTAAAATTCATCGCGTAACCGCCCGATATCGTTTCCCCAAAACGCAGCATATCGTCGTCGCCGAAGAGCGTCCATTCGCCAATATCGGGCGTCTCGTAACAAACGTCAAGCGTAATCACGCGCTTATCGGCGTAACCGATCTTATTTTCTTTCACATCCCAGAACTGAACCGGTTCAACCGAGTTTTTAACGGCGATGAGCCGTACTGTGATGCCGTTCGCTCTTACTTCCGTAATCGCCGTATCGCCCGGCTTGGGAAAATCCGCCGGGAGCGTCGGCATATAGCTCGCCGCAGGTTCTTCGCCGCGCGTACAGCCGGGCAGCGCGCCGAGCAGGATCATTGCCGACACAACTATAAAGATCAAATGAATTCGTTTCATCGCGATTCCTCCTTTCAAACGCGGATGAACGAATGAATCGTTTACACACTTAATCATAACGGATATTCGCCTGAATCAACCTTAGACAAAACAGCCCATAACCTGCTCATACCGGCAAGTTACGGACTTGATATGAATTCTTTCGACCGAATCCGAATCGATTTAATTTGTCGGGTGAATCCGAAAGACCCACGGACCATAGATGACGCCCGATTCGATTTCCAACAGAAGGACATGCGCCTCTTGTTTCGTGATTTTTTCCGAATCATACCCGGTCAAACGGATAGAAGGTT
Organism: Flexilinea sp.; assembly: GCA_029983925.1. GTDB lineage: Bacteria > Chloroflexota > Anaerolineae > Anaerolineales > Anaerolineaceae > Flexilinea. The sequence goes on from JASBYO010000039.1 coordinate 9,013, forward strand.
TTCCTGTTCCGCTCTCAGATGAATTCGCGGTAGGCGGTTCTTCACATTCAACCTGTAATCCGGCTGCCTTTGCAAACGGATTCGTCGAAATTCGCTGTAAGATAAATTGACAATAAGTTTCAATCTCTCTTTGCGTCGTGTATAGTTCTGATATTTCAATCCGAATCGGCGGAATAAGCTGGACATTTTCATCAAAACGAAATTCAAACCGTTTGCACCCTTCGCCTTCGCTGTCCGCCGTCGCAGGTCGAATATTCGCCAAATCAACCTCCGCCCGCCAAGTATCCGAAGATACATTTTGAAACTGGAGCATATCCGATTTCCCATAAAGGGTCCACTCTCCCGCGTCGGGGATCGAATGACATACGTCCAACTCAACAATTTGTTTTCTGACATTTTTTCCGGTTGCGTCGTCGAAAACCCGTTCAATTTTTCTGCGAAAGCCGATAATCCGAACGGTCGCGCCGCGAATCGTTTTAGACATCAGAGCAGGATCACCCGGACGAGGAAATGCAGGTTCATCGGGTTTTTCTACGGATTGTGCCGATGTCTGCGCGAAGACAACCTGAACGCTCAAGAACCCCAAAAATAGAATGAGCAGGAAAACTTGTAATTTTATTTTTCTCATATTGACTCCTTTCAACAATGGTTAATTCACGGTGTCGCACCAACTTGAGTTATTTTTCCAAACCGGGATCTGAATTGGACTGTATACTTCAACCCTACCGCATGTTTTTACTGGTTTATTTCTTGGCGTTGTCATAGCAGTATATACAGTTTGTTGATGTTCAATTAAATATGGAGATGAAACACTTCGATTATAGCAATAATCAGCACATCCGTACCAAATCGAGGCTGCAGCATAACGATCTACACCTGACCTATTAACAGTTCTCGCCCATTTTGCGTCACATACAGTAGATCTTCTCGCTTGGATAACTCCTCCTGAAATTTCCTTTTCACTTGAACTATCTACAGTGCAACCCATTGTATTTGGATCATAACCTTCACAACCCTCTCCCACACAGTTTGATGAAAAAACCAACGTATAAGACGTGAGGAGAATTAGACCAAATATAAATAGAAAAACTATTCTTTGATTCATATTACTTTTTCCTTACGTTTCTTTTTCCATATTCTATCGACATTTTTGTAATATCCTATCTTCTTTCCATGCACGATCACAATAAAATACTTTTTATATAATATTACCTAAAATAACAATTTAACTGCTGAAAGTTCAATTTCCCCTAAACGTCAGACTATAACTCTTTGCCAAATACCTGATTACTTATTCTCATTTACAACCCAACATGCACTTTCCCTATTCAACCAACATACTTGTCAGCTCAAAAAACAGCCCGCAGCAAGCTCCTCCCGAGATGCTACGGGCTTAATAGCAATTAAAGCCGAATCGATTTAATTCGTCGGGTGAATCCGAAAGATCCATGGACCGTAAATCACGCCCGATTCAATCTCCAGCATCAGCGCGTGCGCTTCCTGCTTCGTCAGCCTGGATTCGTCATAACCGTCCAAGTGAACGGACGCAATCGCAAGAGGCTCCATACCATCCGGAACCCCCGTCGGAATATCCGTACAGTGAATCGTTATCCCGGCTTCGCGGGCACGCGGATTCGTTTCAAACCGCTCCTTCATCTCCCGACAGGGATAATATCCCCCACTTGTACTAACCTTTAATTCACTGAACTCAATCGTAATCGGAGGATCGATCTTTGTTTCCAAATCGAAATTAAACATATATCTCACACATTTCTCACCGATTTCTTTTCCATCCGCTTTTTTTTCATCCCAATAATTAAATTTTTCTTCCCAACCTTGCGATACAATAGAATCCGTTCTCAACATATCCGGCGGACCGTCAAGAAGCCATTCAATTGAATCCGGCGTCGTATAGCAGACATCTACCGATATAACCTGAACGTCTGTTGCCCCGTTCTCGGAATACCCGAACTTTCTTTCAATCGACCGTTTCAGGTTAATAATTCGAACGGTGTACCCATTAACCGTCTGCTCAACCAAGGCTTTATCGCCAGGATTCGCCAGCGTCAAATCAAGATCAGATTCGCTGGACGTTGCTAATAGCCATTCGCGCATCACTTCACCCTCGGTCGGATCATACTGAAGATCAAGTGAATCAGCAAAAACTAAGTCTGAAGCTAATATGCTACCACAGCAAATCAATAAATATAAACATATTATTAATTTTATCTTTTTCATTTTTTTTACCTACTTTTAAAATTATTTAACTGTCCCAACGCAATAATTATCGCCAGAAACCGGAAGACTTACTAATGAATACGGGTCTCCCCTTCCACAAGATTTCACATCTCTGGATGCATCGCCAACCATATTTGTATAAATACGGTAATCTTTGTCAACCGGACCCGCCGATCGTTCACTAAAGTGAGGTTGATAGCCATTCATTAAAAAGTGAGCGGATCCGCCGACATACTGGGAAGTCACTTTTTGATTCACGATTCTCGTCCATTTTGCATTACAGGCTAAAGATTTCCTTATTGCCACCTCTACCTCAGTGACAGATTTACTTAAATAAGTCGTCGCCCCATAATCGCACCCTGTTGAGTGAGGATTTAATCCGTGACACCCCATTCCCTGACAATTTCCCGCATGTCCGTTTACCACCCCCAAAGGCAGCACGATACAAAACAGTATAACAAGCAAAACCAGAAAATTTAACAACCGTTTTTTCATAGCTTCTCCTTTACTCAAAAACTTCTAATATCCGCCAATTTCCATCCTTCTCCTATAGCAGGCAGAGGATGCGTCGACAGTTAAATTTTAATTTAAATTAAATCCGTCGTCAGGTTCGCCTCAATTCAATCTCTTTGATAAAGTCATTTAAATATCATTTGCGGATGTCAAGATATTGATTCCGCCTCTTTTCGATATTGCATTGACGGAGAGGTTCGGTGATAAAATTAAAGCGCGCAGAAAAGCTGCGTCAATATCAATACCCGCACTTTTAACAATCTTTACTTCTCAGAACCGTCCGAACCGGGGCGAGCGCCCCGCAGTTAATAGACTAAAGGAGAAATCGCATGAAGAAAAGTTTGTTCGTTTTACTCGCCGTCGCCGCCGCGCTCCTCAGTTTCAGCGCCGTCATCGCCGCCGATATCGAAATCACCTGGTGGCACACGTTCACCGAAGGTCAGGAAGCGACCCTCCAGGAGATCATCGCCGAATTCAACGAAGCCAACCCGGAGATCACGGTCGTCGCCGAACCCCAGCCGTACGACGGATTCCTCGCCAAGGTCTACGAAGCCGTTTCGACCGGGACCGGGCCGAACCTGATTTTCAACTATGCGTCGGAAGCCGCCCAGTACGTCCCGGACGGATTGATCGTCGACCAGTCGAAATACATGGAATCCGATTATCAGGCGCGCGTTTCCGAAAGTATTTACGCCGAATCGACCGGCTTTGAGGACGGCGGACTGTACGCCGTCGCGGTCCAGTCGACCGGTCCGATCCTGTTCTACAACAAAACCATGTACGATAAGCTCGGACTGACCGCCCCGAAGACCTGGGACGAAGTCGAAGCGAACGCTAAGGCGATCTTCGCCGAATACGGGATCCCCGGGTTCGCTTTCGATTCGCTGACCGACGGGATGCAGACGCTCCTCCTCCAGAATGGCGGCGCGTACGTCGATCTCGAAAAGAAAGTCGTCCTCTTCAACACGCCGGAATTCGCCGAACGCGTCGAATGGTTCGCGAACGGCGTCAAGGAAGGCTACTTCGGTCTGGCTCCGGTAACGGGAAATTACTTCTCGAACGACATGAGCGGGAAACAGTTAGCCTCTTACGTCGGTTCGAGCGCCGGACTGCCGTATCTGAATCTGGGCGATGACGAACTGGCCGCCGCGCCGATGCCGCTGACGAAAGACGGTTTCGATTGGGTCCCGGCCTGGACGCGTTCCGCGCTCGTATTCGCGAAAGACGAGGAAACCGATAAAGCCGCCGTCACCTTCGTCGAATACTTTACGAACGCCGAAAACGCCGGACGCTGGGCGATGTCGCTGAACGCGTTTACGCCGTACAAGGACACGCAGGAACTCGAATCCTATAAAGCGTTCGTCGCCGATAATATCGCGCTGACCGCGCTCGCCGAGCAGGCGTCGTACGCCGTCGCGCTCCCGAGCTTCACCGGCGCGAACACGATCCGCAACGAGCTGAAAGCTATGGCGGAAAAAGTCGCGACCGGCCAGATGAGCGCCGCCGACGCTATCGCCGCCGCGGAGGAAACCTGCAACGCCGCCATGCAGGAGTAGAACCAGCGCTCGTTTTGGATCCTGCCGGCGTTTATGAATCGCCGCGCGGCGCGTAAAGCGCGCGGCCCGATTCATCGGCTTTGAAAAATTTTATACGGGAGAAGAGATTCCTCGCAATCTCTTCTCCTCCGGCAACAAGCTTTTCTGAGATTTATCAAAAACTGTATTCTCAATGGTTTTTAAGATGTTGATCTTTTTAAACATAGTTCAACCAACGGCAAAAGCGCAGCCGTCGGTCTCCGTATCCAACGGATTTCCGGGAACGGAGATCTTTTACGCTTTGAGATAAGGTTATTCCTTATGAAACCCGTTAAACTTCTCGTCTTCATGATCGACGCGCTCTGCACGCTTGATCTCGAACAGATCCGCGATCTCCCGAATATGGGCGAAATCCTCAGGCGCGGAGCGGCCGTCCGTCATCTCGAACCGATCTATCCCAGCCTGACTTATCCTTGCCATGTCGCCGTCGTCACCGGCGACACCGCTAAAGGCCACGGCATCCCGCACAACGAAAAAGTCAGCGTCGAAAATCCGCGCGCGCCATGGTACAACCAGCGTGCCGATATCCGCGGCGACACCCTGTTCGACGCCGCGCGCCGCGCCGGAAAAACAACCTGCGCGATCAGCTGGCCGGTCACCGGGAAAGCCGATATCGATTTTAATATGCCGATGATCGTTCCGATTTCCTATCAGGGCGACGATCCTTATCAGTTCCTGGCCGGGAACGCGTCACAGAACCTCCTCGACGCCTACTACTGGAAATACGGACGCTTCTTAAAAGGGAAAGATCGAAACCTCGATCTCTTCACGATGGCGCTCGCCCCGGATATCATCCGCGACTTCGGCCAGCCCGACCTGATGTTCGTCAAAATGTGCGATCTCGATACCGTGCGCCATCAAAACGGTATCGATAACGATTTCGTCAAAGCGCAGCTGAAAAAACATGACGAAGAATTCGGCGTCCTCGTCGAAACGGTCAGGCGCTGCGGCGATTTCGACCGAACCGCTTTCGTCATCCTCGGCGATCACGGTCAGGCCGATATCCGCCGCACCGTCAATATGAACCTTCTTCTCCGCAATCATGGATTTATCGAGACCGACGCTGAAGACCGGCTCGTCGATTATCAGGCGTACTGCCATTCCGCCTCGATGTCAGGCTGGATCCAGCTGAAAGACCCGGACGACGGCGCGCTGCGCGAGAAGGTTTACCGCTTCCTGCTGACGCTGAAAGACGATCCGGAAAATCCGATCGGCGTCGTGCTGACGAAAGCTGAAGCGGAAGCGAAATACGGACTCGTCGGGCCGCTCGACTTCGTCGTCGAAGGGAAAGAGCCGACCGCGTTCGACGCGACGCTCGCCGGCGTCGATTTATTTACGCCATACCTGAAACCGGGACGCTATTACTCCGTCGCCAGTCACGGCTACCTTCCCGAACGCGACGAAACGACGACGCTCTTCGCCGCCGGAGCCGGCATCAAGCCCGGCGTCATGATCGAACGCGCTTCGCTCATCCGCGTCGGGCCGACGCTCGCCGCGCTGACCGGGATCGAACTCCGCGACGCGGAGGGAACCGCGATCCGGGAATTTCTCGACCAACCGTAAGCGAAACCATAAAGAAAAGGGAGCCTGCCTGAATGAATATTACGCTGGATCACGTAACTAAAAAATTTGCCGAAACGATCGCCGTGAACGATTTCTCCGCGCGCCTTCCGTCCGGGCAGCTGTTGTGCCTGCTCGGGCCGTCCGGCTGCGGGAAAACGACGATTTTAAACATGCTGTCCGGAATCGTTCCGGTTACGGCAGGCCGGATCTTCTTCGACGACCGCGACGTAACCGAACTCGAACCGGAAAAACGCGGGATCGGGCTCGTATTTCAAAATTACTCGCTCTATCCGCATATGAGCGTACTGGAAAACATCTGCTTCCCCCTCGAAATTCAGGGCGTCAAGAAAAGCGAACGGATCCGGCGCGCGACCGAACTGGCGGAAATGGTCTACGTCGATAACCTGCTGAAGCGGCGTCCGGCGCAGCTTTCCGGCGGGCAGCAGCAGCGCGTCGCGATCGCCCGCGCCCTCGTCAAAAATCCGCAGCTGCTCCTCCTCGACGAACCGTTGAGCAATCTCGACGCGCGCCTGCGGATCGAGATGCGCGAAGAAATCCGCCGAATCCAGCAGGAAACCCGCGTCACGACGATTTTCGTCACGCATGATCAGGAAGAAGCGATGAGCATCTCGGATCAAATCGTCCTGATGAAAGACGGGTATCTTCAGCAAATCGCGGCCCCGCTCGAAATTTACCGCAACCCGATTAACGAATTTACCGCAGACTTTCTCGGCAACCCGGTCATCAATAAGTTATCCGGCGTCGTTCGGAACGGGAAAATCCGAATCGACGGAACCGAACGCGAACTTGCCCTCCCCACCGCCGAAGCGCTCGCGGACGGCCGAAAGATCCATCTTTCCATCCGCGCCGAAAGCTTCGAACCGAGCGACGAACGGGACGAGACCGTCCTGATCGGGTCGGTCGCCGCGCTCTCGGTAACCGGAAAAGACACGCTGGCAAATATCCGCGTCGGCGATTTCGACGTCCGAGCGCTGGTCGACAGCGACGCGGAGCTGAGCGCCGGCGAAACGGTCGGACTGACGCTGAAATCCCGCGGCGTCTTCGTTTTTGACGCTGAAAGCGGCGAAAGGCTGGCGTAGCATGAACCTCTACGCGAAAAATTTAAAAAATCCGCCGTTCAAGAAACGTATCGAGCCGTTTTTATATCTCCTGCCCTTTACGATCGGCGTCGCGATCTTCACGCTGTACCCGATCGTCAACGTTTTTATTCTCTCCTTCAAGGAAAATTACCGTCATCTGACCGGGAAATACAGCGGTTTCGGATTCGCGAATTACCGGTCGATCCTGAAAGACCCCTATTTTATCCAAGCAATTCAGATCACATTCAAGTATGTCCTGATCGTTATTCCGTTCGCGGTCGCGCTGTCGCTGATGATCGCGAATCTGCTGAACCAAAAGACGAAACTGAGCGGCCTGTTCCAGACGATGTACTTCCTCCCGCTGATTACCTCGGTAACCGCCGTCGGTCTGACGTGGAAATACATGTTCAACTATCGCAGCGGCATCATCAATTTCATCCTGAACCTGTTCGGACTGAACAGCGTCAACTGGCTTCAAGACCCGAACGCAAATTTCTGGGCGCTCTGCATCTACGGGATCTGGAGCATGATGCCGTTTACGATTATCCTGCTTCTGTCGGGGCTGCAGAATATCGACCCGCGCTATTATACGGCGGCGAAAGTCGACGGCGCGTCTTCGCTTCGGATCTTTTTCCGAATCACGGTACCGCTCCTCTCGCCGACAATCTGGCTCGTCGTCATCATCAATACCATCAGCGCTTTCAAAGTTTTCAACGAACTTTTCCCGCTCTTCGCCGGTCCGGGAATCGGGCATAACCTGTACACGCTCGTTTATTATATTTATCATCAGTTCCGCGGGCTGACGCCGCCGAAATACGGCCGGGCCGCCGCCGCGGCGATCATCCTGTTCGGATTGATCCTGATCTTTACCCGGATTCAATTCCTGATCCAACGCTGGAACCGCGAAATTCACGGGGAGAAATCGAAATGAAACCTTTCAAGCTTTCGACCGTTCTTTTATACCTTTTCCTGATCCTCGGCGCGCTGATCATGATTTTCCCGTTTTATTGGATGATAACCGGTTCGTTCAAGACCGCCGACGGGATCAACGCCTTCCCGCCCAACCTGATCCCGACGGAAATCACGCTTAAAAACTACCGCTTCGCGCTCGAAACCGCGCCGTTCGCGCGTTACTTCCTGAATTCGGTAATCGCCGCCGTCGCCAGCGTTTCGATCTGCACGCTGACGACGATCCTGGCGGCGTTCGCTTTTTCGCGGCTGCGTTTCGTCGGCCGCGTCCGGATTTTCGGGATGCTGCTGGCGATGATGATGGTTCCCTTCGAGATGGTCGTAATTACCAACTACCGGACGATCGTCCAGATGGGGATTCATAACAAGCTGATCGCGCTGATTATTCCGTTTTCGTCGAGTATTTTCTATACCTATATTTTGAAAAATTTCTTCGATTCGATCCCCGAATCGTTGTATCAGGCCGCGCGCGTCGACGGCTGCTCGAACTGGCGTTACCTCTGGCGCGTCATGGTCCCGATCGCCAAGCCCTCGCTGTATACGATCGTGCTGCTGAATACGATCGCCAGCTGGAACTCGTTCATGTGGCCGATGCTGGCGACGAATTCGAAGAACGTGCGGACGCTGCCGTTCGGGTTGTATACGTTCGTAACCGAAGGCGGCGCGCGGAACGAAATCATGATGGCGGCGTCGACGATCGTCGTGCTGCCGATGATTATCCTTTTCCTGGTAACGCGGAAAAATATCGTGAACGGCGTCGCCCGCGGCGGATTAAAGGGATAAGGAAAATTACCCCTTGATCCCCGTATTCGCGATTCCCTCGACGAACTGCTTCTGCAAAAAGAAAAACGCGACGATCATCGGCGTCACCGCCATCAGACTGCCCGCCATCACCTGAGGAAAATTCGTCGTATGTTCGCCGATCAGCAGCGCCAGCCCCGCAGAAAGCGTATACCGCTCCATCGAGCTGTTCACGATCAGCGGCCACAGCAGGTCTTTCCAAATCGTCAGCCCCGAAAGGATCGCGACCGAAATCAGCGCCGGACGGATCAGCGGCAATAAAATCCGAAAATAAATCCCGAAAAAGCCGCAGCCGTCTATTTTCGCAGCGTCGTCCAAATCGCGCGGCAGCGTCAGAAAAAATTGGCGCAGCAGAAAAGTCGAAAAGACGCTGAACAACCGCGGCAAGATCAGCGCGACCAGCGTATTCGTCAGCTTCAGCTTGACCATCAGGTCATACTGCGGAATGATAAATATCTGGCTGGGAACCATCATCAAACTCAGACAAAAAATAAAAATCCCGTTTTTTAGAGGGAAATCGAGCCGCGCGAACGCGTAAGCCGCCATCGAAGAAATCAGCAGCTCGCCCAAAATGACGAAGATCATGACCGTAAACGTATTGATATAAAAACGGCCGAACGGAAACTTGCTCAAGATAACCTGAAAATTATCGAAATTCCAACGCGCCGGAAAAATCGTCATCGGGATCCGGATACTCTCCTCATAGTTCTTAAAAGCCGTCAGGATCATCCAAATAAACGGCACGACGGAGATCAGAACCGCCAGGATCAGTACCGCGTGCGTAAAAATATGACCGCGTTTATACTTTGTCCGATTCATTTTTCCCATCTTTTCATCAACCTTCCTGATAAACCCACTTCTTTTGGAAATACAGCTGCAGCGCCGTCATTATCAGGATGATCGCAAACAGGACAACCGTAATCGCCGAACCGAAACCGTGGTTCCCGCGAACGAACGCCTCGTCGTAAAAATAAGAAACGAGCGATCGCGCCGCCGGAAGTCCCGCGCTGTTCGCGGAGATCATCAGGTAAATAAAATCAAAAATCTGGAATACGCCGATCATCTCCATCAGAGCGGCGAAGAAAATCGTCGGCGACAGCATCGGCAGCGTGATTCGGAACAATTTCGTCGTCTCGCTCGCGCCGTCGATCTCAGCCGCTTCATACAGCGCGTTCGGGATACCCTGCAATCCGGCGAGAAAAACGATCATGCGCAGGCTGACGTCCGCCCAAATCAGGACCGTCGCAACCGCCAGCAGCACGACCGACTTATCCGAGAGCCAGGCGATACGCTCCCCGCCGAACGCGCTGACCGCCGCGTTGATAACGCCGAATTCGTAGTTGAAGATCCATTTCCAAATCAAACCGATCGCCGCCGGCATCGTTACCGCCGGAAGGAAGATCAGCGTCCGATAGATCCCGGTCCCGGAGACGTTCCGATTCAGGAGAATCGCCAACAGCAGCGAAATAACGATCACCAGCGGCACGCAGATAACGACATATTTGAACGTGTTCCCCAACGCCGTCCAGAATTTTTCCGAAGCGAAGAGCTTTTCGAAATTCCTCAGCCCCACAAATTTAATCGCGCCGAACGTTTTCTTGTTCGTCATCGAATAAAAAATATTGATAAAAAATGAATAGACGTAAAAAACGCCTAAACCGATCAGGAGCGGGCCGATCATCAGGTAGCCCGTCAAAATTTCCTTCTGCTTCATCTCGGATCTTTTTTTCCAAAAATTCATGGTTGGGCTCCTTTTTATCGAAGAAAAAGACGCCCGGCAGGAAAACCGAGCGTCTTTTAAATCCATACGATTACATATCGGCGCGATATTCGGCGACAGCTTCAATAATCGCTTCCGCCATGGCGGCAACGCCCTCTTCCGGCGTCAGTTCTTTCGAAAAGATTTGACCGGCGTAATCGCTCATGATCGAAATCGTCGTCGCCAACGGACGATGGCTCGGAAAGCGGACCGACAGAACGCCCTGATCAATAAAGACGGAACCGTCGATCGTCTTAAACGCGGGGAGATAAGCTTCCTGTTCAGCGAGGTAAGCAGGAATCTCAATCCGCGCCTCTGCCTGGATCCGATTTGATTCAGGACCGCTCAAGAACTCAACCAACTTCCAGGCGGCGTCTTTATGCTTCGAAAAAGCGCTCATCGAATAACCCAAACCGCCGATTGCGCAGATATCGACTTTTCGGATCGGCATCTTAACCATCCCGATATCTCCCGCAAACGAAGCTTCGTCCAAAACCGACGATTTCCAAGAACCGACGTAAACCATCGCGCCTTTCTCGGAAAGGAACAGGTCCGTCGCTTTCGTATCCGATAAAACTTTGAAATCCGGAAGGATTCCTTCGTCGATCAGCGCGACAATATCGGCGAACGCGGCGACCGCGTCCGGCGAATCCAGATCTGTCCCCTTTTCGCTCTCATCAAAAATAGCTAAACCGTCCTGCGCAAGGAGTTGGATATACGACGGCTGAGCGGAGTCGATTTCCATGACCAAAGCGTATTCGTCTCCACCGGCGGTCTTAATCGCGTCGCGCAGCTCGGCGCCTTTCGCTATGAATTCATCCCACGTCCAACCGTCGGCAGGATAAGCGACTTCATATTTATCGAAAATCTTTTTATTGAAAGCGACGACAACCGTATCCATACCTTTCGGCATCGCATACTGAACGCCCTCGTCCGCGTACGCGTTCATCGTCGTACCGAGCCAGGCCGCGCGATCCAAACCGGCCGCGTCAATATACGAATCCAACGGTTCGAGAACGCCCGCGTCAACATATTTCGACATGAACGTATTCATCCAGAAGACATCCGGCGCTTCGCCGGCGCCCGCCGCGGCGTCCAGCTTCGTCCAGTATTGGCTCCAGGGGGTCAGCTGAATTTCAACTTCGATATCCGGGTTGGCCTCAACGAATTTCGCGATAATCTCGTCAAAAACCGGCCGCTGAACCTCGTCCCAAAGCATGAACGAAATTTTAACCGGATCCGCCGCGCTGACCGAGACGGCACTTAAAATCAACGCGCACATCATCGCCGACATGACCAAACCATAAACTAACTTACAACGCTTCATTTTCTGCTCCTTTTTAAAATCATTTCGGCTCCTGAAACCGGAACCGTTTTATCCCCGCGGAAGAGAACAGCTGTCGCGGATGATGACAGAATGAGGAATGAAAACCTGCTTGACCGCCGGTTTTTCGTTCTGGACCAACTTTAATAAGACCTCCGCAGCCCGCTTCCCGATCATAGCTACCGGCTGACGCACCGTTGAAAGCCGCGGCGTTACGTAATCCGAGTACGGTATATCGTCAAAACTGAAAATCGATAAGTCCTCCGGGATTCGAACGCCCGCGTCCTTAAACCGTCGAATCGCTCCGATCGCGGTTTCGTCGGACATAAAGAAAACCGCCGTCGCCGTATTTCCGGCGCGGAGAACCTGATCGGCCGCGTCAACGCCGCCGTCAATCGTACAATCAACCGTCAGATCCAGTTCCGGGGAAAGTCCCGCTTCCGCCAGGGCGGACTGAAATCCGCGCCGTCTCAGCGTTCCGCCTGAATATGATTCGCTGAAAACGCCGGAGATACGCCGATGGCCCAGCGAGATCAGGTATTGAACCGCGTCCCTCGCCGCCGTTTCATCGTCGATCGTCACCGAATAATCGTCGTCGCTCTCCGTTCGGACGCTGGCTAAGACGATCGGCGCCCAAAAATATTTCCGAATACGCTCCATTTCCGCCGGCGTATTTTCATGCAGCAGGATTACGCCGTCGACCTGGCGCTCGCGCATCGTCTGAAACGATTTAAGCTCCTGAGCCGGGTCGCCGGAAATATTCGAAACGATAACGTCGTAACCGAATTGATTAACGCTTTTCTCGATCTCGGTAATCAACGCCGCGTGAAACGCCCCGGAAACCTTCGGCGCGACGATCCCGATCAATTTCGTCCGGCGATGAACGAGACTGCGCGCGTTCAGGTTGGGAAGATATTGATACCGCTCAACGACTTCGAGGACGCGCTTCTCCAGCTCCGGGCTGACTTTTTTCGTCCGATTCAGGACGCGGGAGACAGTCGCCGGGGATACGCCGGCTTTCGCCGCAATGAATTTAATATCGATCGTCGCCATAACTTTTCCAGATTTTTTCCAGTTTGACCTGATTATAGAGGAAAACCTTTTCATGTCAAGATCAAGAAAACGTCGAGGGCCGTTTCAGTGACTTTCATCATCTTTTTATCAACTTTAGCGCTTAAAATGACACTTCGCCTTGACAGGAAAACCTTTTCATATATAAATAAACCGTGCTATCGCTAACGAAAGGACGGGCTTTCATGGTTTTCCGTTACCCAATCGCAGATCTTCATATTCATGCATTCAACCCTGCGCAGGCGCAGGACGTTTTAGATATGGCGGATGAATTGCCGTTGGCCGCCTTCAATATTCTCAGCGCGACTTCGCTCGGAGCGCGCTTTTTAGCCAATAATTTCCTCAGCGCGTGGATTAAATTGAAAGCTGACGGACGCGGATACGCTTTCGCCGGCTTTAATTATCCGTTCAACGGGCTTCCCAGCGCCGACGATTTCCTGACGCAGGCGAAACGTTTCGACGCCCTCGGCTTCGACGGGATCAAGATGATGGACGGGAAACCGAATATTCGCCGAAAGAACAGCGCCGCGCTCGACGACCCCGCGTATGACCCGATGTTGAGTTATCTCGAAGAGGCCGGGCTGCCCGTTTTGTATCATGTCAACGACCCGGCCGAATTCTGGCACTGGAACCAAATGCCGGAATGGGCAAAGGCGATGGGCGATACCGTCTTCTATGGGGACGGACGTTACCCGCCGAAAGAGGAAATCGAAGCTGAAACGCTTCGAATGGCGGCGAAACATCCGAAGCTCAAGCTCATCCTGGCGCATTTTTTCTTCACCGCCGACAGCCTCGAGCGTACGGTTGAAATTTTTGAAACTTATCCGAATATCAGCTACGACATAACCCCCGGGTGGGAAATGTTCGAGAGCTTTGCCGAACGGCGGGACGACTGGATCGCCTTTTTCGACAAGTATAAAACACGTATCTTTTTCGGATCGGATACGACGTCGGATCACTGGCGCGTCACGATCGAAAACTTGCGCCGCGTCCTTGAAACGGGCGACCGTTTCGAGTCGTTCGAAGAAAACTGCCATGGGCTGGACCTGAGCGAGGATACGCTGCGCAGTATTTATCTCGGTAATTTCCGCTCGCTGCTGCCGAATCCGCCGCGGCCGATGGAAATCGGCGCGCTTCTTGACGAAATCGGACGCCTGAAGACTTCGGATATTGAAACGGAAGTACGCACCGAGTTGGACCAGTACGAAAAAATGCTGCGCGAACTCAATTTGCGGGAAACGAAAGGAGCCGCGGCATGAAACTGACGATTATCGGCGGGGGCGGCGTACGCAGCCTTTTCCTGGCCAAGTCCGTCGCTCAACAGGCGCGCGGCCTGGACATCGATCGGCTCGTCTTAATGGACAACAACCCTGAAAAACTGGAAATCTTCGGCGGTCTGGCGCACGACGTCGCGATTTTCCTGGACCCGGAACTGCGCGTTGAGTTAACCGATGATCCGGCCGCCGCGCTAAGCGGCGCCCGCGCGGG
>JASBYO010000040.1 GCA_029983925.1 Flexilinea sp.
GTCCGGGGTAAGAGAAGTATTTTATGTAGACGACGGTTCCGTGCGGAGCGGCGTTAACCGCCTGGTTATACATGTAACGCGTACAGTTTGTGCCGTGATGTTCCAGGACGAAATTTTCGAGGATCGCGGGAAGCCGGTGCTGCCGGATGAGCTTGACGCCGTCCGGAACGTGCCGGATGATCAGATGGGCGCTTTCCGTCGGGGAGAGGTCTTCATGCGTATTGATTGTGTCGCCGACCTGGTTCTCAAAAAAAAATTACGGATTGAGCGCTTTTCCCGCGTCATGGTACATTGTTCCGGCGCGGATCAGCAACGGGTCGGCGCCGACGGCTTTCGCGGCCTGCTCCGCTAAATTTGCGACTTGAAGCGAATGCTGGTAGGTCCCCGGCGCGTTGTTCAGGATGAACTGCAGCAACGGCGAGTCCGGCCGGATGATTTCAAGCAGCTGCATCGGCGTAGCGACGCCGATCATCCCGCCCAGCGAATATTGCAGGATTAGAGCGATCGCGGTTGATAAGACGCCGCTGATTATCGAGCAGGTAGCCAACGTGACCAGACCGGTTATATCGACGAAGTTTCCTTCGTTTAATTGAAAGAACAGGATAATTGGAATGCCGATGAGTCCGGAAACGACGCCTGCGACGACGAAATCGGCGATCTGCCGGCCTTTCCCTAAGACGATGATGCCGGAGATGCCGGCGACGATATAGTAGATCGTATATCCGAGCGCGTCGTTGAAATCGAACGGAACGATCATGCCGAGAATCAGCGAGATAATCATTCCGTACATGCTTCCGCATAACCCGGCGATCGTCAGGCCGACCGCTGTCATCGGGAACAGAAAGGGAACGATCGTCCGGTTGGGGATTAAAATCCGCGCCGCGATGAGGAAGACCAGATATAAGCCGATAATCAGGAGCGTTTCCTGAAAGCTGAGCCGGGTAAAGCGGTCTTCGCTGATAAAGTATGTCAGCGCGAACAACGCCAGCGCCAGGACGATGAACGCGGCCGACAGCAGCCGTTGGGTCGTATTCCGCGTATAGACGAGACCGAGTTTGTCGAGCGCTTCATATATCAGGTCGGTGATGATTTGTCCGCGGGAAACGATCGTCTGGTTCGTAACGAACGTCCGTTCGCGCGGCTGAACCGCGGACCGGGCGTCGGCGATACTTTTCTCGGTCAGTTCTTCGGAGTAAAGCGAATTCGGCGTAATAAAGCGGCGCGTCAGGTTGTTGATCAGCTGCGAAAGGTCCGACTTAATATAGTAATTGATCATGGTCGGGATGTTCAAAATTTCGTTCTGGAGCTGATCCTCGCGAATCGAATTTTGCATGATCTGCTCGAGGATGCGCTGGCTTTCGTTTTGAACCGAATTCCAGTCTTCTTCGACCAATCCTAATAATTCGGTGATGACTGTTTTTTCGAGCTGAACATAGGCTAATTTTTCGATATCTTCGATTTTTTGATTTTCGCTGGCGTATTTATCGAGGCGCACGGCGGAAATAAAGCGGAACGAATTGCGCATGAATTGAACTTGATTGCGCGAAATCGTCGGATCGGCGGGAAGGTAAACCTTATCGACGATCCGCTCCGCGTCGGCTTGCGCCTGTTCCGTCAGGATTTTGCTCTCGTACGTGATCGTCCGCGGCGAAAGAATATCCTGCGTCGCGACGTCTCCGACTTGAACCGTATAACTTGTCCGTCGGACCGAAATTTGGATGACGATGAGCGCGTAGGTGATTACCACCGCGGCAAGAAAAACCAAACCTTTCCAGCGGTTCGCGGAAGCTTTATCGGTTTCAACATGGTGGAGCGCGCCCTGATCCGGTTCGATCATTTTGATTCTAAATATTTCTTTACGATTTGACTGACAACGCTTTTGGCGGCTGTCCCCTGGATTTTCGCTAAAACCGCGCCCATAAGTTTTCCCATGTCTTTCGGACTTTCGGCGCCGGTCTCGCTTGCCGTTGCGGCGACGATTTCCAGGATTTCATCTTCCGACAGTTGTTTCGGAAGAAAACTTTCGAGCCAGGCGATTTCGTTCCGAATCGGCGCTATCGTATCGGTACGCCCCGATTTTTCGGCTCCGGCGATTTGTTCCTGACGAATCTTGATTTCGCGCTGAAGCAGCGTTATCGTTTCTTCGTCGCTCAACTCTTTCCGGCTTTCTTTTTCGGAAAATTTTATCGCCGCCAGCGCCATCCGAAAGGTCAGTTTCTTCGCTTCATCCTGAGCCTTCATTGCGTTTTTCAGGGCTTCGTTGATTTCATTTTTAATACTCATGTTCTTTTCCTCTGTCCGGTCCGTTTAATCTACCGTGATCAAGTCGTAGAACCTGTCGATCGTTTTTTCGCCGAACCCGTCGATTCGTAGTAAATCTTCAACTTTTTCGAAAGGGCCGACGGTTTCGCGATAATTGACGATTTCGCCCGCTTTCTTTTCGCCGATCCCGGGTAAAGTCATTAATTCAGCTATCGTAGCCGTATTTAGGTTGATTTTACTCGAAATTTTCGGATTCTGAAAAGGCGTCAGCGTAATTGCAGGGACGCTCCGAGTAGGAATCAGGATTCGATCGCCGTCATATATGCGGGCGGCTAAGCGGCTTCCTTCCGGATCGGCGTCGGCGCTTAGTCCTCCGGCCGCTTCGACCAGGTCATTGACGGTCGCTGCCTGAGAAAAGGCATAAATCCCGGGACGCCGGACCGCGCCGTAGATTTCAATTTGCATCGGGCGCATGGTTGGGCGCGGTTCGAGCGTCAGGACTTCTTCTTCCGGATTGGTCGCGATGAGCAGGATTAATCCGGAAATCAGCAGTCCGATAATAACGCCGACGATAATTCCGCTCCAATTTTTCATGAAATCCGTCTACGAGCCGTTCGAGGCGGATCCGCGCGCCGCTTTTTCGCCGTCTAATTCCGACGTTTCAAGAACGCCTTCGGGTATCTCCCCGCCCTCATACGCCAGCATCGTCTTGAACGAGCGGATCGCGATCTCGAGCATCGCGTCGTCCGGTTCCGCGGTCGTGATATTCTGAACCGCCAAATTCGGCCGGTAGAGGAATTTTATGAACGGGCGGTTCATGTGTTTCGCGTTCCATCGGATATATTCGTAAGAAACGCCGGCGATGACCGGAACGAGGATTAACCGGCTGATCAGGCGCGCGGCGATCGATTTCGTCAGCGGCCCGATCAAGAGGAACAAAACGATCGAAATAAAGACGACGGTGACCATGAAAGCGGTTCCGCAGCGCGGATGCAGCCGCGATTGTTTACGGACGTTTTCGAGCGTGACTTCTTCGCCGCTATCGAAACAGTTGATCGTTTTGTGCTCTGCGCCGTGGTAACGGAATACGCGTTTGATCTCTTCGATCCGTGAAACGGCCGCCATGTAGCCGACGACGATCGACAGGCGCACGAAGCCTTCGACGATATGACTGACCCATGAAGGCAAAGCGACGAGTTTTTCAAGCAGCAGCGCGATTCCGGCCGGCGCGAGAAAGAATAACCCGATCGAAAACGCCAGGGAAACGATCATCGTCATGACGACTTCGAAACCTTCAAATTTTTCTTTCTCCTCAGTTTGCGCGTTGGCGGAAATGATCAGGAACTTCATCCCCAATCCGAGCGAATCCCAAAGGAGGATCAATCCGCGCAGGAACGGGATCTTATGGAGATTGGTTTTATAGATTCCTTTGAGTTCTTCATGAACGACGAGGACGGAGCCGTCCGGCGCCCGCAGCGCGGCGGCGGCATGACGGCTCCCGCGCATCAAAACGCCTTCAATTAATGCCTGACCTCCGTAGGAGGGTAACTTTTGTTCGGTGAATGTTTCTTTTTCCATGGACATGATTATAGTATATTTTGGGATCGGCGTTGAGTTGACGGCTGCGGAGAAGGCGGGGTTATTTTTTGCCGCCGTAATAACGGTCGAGGATTTTGTCGCCGATCGGCTCCGCGAGTCCGATATCCGCCGCCGTTGCCCCGGCCAGCGCCGCGGCGGGCAAACAGCCGACAAGCTCCGCCCGCGCGACCGACGTTCCGAAGCGTCCGGCTTCGGCTTTAACCGTATCGAAAACGGTTTTCAGCGGCGTTGCCCGATAATCGAGGATATTCGTCGAGACTTGCGCCTGTCCGCCGACCGGGAGTCCGACGGCCTGCAGCGCCGGCAGCCCGCCGGACGATTCGCGGATCTTTTTCGCGATCGCTTTGGCGACGGCGACGTCGGCG
The DNA here is from genome assembly GCA_029983925.1 of Flexilinea sp. Classification (GTDB taxonomy): domain Bacteria; phylum Chloroflexota; class Anaerolineae; order Anaerolineales; family Anaerolineaceae; genus Flexilinea. The sequence continues at coordinate 4,227 of JASBYO010000040.1, forward strand.
CTGTTTAGATAGACGTTATACGCGATCAGGAAATCGCGCGCGCCGACGGCCGTCGCTCCGGCGGCGGTTAATTCCCGCGGGCCGAAGTCAGGTTCAAAGTACGGATCGTCCCGGATCGCGCCGCGTAATTTTTCGTAGTTCCCTTTCCGAAGCTGCGACAGTTTCGTCCGGTCGGATCTTCTGGCGGCGTTCGCGTAAAGGTAGGTCGGGATGTTGAACCGCGCCGATATCGCTTCCGCGGTCGATTCCGCTAAGCGAATCGCGTCCGCCATCGTCGCGTTCCGCAGCGGAATAAACGGAACGACGTCGGCCGCGCCGATGCGCGGATGGACGCCGCGCTGGGTATTCAGATCGATTTTTTCGATCGCCGTCGCGACTAAATTCAGGATACATTCGCGCAGCGGCGCGGCTCCTCCGATCAGCGTAAATACGGACCGGTTATGGTCGGCGTCGCTGTGGACGTCGATCAGGCGGACGGACGGCGTCTTTTCGACCGCGCGGCGCAGCGCGTTGATCGTTTCGCTGTTTCGCCCCTCGGAGAAATTGGGGACGGACTCGAATAAAGCGGGTGCGCGGGTTTCATTCATGCGGTTAATTTTAATGCTGTTTTTGATCCCATTGGTTTTCAAATCGAACAGTCGGGCAAATAAATCAGGGACAGTGCGCAATTATCCTAATTTGCAAAAAGTAATAGAATCCCAGGATAAATGTTACTTTTTTTTGTCGGAAAATGAATTAGTATGTATATACTACTCTATGTTTTGGAGAAAGTGTCGAGTTTTAAGTTAGTGAAAGGATGAAAAAAATAAAAAGACCAGTTTTCTTTATTGTGATTGCGCTTCTATTCGTCATATCATCAATTAGTTTTGCTGAGGAGGGCGCAGTAGATGACGTACTATTCGAAGAATATTATGACCCCGCTCGTGTGATCGAATTTGGCGGCGGCGGACTTGGTTTCAACGTTGATGAAATTGAGTTGAGCCGTGATCAGGCGGATTGGTGCGGTGATACATGGGACGTCGAGTATGGTACCGATAGTTATGGGCGGACCTGCCGGTATGGAGCAGGAACATCGGAATACTACTCTTCGTTTAAGCCGACTGTGTTGATTAAGCCGGCAACTTTTCCTCCGAATTGCGTCGTTGTCGCGCGGGCATGCGTCGGATATGCTAATTCAACATCTTGCATTGATAGTAGTTACGGTCCTTACGTATCTGTGGGCAGCAACCAGACTTCTTACAGCCAGAGAGTTTCACGCGTTCCCGGTTTGTACCCGCGATGGAAAATCGGGTGTTATTATTAATGTAAGAAGATAAAATTATCAGCTGTTTTTTATATTCAATCGCCGGTCAGTTGCTCAATTATTCGAACGTTATTGGATAAAACCGGTCGGCGATTGAATTTGAGTTTTCAGGTTTCAATGAGGAGGAGGATATGAAACGTTTTTTTTCTCTTTTTGAAATTCTAATTGTCGTATTTGCTCTGACGATCCGTTTTATCGGTGTTCAGGCGCAGTTCGAATCTCCTCAAGGACCGGCAGAGCTTCAAGTCGAAACGGAAGGTCAGTTTAAGATGACGCTTTCAAACGTTGAAATTAAGAATGGGGAATTGCGATTTGATTTGCTGCTCTCTTCCGATTCGGATCATGATGTTTGCGTCTATTCTATCGAGGACGGAACGCTGAGGGAAGCGGAGGTCCCGGACAACGCGGTGTGTAATGCGGTTTTGCAGAATATTGTATTTTCGAACGCTGATATCCCGGCGTCGGCCGAAATTGTCAGCGTCAGTCTGATATTTCCCTACAGCGAATTCGAAATTCTGGATTCGTTCGCGGCGGATGGTTTGGAATATATGACTCCATGGACGGCGAATTATCGGTCGCCGATGATGATTACTTTTTTTGGCGCGACCGGGACGGATCGGATCGATACGATGATTTCACAGCGGAATACTTCTTATATCGGGAGTATCTTTCAAACAAGAAACGCTGTTAAATTTGAACTGAAGGATACTGATTTGGATTATTGCCGATTTAATTTATATGTTGAAAAGACGCTTGATTTTATTGATAAACGTATTTCCCCCTATTTCCCTTCCGCGGATCATGTGACGGAAATCGGCTTAGGCGTTGCGGTTGACGGAAGGATGGTTTCCGGCGGCGGGGCGTTTAGTTATTATGATATGATCGGCGGCGAAGACGATGTTGCGATTCCGGAAGATGCGGCGTTGCTTTCCGTAGAACGGCTTATTTTTAATGATTGTAAATTAAGTCCGAATCTGACGCGAATTCCGCGAATTCGAAAGATGTCCCTTTCCTTTTCCAGCGGCGTCTTTGTCCGGATCGCGTATTTTACGGATGGCCAGGTATACCCGAGCCTTTGGGAACGGCCGTTGTATGTCAATTACAAAATCAAATTTAACAATATCTCTGAATTTTCAAACTGATTTCCCGATGTAAAAAAAATTTATTATGCTGGAACGAGGGTTCTTTCAGAACTCTTTTTTCAGCATGAAAGTTAAGCATCTTATTGATCTTTCCCGCGCGACATTAAGAAAATTCGGAACGATTCTTCAACTTTGGTATAATCAAAGGCGGAAATAAAACCGTTTCGGAAACGAAGCGTTATTAAGGTATTTTATTCTTTCATCGGAGAGACAGATTGGCTTTTAATCCGCTTAATTGGTTCATGGGGTTGTTTTCGCTCGATATCGGGATCGACCTCGGAACCGCCAACACGCTTGTATACGTCCGCGGCAAAGGAATCGTGATTAACGAGCCGTCATGGGTCGCGGTTGAAAAACGGACGCGTCAGCCCGTCGCGATCGGCGCGCAAGCGAAAGAGATGGTCGGGCGAACGCCGGCGAACTTAAACGTTATCCGTCCGATGCGGGACGGGGTTATTTCCGAATTTGAAATTACGCAATCGATGCTGAGTTATTTTATCGGCCGGGCCCATCAGCAGACGATCGCGCCGTTCCCGCGGCCGCGGATCGTCGTCGGTATTCCCTGCGGAGCGACCGACGTGGAGCGGCGCGCGGTATACGACGCGGCGATGGCCGCCGGCGCGCGCGAGATTTATTTAATAGAAGAACCGGTCGCAACGGCGATCGGGATCGGGCTCCCGATTAATGAGATTCGAGGTACGATGGTCGTCGATATCGGCGGCGGAACGACCGAGGTCGCGATTTTATCGATGAACGAAATCGTCGTATCACGCTCGCTTCGCGTAGCCGGTGACGAGCTCGACCAGGATATTTTGAATTATGTCCGCAATCGTTACAACCTGTATATCGGCGAGCGCATGGCGGAGCAGATCAAGATTTCGATCGCCTCGGCCCATCCGCTCCCGCCGGCGCGGACGATGGTCACGCGCGGACGCAATCTGGTTACCGGGCTCCCCGAAGCGATCGAGGTTTCGTCGGTTGAGATCCGCGACGCGATCTCCGGTTCGATTCAGGTTATCGTCGATACGGTCAAGGACGCGATCGACGAGGCCCCGCCGGAAATCGTCGCGGACCTGATTGAGACCGGAATTTGCTTATCCGGCGGCGGATCGCAGATTTTGGGCTTCGCGGAACGCCTGAACGAAGAGCTGAATATCCGCGTTTGGGTGGCGGAAGATCCGCTGACCTGCGTCGCGCGCGGAGCGGGCTACATCCTCGAAAACAGCGCTTCGATCGATCAGTTCGCGGTCAGTATCGACCGCTTCTCGGCTCGCTAAGCCGCCCGGATCGCGGCGCGCGGGGATTAAAGAATCGCTTAAATCGCCCGCAGGCGCCGAATCGCGCGGATAACGGCTTATAATAAATTCTATGAAGCGGATTAAGAACAGTTGGCGTCAAATCGTCGGATTCTTGTTGACGCTCGGTTTTATCCTGTTGGCGTTCAGCGGATATCTGACGACAATGCTGAGCGGATTGATGGATCCGATGATCGGGATCCAGACGATCGTCTCAGAACGATTTTCAAATATCGTGACCTTTTTTACGATTCCGCGCGAAGTAACGCAGCTTCAAGCGGAAAATCAGGCGCTCCTCGAGGAAGTCGCGTTATTGCGCACGGAGATTATTCAGCTTGAGCAGGACCTGCGCGAAACGGCGATTCTTTACTCGCTTCTCGGTTTCGCGCGCGGCCGGCCGCAGGAGACGTATATCGCCGCTAAAGTTATCGGGAAGGATCCCTCGCCGTTCCTGCAATACGTTTTGATTGACAAGGGATCGGACGACGGCGTCACGTTCGACATGCCGGTTGTGACGGAAAAGGGGCTTGTCGGCCGTATCGACGCGGTAACCGCTTCGGCGGCGCGCGTTCAGCTTATTACCGATCCGGCGTCTTCTGTCAACGCTTACGTCGTCGAGGCCGATTCTAACGGCCTGATCCGCGGATCGGCGACTTCCGACTTAACGATCGACCTGGTTTCACAGGACGTAACGCTTGCGTTCGGGCAGACAATTCAAACGTCCGGTCTGGGCGGAAAATATCCTTCTGAAATTATGATCGGGCAGGTTCTTAACGTCAATCGGCTTGAAAACGAATTATTCCAGTCGGCGTCGATTCAGCCGGCGGAAGATTTTTCGTCGCTTCAGGCCGTTCTCGTCGTCGCGAACTTCCGTCCGTCGAATATCAGCCCGCTGTTGGAAAAACAGCGCTGAACGGAGTCCGGGACAACGGAGGCAAACGTCAAATGGGCGAGATCGCTTCGATCGTACCGATTCTCTTTATCGCCGGAACGCTGGAGGTTGCGGTTTTCAGCCGTTTGCAGATTCTATACGGGACGGCCGATCTGCTGATGATCGTTTTGATCGTATGGTCGTTGAACGTGAATACGAAATACTCGCTCGTGATGGCGCTGTTGGCCGGCTTCATGATGTCGTTTTATTCGGCGCTGCCGATGTACGGATATTTTTTGATTTACCTGTCGATTTGGGTTTTTATTCAAATACTGAAGAATCGGATATGGCAGATGCCGTTGATCCTGATGGTTTTTACGACGATCGTCGGAACGATTTTCTCGACGGTTATATCCTACGGAATCCTTTTTTTACAGGATGTCAGTTATGATCTGTCTTTCGTCGTGTCGCAAATTTTCGTTCCGTCAATGGCGTTGAATTTGATTCTGGCTTATCCGGCGTATAGTTTTCTGAACGATTACGCCGATTGGCTTTATCGGGTGGATAGTACGAAATGATCAACGATAATTTAAGAAATGAAAAATTAGATCTGAAGAATCGCCGGCTTGTGATCGTATATGGGGTCATGATCGCCGTGATTATCTTTTACGTCGTGCGCTTATATGAAATTCAGATTATTGACGGCGAGAGTTATTTAGCCCGCGCTGACGAAAACCGGATTTCCGTCGTCAGGGAGCAGACGAAACGCGGCGTTATTTACGATCGGAACGGCGTTGTTTTAGCTAAAAATACGCCGACGTACGATATTGTTATCGTTCCGGCGGAGCTGCCCAGCGACGAAGGCGACCGTCAACGGATTTTCCGGGCGCTTTCCAAGCTGGTCGATATTCCGGTTAATAACGGCGAGTTAAACGATGAGACGGTGCGTTTATACGGCGAATGTACGTCCGATTTCGGGCTGACCCAAATCGTCTATATCGCTTCTTCGCTGGCGCCGTATTCTGAAACGGGAATTCTTTGCGACGTTCCCGAAGCGTTAGCGCGTCAGGTTGAAGAGCTTTCGGCGACGATGCCCGGGGTCGGCGTTCGCGTCAACTCGATCCGCGAATATCCGACCGGATATAGTACGTCGGAGATTATCGGTTTTTTGGGCCCGATTCCCGAATATGTCGCTTCCGAAATGGAAGAGCGCGGCTTTCTGCTGAATCGCGATCGTTACGGGTACGGCGGCGTTGAATCGTCGCTTCAGGATTTATTATCGGGGAAAAATGGCCGCCGCGTGGTTGAGATCGACGTCGCCGGTTTGGAGATGCGCGATTTGGAACCGCCGAAACCGGCCGTTCCGGGCTATAACGTTAAGCTAACGATCGATGTTCGGCTTCAAAACGTTATGCGCGGGGCGCTTTTGGATACGATGGCTTATTATAATAGACTGTCGATTACCGGTCCGCTGACGTATGACGGCGCGGCTGTGGCGATGGATCCGTATACCGGCGAAATTTACGGGCTGGTTTCGGAACCGACTTTTGAGAATAACCGGATGACGCGGTATATCCCGGCCTATTATTATGAGCAGCTGACCGTCAGTCAATCGAAACCGCTCCTGAATCATATTACCCAAGTCGCGCAGCCGCCGGGTTCGGTTTTCAAAATCGTAACCGGAATCGGCGTTATGAACGAACGCGTCCTCAGCCCGGAAGACCAGATTTTCGATCCGGGTTCGATCCAAATGCAGAATACCTATTCGCCGAATGATCCCGGGAAGGTTCAGGAATACGTTTGCCACCTGCGAACGGGACACGGTTATGTCGATTACCGTTCGGCGCTTGCCTGGAGCTGCAATATTTATTTTAATAAGGTGGGCGGCGGTTTTGAAGAGGAGGTCCCGCGCGGTCTTGGGATCGATCGTCTCGGTCAATACGCGCATGCGTTAGGTTACGGCGAAAGAACCGGGATCGAGTTGACCGGCGAGGAAAAAGGAATGGTCCCGACGAGAACCTGGAAACGCGTTAATATGGGCGAATCATGGGCGACGGGAGATACGTATCTGGCGTCGATGGGCCAGGGTTATATTACCGCGTCGCCGCTTCAGGTCATGATGTCGTTTTCGACGGTCGCCGCTTACGGGATGATGGCTCGGCCGACGCTGATCCGCGAGGTTTTAGACGAGCGCGGAAATACGGTTTTGCCGTTTACGCCGCGGATGCTTTGGGATATAACGAAAGATCCGAAGATTATGGTCTATGATGAGGACGGCGTCGAAACGGGCGAATATAAGACGGTCGAGCCGTGGGTCGTTCAGGTGACGCGGGAAGGATTAAGACTCGTTCCGCAGCCGGGCGGAACGGCGGAAAAGGCCTTCAAGGACGATATTTACGAGCCGTCGGCGAAAACGGGAACGGCGGAATACTGCGACGATATCGCCCGTGAAAAAGGGATTTGCGATTTCGGGAAGTGGCCGTCCCATGGCTGGACCGGAGCGTACGCGCCGTACGATAAACCGGAAATCGTCGTCGTCGTTTTCATGTACAACGGGAAAGAAGGCTCGGAAACGGCCGGTTTCCCGACGCGGCGTATCCTGGATAATTTCTTTATTATTAAAGAGATGGACGCGGAGAAAAACGGAGAGACGGTCCGTTTTACGGCGCCCGTCGATACGCTCGAGTAACTTTTAATAAACAGGCGGGTGCATGCGACAGGAAATTTGGCGAAATTTTGATTATTGGCTGTTTGCGGTCGTGTTGGTTCTCTGCGTTTTCGGTATCGTTATGATTACGTCCGCGCTGGCGGGGAACCTCGAAGTCAGCGTTAACAGTCAGATTCAATACGTCGTAATCGGGCTGTTTATGATTCTCGGCATGACGTTTTTAGATTATCACTATCTCGATTCGATGTCCGATTTATTATATTTCGGGATTATCGTTCTTCTCTTTGCGCTTAACATTTTCGGTCAAGCTCAATTCGGCGCGGCGCGTTGGCTTCGAATCGGGCCGTTCCAGCTTCAGCCGTCGGAATTCGCGAAGGCGGTTCTGATTATCCGGCTCGCGAAATATTTTTCGCAAAACTGGTATAACGTTCACGACATGCGTTGGATTCTGTCGAGTTTCGTAATTACGTTCGGAATCGTACTGTTTATTCTGCTTCAGCCGAACATGAGTACCTCGATCGTTATGATGGTTATCTGGTTCTCGATGCTTTGGGTCAGTAAAGTTCCGACGAAATATTTAGTCATTCTCGGCGTTTTCGGATTCTTTTTCGGTGTCGGAATGATTATTTGGATTCTGCTGTCCCCTGAAACGGTTCCGTTCGTTCAGGCTTATCAGCTGAATCGGATTCAAACGTTTATCGCTCCCGATCCGAACGCGCGCTACGGCGATAACTATAACGTTGACCAGGCGGTTATTTCCCTCGGCTCAGGCCGTTTGACCGGGCAGGGGTATGGCAGCGGCACGCAGGTTCAGCTGCGCTTTTTAAAAGTCCGCCATACCGACTTTATTTTCTCCGCGCTGGGGCAGGAGTTCGGTTTTATCGGGACGATGGCGATTATTATTTTGATTATGTTCATGATTTGGCGCTGTTTCCGGACCGCGATGCGAGCGCCGGATCTGTTCGGCGCGTTGATCTGCTACGGGGTCGGAGCGCTGCTGTTCTTTCAAACGTCCGTTAATATCGGCGTCAACCTGCAGGTGCTGCCGGTGACGGGGCTGACGCTTCCGTTCGTCAGTTACGGCGGTTCTTCGACGCTGGCGCTGGCGGTCATGATCGGATTGGTTCAGAGCGTCGCCGCGCGTCAGGTTAAGCAGGACGAGCTGACTTGACGCGTTTCGGGACCTGCGTTCCTTTATTTTGAGGGAATCTGCGCCGCGATGAGCCGAGACACGTTAGAATTTTATTGATATCGACGAGAAAAGACGGAGAATATAAGTATGATGGAAAAGATAAAACCGGTTCGGGTTCGATTTGCCCCGTCTCCGACGGGCCGGCTTCATTTAGGCGGCGGGCGAACCGCGCTGTACAATTATTTGTTGGCGAAAAAGACGGGCGGGATGTTTATCCTGCGAATCGAAGACACGGATCAGAAGCGTTACGTCGCCAGCGCTGAAAAGGAAATTATCGATGGTCTCCATTGGCTGGGGATCGACTGGCAGGAGGGTCCGGACGTCGGCGGCGATTACGGCCCGTACCGTCAGACGGATAAAAAAGCGCTGTACCGCCAGTACGCGGAGCAGCTGATCGAGCAGGGCGACGCGTATTATTGCTTCTGCTCCTCAGAGCGGTTGGCGGAGATGAAACAGGCGCAGCAGAAACGCAAAGAATTTCCGCACTATGACGGCCGCTGCCGCGATCTTCCGTTGGAAGAAGCGCGGAAACGGATTGAAGCGGGCGAGAAGTACGTTATTCGGTTCAAGACGCCGAAGGAAGGTACGACGACGGTCCGAGATCTCGTTCGCGGCGAAATTACCGTCGAGAACCGGACGATTGACGATTATATTATCGTCAAGTCCGACGGTTGGGCGCTGTATCATCTGGCGGCGATGGTCGACGATCATATGATGAAAATCAGCCATGTGATCCGCGGGTCGGAATGGATCCCGACGCTTCCGCTTCACCACTTGATCATTCGGGCGTTCGGTTGGGACGAACCGGAATGGGTTCACCTGTCGCTGTTCCTGAAACCGGACGGTAAGGGGAAGCTCTCGAAACGCGAATCGGCCGAACTCATGAAAGACGGTTATTCGATTTTCCTGACCGACTTTATCGAATTGGGCTACCTCCCGGAGGCGGTGACGAACTGGATCGCGCTGATGGGCTGGAGCTACGACGATCATACCGAAATTTTTACGTTGGACGAGTTGGTTAACGCTTTTTCGGTCGATCATCTTAACCCGGCGCCGGCGGCGATCAATTTTACCAAGCTCGACCATTTTAACGGCGTCCATATCCGACGGTTGACGATCGAAGATTTAGCCGCGCGTGTCAAGCCGTTTTTCGAGAAAGCGGGGATCGACGCCGACGACGCTGCGCTGCTTAAGATTGCGCCGATTATTCAGGAACGGATGGTCACGCTTGATGAAGCGGTTTCGCTGGCGGGATTCTTTTTCCGCGATGAAGTAAATCCGAAGGCGGAAGACCTGATTCAAAAAGGATTGACTGCCGGTCAGTGCGCCGAAATTGCGGAGAAAAGTTACGCGGTTTTAGAGAAACTGCCTGCGATCGGCGTCGAGGTCGGCGAACCGGAAATGCGCGCGCTGGTAGCGGAGCTGGGGCTGAAACCGGCTCAGGTTTTCGGCGTATTGCGCGTCGCCGTTACCGGGCAGCGCGTCAGTCCGCCGCTGTTCGAGTCGATGGAAATTATCGGGAAAGAAACCGTTCTGGCTCGGATTAAAAAGGCCGTTGAAATTTTACGGTCGAATGCGTAATAATTCGTGTAGAATTAGGAGAGGCTGAGCCGGCCTTGTGATCGCTGCGGCTGATGCTGAGTTGTTTAAAGGAGACAGTCATGAATCATTTTCGTTTTTTTATCCCGACGGAGCTTTTTTACGGCGCGGGGAGCTTAGAAAAATTGGCGACGGAACCGCTGCCGGGGAAGAGGGCGCTTGTCGTTACCGGCGGGAATTCGATTAAGCGGCTTGAGATCTTGGAGCGCGTTCTCTCGATTTTGCAGAGCCGTTCCGTTGAGACGTTTTTGTATGACCGCGTTACGCCGAATCCGGTTAAAGAGATTGTCGCCGAAGCGGCGCGGCTTGCGCGAAATGAAAACTGTGACTTCGTCGTCGGTTTAGGCGGCGGCTCGCCGATCGACGCCGCGAAGGCGATTGCCATGATGGCGGCGAACTCCGGGGACATCTGGGATTATATTCAGGTCGGGAGCGGCGGGAAAAAACCTTTTTCGAAACCCGGTTTGCCGCTGATCGCGATTCCGACGACGGCCGGGACGGGTACGGAGGGAAACCCGACGGCGGTCATTACGAATCCGGATACGGGCGAAAAGGTCGGCATGAGCTGCGCATTTCCGGTCAAGTCGTTCGTCGATCCCGAATTAACCTTAAATATTTCGCCGAGCTATACCGCCTTTCAAGGATTTGACGCGCTTTTCCACAGCCTGGAAGCGTTTATTTCCGTTCGCGCGACGCCGGTTTCCGACGTTTGGGCGTTGGAGAGTATGCGCCTGATTTTCGCTCATCTGGCCGCGGCGGTGAACGACGGCATGAACCTTGAAGCGCGAGCCGCGGTTTCGCGCGCCTCGATGATGGCCGGTATGGTGATCTGCATTTCGAGCTGTACCTCGGCGCATCTGATCGAGCACAGCCTCTCCGGAATCGTCCAGACGCTTCCGCATGGCGAGGGACTGATCCTGATATCCGCCGCGTTCCACGCGCTCGGAGCGCAACAGATTCCGGACCGCTACGCGCTTATCGCCGACGCGCTCGGTTTCACGAAACCGGGACAGACGATCCGCGAAAAAGCCCGGTCGTTCCTGACCGCGTTGGAGGACCTGAAAGCGGCTTGCGGCGTTTCCGAACGGCGCTTGTCAGATCATGGCTTCAGCGAAAAAGATATCGACCGGATTGTCCGCAATGCGCATCTGATCGCCGGCGGTCCCTTTACCCGCGACCGCTATGAGATCAGCGACGAATCTTTGGCGGAGATGATCCGCGCGTCGTTGTAGCCTGTCGGCTGCGTCGGATCTGTCCAGTATATGAGCCGCGGATGAAGATGGAAAATATTCTTGTGACCGGCGCCGGCGATCGAATCGGCGCCGGTGTCGCGGTGCGTTTAGCCCGCGCCGATAGACGTATTTGGATCCATTGCCATACGAACGAAGCCGGAGCGGAAACGGTTCGCGCGTCGATCCGCGAACGCGGATTCGAAGCGGAGACGATCCGGGCCGATCTTTGCGACGCGGCGCAGGTTGAGGCCATGTTTTGCGCGATCGACCGATGCGGAACGTTGAACGGGTTGGTTCACTGCGCCGCCGTTTTTTATCCGTCGCGACTGGATAACTTAGCCGTTTCCGACTGGGACCAGCTTTTTAATCTTAACGTTCGCGCGGCGTGGCTCTGCGCGCGCGCGGCGGGACTGCGGATGAAAAAGGGCGGCGGCTGGATGATCTTTTTTTCCGATTCGGGCGCTTATCAGGAATGGGCGGAATACGGCGCTTATGTCCTTACGAAGCAGGCCGTTATCGGAATGACGCGTTTATTGGCGAAGACCTTCGCTCCGGAAGTCCGGGCGAACGTGATTTCGCCGGGGTTGATTCTGAATAACGGACTTGACGCGTCGGACTGGCGCCGCCTCGAGAAAAAAACGCCGCTCGGAAAATCCGGATCGGTCGAAGATATTTTGGACGCGGTCGATTATCTGATCGGGGCGGAATATGTGACGGGATGCGATCTTCCGGTCGACGGCGGTTATCGGTTGCGGCGGGACGGTCCCGGGTGCGGAGAATAGCCGAATGCCGCCGCAAAGGATTTCTCCGAATCAGCTGGCGTCCTTGATCCCGGTCTGGGAAATTGCCCTGATTCTCTCAAATTTAGGCGTGACGACCGGCATTCTGCGTTTTTGGGGAGTTGAGCCGGATTGGCTGGTTCTGCTCAGCGCTTCGCTTTGCGGCGTGGGTTTTTACGGCGTCGTTCATTTGACGCGGGACGTTCTCCCGCTTCGGACAGGTAAAATTTTACCGCCCTCCGGCCGTGTTAAACGGTTAGGGACGGCTTCCGGCGAAGTTCGCGAGTTTTCGGCGTCTTCGTTTATCGATAACGCGACGTTCTTAGCGTTGTTTTTCTTTTTCGTCGGCTTGTACGGTTATTTTCTTATATTTGCGCGGGGAGGCGATCGGGATCGGCTAATTCTTTGGCTGGGGATTGCGGTTCTGTTGGCTTTGGTCGATTTATATCGCGCTGCGAACGGAGTTTTTGTCTGGACGCGGGAATTTCTTGACGGCGTATTTCTTTTCGTGCTGCCGGCGTTGTTCCTGGTCGCGGCGCAAGACGGCGCGCGGGCGCGGACGACAATTTTAGCGATGCTGACCGCGAATTTATTTTTCTATTTTTGCGATCGTTTTTTGAAGGCGATGGCGGATATGGATTGCGGCGCGACGTTTCAGGACGGGTTGTTTGCGACGATGATCCGGCGTCAACGCTTCCACGCTTACGCCTTTTTCGCCGCTTTAGCTTATCTGGCAATCGTTCTTTCCAATCTGCTGCTTGGCGTTCAATGGCGTTTGTTGTCGCCGGTACTATTCGCGCTGCCGCTGTTCGCGGCGTTGGTTGTGCTGTTGGAACGGGTCGAACGCGGCGGCGCATATCAGCGAAAGCTTATCGGCGCTTTGGGAATGGCGGCTATGTTTTTTGTTTTGTACGCTGAATTGATTACCGTTTGGATTTTCGCCTGATCTCTTACGCCCCGTTTTTTTTATAAATCCTCGCCCGGACTTTTGTTCCTCGGCGGTCTGTTTTTTCGTATGAAGAAAGCGCGAATATAGGGCCGGATCGCGCGGGAGACGAAATTCCCGACGTAAAGATTCGGAAAATTTCGCTTTTTAAAAAATCATGTAAAATATTTTTGATGTTCGGCTTGTTAAAAGTTGGGAGGAATATGAAAAAGAATCTTATCGGGACGGTCTTCGCGATGACCATGGCGCTCATGGTTTTTGCCGGCTGCAACGTCCCGGATCAAAATACGCCCGCGGGCTTTTTATATACGGTTCAAGCGGAGACCTTTACCGCGGAACGGAACCGTCTCGCTTCGCTGACGCCGCCGACGGCTACGTTTACCGCGACCGCCACGGCGACGACGACGCCTACCCCCACGGTTACGCCGACGGAAACGCTCGTTCCGACGCCGACCTGGGTCCGTCACAGCGCCGGCGCGGCCGACGTTTTCGTTCTTTATTATCACGATGTTGCGGATAACGCTGACCAGGATCCGTATTATCAATGGGAAAGTCCGTTTAATGTGACGACGGCGGAATTCGAACAGCAGGTGCGAACGTTATATGAGCTTGGGTATACGAGCATTACGATTTCGCAATTAATCAAAGTTTTATACGATGGGGGAGAATTGCCTCCGCGTCCGGTAATGTTCACGTTTGATTCGTCGAAAATGGGGCAATACGTCAACGCGTATCCGATTTTGAAAAAATACGGGATGGTTGGGAATTTGTTCCTGTATTCCAATTTAGTTGACGAGAAGAACAGTATTCTCGCGTCGCATGTGAATGAGATGATGGCGGACGGTTGGGAGATCGGTTCTTGCGGTTATGACGGTTCCCCCGATCCGGCCCACTATGGGCGGGAAATCGGTATGTCGAAGGTCGATCTGGAAGAGATGTTCGGGGTGCCGATTGAAGCGTTCGCCTATTCCGGCGGGATCATGGACGGCGGCGGCGAGATGGTTTCGCGCGTGAGTAAGGCGCTGTATAAGATTGCGTTTACGAAAGTTACGACGATTCATCAGACGGCTAATATCATGTTCATGCTGGGACGATACGAGATTAATAAGGGCCTGTCTTACGGCGATTTCTTTGAGATGCTGCCCTGGAAAGAGGGCGTCGTATCGGAGGACACGATGACTTGGGCGCTGCCGTCTCCGACGCGCGATCCGATCGAGTATACGCAAACGAGAGAGGCCTATGACGCGGCGATGGGGACGCCGCCCGCTCCATAGCGATAGGAGCCGATTTGATTACTAAACGTTAGAACTGTTTAGCGATTTTGGACGATGTCCGATCAAGTCAGGAAGGATTTTTTCGGACATTTGTCTTTTTTTACGGTTCGATCGTCGGACGCTCGGCATGAAAAAATCCGTATTTGCAAAAATACGGATTTTTTTAAGGTTTTCGTTTGGGTTCTTGATACGAATCTATGAGGAAAATTATTTCTCCGTCATTTCGTTGGAATTGATCAGATCGTTCAACGTATAATCGCGCAGAATTGCGTTGATCCTTGATCCGACTTCTTTCCAAACCCCGAGCGCGATATCGTTTTCGACGATCGAGACGTCGCCCTCGATAACCGGAACGGAAAAACGTCCTTCGAGAGCGTGGATAATATCAAACAAACTCGTATCTAATCCCTTATTTCCTAAGCGAAGTCCGCCTTTCGGTCCCGGCGTCGCTTTAATCAGGCCGTTTAACTGAAGCGCGTGAGCGATTTGGTGTAAAAACGGGAGCGGGATTTGGAGCTGTTCGGCATATTTCGATGTAGCGATCGATTGGTTGTCTTTATTGAATGCCAACGCAACCATGAGCTGTAAACCATAATTTAATTTCCGACTGACTTTTAACATAAGATTCTCCACTAAGTTGTATATGATTGAATACCAGGCTATTGAGAAAAAGTCTCCCTTATTCTTCCCAATTCTACACTAAAAAAGAAACAAATACCAAGAAAACGCGGCAAATTATAAATTAAAATTTCTTTAAGGAAAATGGTCTGAGCGTTTTCTCCTGTATCCAGCTCGTTGTTTCCTGTTCTAGCTAAACAAATAATAAAAAGGGAAACGTGTTTAGCTGCCGGTCGGGTTCTGAATCCTTTACTGAACGCGCAGGATCGTTTTCGCTTCTTTCCACAGCGATTCCAAATCATAGAAATCGCGCCGTTCGGGCGCGAAAATATGGACGACGATATCGCCCATGTCGATCAACGTCCAACCGCCGCCGCTGACTCCTTGAATTTTGCTGTGCAGTTTGTATTCGTCTCGAATCTGATCCTGAACGGCGTCGGCGAGACTTTGGATCATGCGGTCCGACGTCGCCGTGACGATGACGAAGAAATCGGTAAAATCGACCTGTTCCGAAACGTCGAGGAGATGGATATCTTCGCCTTTATGGTCTTCGAGAATTTCGACGATGTGCCGCGCGATATCGGCTGTTTCCGCTTTTTTTATCATTCGGACTCCTTAATGGCTATTTTGTTAATAAATTTTAGCAGATTTAACCGATCAGACGTTTTTCGATGACTTTTTCGTAAACGGGTTTCCCGCGGCTTAAATCGGAAGCGCAGCAGACGATTTCATTTATTTCGAACGGATCCGAGTTGAAAGCGTCGAGTTTTTTCAATAACGCTCCCGCGTCCTGATCGGCGTCGAATCGTTCGCCGACGCGCGCGATGGTGAGATGGGGCCGGAAGGGTTTCGGATCCCCGCCGATTCCGGCTTTTCGGAGCTCGTTTTTGACTGTTTTTGCGAGCGAGCCGAGCGCTTGGCTCGCTTCGGAATCGATCCCGATCCAAAAAACGCGCGGCGAACGCCGGTTCGGGAAACAGCCGCCGCCGACAAGCCGAACCCGGAAACCGGCGATTCCGCCGACGGCCCGTTCCAACGCCGAATCGATATCCGGCAGTTTCGTTTCCGGCGTCTCTCCGATGAAATGCAGCGTGAGATGCAGGTTCTGCGCCGGGACGGGACGGAGTCCGCTTTTTCGCAGTTCCGGCGCGGTTAGGATATCCCGGTCAAGACGCGTTATTAGCTCGCTCGGAAGCGAAGCGGCGATAAATAAGCGTAAATGATTCTCCATATATGAAGCCCCGCATGATAACAGGAACGGATAACCGTCCGAATTTTTTTAAAGATACGCTGCGCTATGAATGAACAGCATATCATAAAAATAATTGAATTTGATATATTGCGCGAAACCGGGACGGTTTGTTGGGAACCGGTTTGCGCTGCGGATCTTAACGCGGGCGGCAGGCGGTCTTAATTTTCCGTTTCCGGCTCATGAAAAATCCACGTCTCAAGTATAATTTTACGAATAGTTTACAAGAGAAAAGGCGAATGACAATGACAGATCAGATTCTTTCAGGAAACGAAATCCGAAAGCAATTTATCGATTTTTTTATCGAACGCGGACATACCGGCGTTCGATCTTCCTCCCTGGTTCCGGTCGGCGACGACACGATCCTGTTTACCAACGCGGGGATGGTCCAGTTTAAAGACGTATTTTTAGGAACGGACAAGCGCGATTATAAGCGCGCGGTCGACAGCCAGAAATGCATGCGCGTCGCCGGAAAGCACAACGATCTGGACGAGGTCGGCCGCGACGATACGCACCATACGTTTTTCGAGATGCTTGGGAATTGGTCCTTCGGCGACTATTACAAGAAAGAGGCGATCGAATGGGCCTGGACGCTGCTGACGGACGTTTGGGGATTGGACAAGAGCAAATTATGGGCGACCTGCTTCAAGGATGAGCAGGGCGAGATCGAGACCGATTCGGAAGCTTTCGAAATCTGGAAAACCCAGCCGGGGATGAACCCGGACCACGTTCGCTATTTCGGACGGAAAGAAAACTTCTGGGAGATGGCGGAGACCGGTCCCTGTGGCCCCTGTTCCGAGATTCATATCGATCTGGGACCGGACCGCTGTGACAAGAAAGACGTCCCGGGGCATGTTTGTTCGGTGAACGGCGACTGCGCGCGCTTCCTTGAGCTGTGGAATCTGGTTTTCATTCAGTATAACCGGATCAGCGCGAGCGAGCTTGTTCCGTTGGCGCAGAAATTCGTCGATACGGGAATGGGGTTTGAGCGGATCGTCTCGATTCTCCAGGGCGTCGATTCGAATTATCGGACCGACCTGTTCCGATCGGCGCTGAAAGCGATTCAGCGTTTGTCCGGGACCGACGACGCGGCGATGGCGAAGAATTTTACGCCGTACCGCGTGATCGCGGATCACGCGCGCGCGGCGTCGTTCCTGATCGCGGACGGGGTCGTCCCGGGGAACGTCGGGCGGAATTATATCTGCCGGATGATTATCCGGCGCGCGGTTCGCTTCGGCCACCAGTTGGGTCTTAACGAACCGTTCATGGATCAGGTCGCGGAAGCGATTATCGAGACGTATCAGGACGCTTATCCCGAACTCAGTCGGGCGCGCAAGGCGATTCTCGTCGCGCTTAAAGCCGAGGAGGAACGCTTCAATAAGACGCTCGACGCCGGGATGCACGAGCTGAACGAGATTTTGGCTAAGATGAGCGCGAAAGGCGAAACCGTCATCGATGGCGCGGTTTGTTTTGACCTGTACTCGACGCACGGGCTTCCGATCGAAATCACCTACGATCTCGTCCGGGACCGGGGGTTCGACGTCGACCGCGACGGGTATCGCGCAGCGGCCGAGGCGCATCGGATCGCGTCGGGCGCCGGAAAAGCGATCGGAAAGATGACGGGCGAGGAGGCGGAACGTTACGGCGTTTACCTGACTGCGCTGGTCGAGTCGGGAAAGCTTCCGGAGAGCGGCGTCGCGTATGATCCGTACCGGCGCGAGCCGATTTCGACGGATTTACTCTTCGCGCTGAGCGACGGTCAGCCGTACGAGACGATCGGAGAGGGCGAGAGCGCGGAGCTGATCGTCGGAGCGACGAACCTTTATCTGGAAATGGGCGGTCAGGTCGCCGACACGGGGACGATCCGCGCTCAGGACGGTTCTTTCGTCTTCGAGGTTCAGGAGGTCCGCCGTCCGATTAACGGCTTAATCCTGCACTACGGAACGGTCGCTTCAGGGACGGTCGTCAGCGGAAAAGCGGTTACGGTCGAAATCGATCTCGACCGCCGCCGCGATATTCAGGCGAACCATACCGCGACGCACCTGCTTCACGCGGCGCTTCACCAGGTCTTAGGGCCGGAAGCGCGTCAGGCCGGATCGCTCGTCGCGCCGGATCGGCTCCGCTTTGACTTTACCTGGAACCGCGCGCTGACGGCGGAAGAACTGACCCGAATCGAGGAGATCGTCAATCGCGGCGTTTTTTCCGGGCTTCCGGTTACGACGAAGATCGAGAATCTGGACGACGCGATTAACGCGGGCGTTACGGCGTTCTTCAACGAAAAATACGGCGAACGGGTGCGCGTGCTGCGCGTTCTCGACGGCGACGAGCCGGTTTCGGCGGAACTCTGCGGCGGGACGCACGTTTCGAATACGTCCGAGATCGGCTTTTTCCTGCTCCTCAGCGAAGGCAGCGTCGCGACCGGTATCCGCCGGATCGAGGCGATTACGCGCCGGAAAGCGCTCGAATTCGTTCGAACCCAGAATACGCTGATTCATGAGATGACGCGGTTATTTAACGTCAGCCGCGAGGATTTATTGAACTATGCGATCGAACGCCACCAGCAGCTCAAGGAGCTGACGAAAGAGTTGGAGGCGGCGAAAAAGGCGAACCTGCTGCAGCAGATCGGCGATCTTAGTTCGAAAGCGGAGACGATCAACGGCATCCCGACGCTGCTGATGCTGCTGAAAGACATGGACGTTGAAACGCTGCGCGAGACGGCGGACCGGTTTAAGGCGATGAACGAAAACGCGGTGATCGTTTTGGGGACTGTGCTGAATAACCAGGTGCAGTTTATCGCTTCGGTTACCGAGGGGTTAGCTAAGCGCGGGATTAACGCCAGCGAGCTGATCCGGAAGATGGCGGCGCTGACGGGCGGGAAGGGCGGCGGACGCCCGACGATGGCCCAGGGCGGCGGTAAGGACGTGTCGCAGGCGGAAGCGGCGCTTAAGGCCGCTCGGGAGATGATCCGCAAGATGGC